>JAUNJD010000035.1 GCA_030523205.1 Bacteroides sp.
CGCACGCCATTGCCACGCACATCAGCAGCACCATGCCGGTGATGCGGAACGAAAAGGTATTCAGCCAATTCATGTCGTTTAAGTTTTTAAGTTTTTGAGTTTTTCAGTTAGGGGACGAAGGAACGGGGACTTGCCTTGTTGCCTTGTCAACTGGTATGACTCTGTGTCTCTGCGTCTCAGTATTCATATCTTAATGAAGTTTTAGTATGTAGATAGTATCTTCTTTAGTTGCCAGTTCAAAAGGAGCGGCTCTCTGTAGCAAGTTCAGAATCTCGTCAAGGCTCTCTCCGGTCTTGAATGTGGCCGTCATGCGGAAGTTCTTCAGGCTGTCATCGATGATGCAGATGGGAGTGCCAAAGGTGTCCGACAGTTCTTCGGCTATCTCCTGCAGGGGACGTTGCTCAAAGTTCAACACAGCTTGTAATCGGGGCAAACCACTATGCTGCTCCGTCGGTGCGGGTTGCGGCGCAGGTGATTCCACATTCAAGGCGTGATAAGTGGCCCAGCTTGCCACGCACAACAGTACGGCGGCTGCACTGCCGGCTATGCGCAGGTAGAAGCGGCGCAGCTTTCTTCGTTTACCTATGCGTACTTCCAGCAGCATCCAGCTCTGTTCGGCAGAGAAGCGGCCCCGAGGCGAACGGGTGGAGTCGGCCAATCGCTCCAAAATTTTATCCGCATCCTCCTTCCTATTCGGTTCTTGTTTCTTGTTCAATGTATCTTCCATTGTCTTTCCGGTTGATTGATTGTTGTTTTATAGTAAAGACAGATGGCAGAGAAAGATTCCCTATCGGAAAAACAAAAAAATGTCTCTCCCGACGAATTAATTTGCAGGACAGTTCATTATCAAGTAGTTGTGGAATCAATATAATCGAGTTGTCAGCTATATAGATCTGACTTGTCAGGCATATATGCCCCACACGAGGGATATATACATCCAAGAAGTTGGGTATATTGCGCTAAAAGAAGCTAATAGTGTTGGGCTGCACATCGGACATTTGAGTCAGATTGCCGCTATCGTTCGTCTTTGTCGATATAAGGTTGTAGCATGTCCTTCAGCCTTTTCGTGGCCTTCTGTAGCTGCGCGTCCACAGTTTTTGTGCTGATGTTCAGGGCTTCGGCCACCTGCGCGTAAGTCTGCTTTTCTTCGCGTATGCGGATGAAGATGTCGCGGCAGCGTTCGGGCAGTCGGTCCAATGCCTTCACGTAGTGGGCAAAGAGCTCTTCGCCGATAAGAGTATCTTCGGGTGAGTCGGCTTGTTCGGATGGTTCGGGCAGACAGTCGCTGGACAAGGTGGCACGGCGATTCTCCTTCTCCAGATAGTTGAGGGAGGCATTTTTGGTGAGTATGAAGCAATAGTCCTCTATGCTGTTCAGCTGCGGCAATCGGGCACGCATTTCCCACAAGCGCACGAACACATCAATCACTACCTCCTGCGCCCACTTCTCACAACCCACGTAGTAGTAGGCAATGCGAAACAGTCGGTCGTAAGTGAGGTCATAGAAGGCACGGAAGGCTTGCTGTGAGTCCTCGTCCTTCATCTGCCGCAGGTATCGTCTGACTTCTTGCTCGGTCATGGTTGTTTTCAGTGCGTTTTGTTCGTCTTTTCGTGCGTTCTTTTACAGTAATTGGGGCAAAAGTAGGTAAAATATGATAGAAAGTCGGTATGGAATGGTAAGAAATTGCAGTTCCTTTCGATTGAGACAATGACACACAGATGAGACGGATTAATACCTCATTCAGAATTTTCGGAAACTCCTCTCTTTACCTCCCCTACTGCAAAAATATTATGAGAGTGTATCAAAAACTGAGAGGAATAATCTTTTAGACGCGGATTAGGCTGATTTAGCGGATAAATATTAAAAAAATCCGCCTAATCCGTTTAATCCGCGTCTAAAAAAAGTCATTTTGTAAGGCTACTTATTATCTTGATGCACCCTCATAAACTAAATAGAAAAATAGTGAGAATTTCCACGTAGAAGACCATCACTGAAATGGGGAGAAACATTATAGGCACGGATTACACAAACCCCACGGAATCTATTAGCATGTGTCTTGTCATCCGCGCCTAACGCAATTTATATCTGTAATCCGAAAAGCAAAGTTCTTTCTTTAGCTGAAAATATAGACAATGATGCCCGTTATCACCACATACGCCAATGCGTAAGGGATGGCAGCTTTCAGTATCTCGCCTTCCTTGCCTTGCTGATTTCCGGCTGAAGTAGCGATGGCAATGCTCTGCGGAGAGATAATCTTTCCGCCCGTAGCACCTACCGTATTGGCCGACGCCAACCAGTCGGGACTGACCTGAATGTGTCCTGCCACACTGGACTGCAATTTACCGAACAGAATGTTGGAAGAAGTATCGCTACCTGTAATGAAGGTTCCCAAGCAACCGATGACAGAGGCAAACAGCGGATACAGACTTCCCGTAGCCGTGGCCAATGCCGTAGCAATGACGCCTATCATGCCCGCCATATCCATGATGGTGGAAAGACCCACCAAGCAAATCACCGTAACGAAGGTCTTCTTCAGTTGCTTAGTCGTACTCCACAGCACACCGAACAAATCGCCCACCGTGGCACCTTGTATCAATCCACCGACAAACGTGCCCACAAACAGCAACATACCGGCGTGCGTCAGCCACGAAATGGAGTATTTCAACTCTGCACCACCCACGGGGAGCGTGATGCGCGTCACGCAGTTGCTTTCGAGCACGGCAAGCAGAGAGGGGAACAACGGACTGGTCACGATAATCAGCAGCAGGATGAGCAGATAGACGCTCCAAGCATTCAGTATCGCGCCAAACTTAAGCGTACTCTTCCGGGCTTTCTCTTCCTTCGAAGCGGTCAGCTTACCGAAGAGGACAATGACAATGATGGAAAGGATGCTGCCGATAATGGCCGGAGACTCGGCACCCATGTAGCGAGCCGCCACATACTGACTGCCCAACGACACACCGCCTACCAGAAGTGCAAGGAAAAGATTCTTGGGCAGAGACTTTATTTTCGGGTCGGTGAGGAACAGCAATACCAGAGGGATGAGGAACATCAGCACCGAGAGTTGCAGCACCACGTTCATGCTCAGCACCTGCACATCCAGGTTGGTCTCTTTGGCCAATACCAACACCGGCGTACCAATGGCACCGAAAGCCGTCGCCACACTGTTGGCAATCAGGCTGACCGTGGCCGAGAATATTGGTTTGAATCCTAAGCTAATCAAGATAGCCGCCGGAATGGCCACCGCCGTACCGAAACCGGCCATTGCCTCCAGCAGACCTCCGAATCCCCACGTAAGCAGGAGCACCTGAATGCTCTTGTCCGTTGAGATGGACGAGAACTGTTCTTTGATAACCTCCATCTTGCCCGTCTTCAGCAACACATTGTAGCTGAATATAGCCATCAAAATAATGATTAAAATAGGAGAAATCGCCTTTAGTGCCCCATACAAGAAGGAGTAAAGCAGGTCATTTACAGGAAAATGAAAACCGAATAGGGCAATCAGCATTGTAACAATGAGCGAGATCACACTACTCTTGTCACCGGGCATCTTAAAAAATGCCATCAAAACAATCAACAACAGTACCGGAATAATAGCAATGATCAGATTCATAATGGTTATGTTTTAAGGTTCATCAATAACGGCATGACAGCCGCGCCTATCGCTCAGCTGCCATAACAACTGCAAAAATAGTATTTTCCGGCAATATTGCAACTATTTTTGCCCCTCATTTCCATATAGATGCATCATTCCCTCCACTGTCTCCTGCACATCCTGACGCAGCCAATCCGGCTTCAGCACTTCCATGCTGCTGCCGTGGCTCAGCACCTCTTGGCAGAAATCGTATGTAGGACGGAGCAGGTACTCAAAGTCAGCATATTCCTCGGTGGTCTCCACCTCCTGCTGTGTGTGATGCAGCGGCAAGGCACGGATGTACTTGCACTGATTGCCATACACCCGCAGGCGTACGCGCTCTACATCGTACTCCTCATCCACAATGATGCCGTAACTGCTATTGAAATAGACTTGTGAGTCAAACGTATCGGGATATTCGAACTCCTCGCCGGCAAGTGAGAGCGCAAGCATACGGTCGAGCGCATAGATACGGATGGCATCGTAGTAAGGAGCACGTGCCACTACGTACCAACGTTGCCTGAACACCTTGACACAATAAGGTTCGATGTTGAAAACGCTGGGTTCGCTGCGCTCGAAGCTTTGATAAGTGATTTGCAACACCTGATTGTCGCGCATCGCCTCTATGATAGAGGTCAGAAACTTCTGTCCCGACGGAATATTTTCGAATAGGATGCGGTTCTTCAGCTTATGGCTTTCGTTAATAAGGTTGTTCACAGCAAATGTATTCAGCAGCCAGTTGCGTACGCCGCCACGCTCCATATCTTCCCGATTCTCTATATAATAATAATATCCTCCCTTCTTGTTGCATTCGATGTTGATGTCGAATACATCTTCGATAGCTTGCCGATGATTGTGGAAAGTGCGTAGAGGAATCTCCTTTCCCCCACTCATCTCCGTACGCACCCAGCGTTCGTTAATCTCTTCGAATGTAATTCTTCCTGTGCGGTAGATAGTATCCACCAGCCAAATGTAACGGTTAAAAAGGTCCTTTGCCATTGCTTTGTTTGCTTTATTGTTATAGATTTATACTTTCATCCCCACGGATCAACAAGTACAAAAATCGCTGCCAAAGATACAGTTTTTTTACAAAAAACAGAAATATAGGGTCAGAAAATGCTCTCCTGCATGACAGTAAGCATCGTTTAACAGTTATTTCACCGTCTTGTCAACTCGTTAATTTAAACTAAATGCAAAGCTATTCGCATAATATGCAAAAAATGAGCACAAAAAAATAAAAAGAAAAGGGTATTCAAGCACAATTATTCTTTTTCAACAGTTTACCGAATAGGCACAGCTGAAACACAGTGGCAGAGGTCATCAGAAAAGTCGAGACATATTGCACCTCCTCCCATCTGCCCGCCAACATGAAGAGCAGAAACAAAAGGATACGCGCCAAAGGTATATATATCAGCATTTTCCCCATTGTGTTCAGTCGGCCGACGTAGCTTTCGATGATGAGCGTGCCGCCCACAATGGAGACAAAGATATTGGGCAGACTTATCAATACAAAGAATCCCAAAGAATCGTTCGTCATATCCATGTCCCCCGAATGAGTAATGCTCAGCCCCAAGAACAGGATACCCATTACAACAGAAAATATCAACAAAATCGGCAATGAACGACCACGGTATCTAAGTACAGTCCTCAATTCGTGATACAACATATAGAAGAGTGCTGTTTCCGTCATGCTTTCCAGCCAACCTACTACCCACATAGGAACAACCGAGCACAGCTCCAGCACCTTTGAGGCAAAAGTCCCCTTTTCCATTCCTTCGGCCAAAGATAGCACTCCATTGCCCCAAACCAGCAAGGCCGCAACAATGCCTATCCACATCAGTATTTGCACATACCTCCCCAGTGGGCTTTCAAGTGCATCAGCCTCCATCCTACCGGCCTTTCCTCCCAGCGACGATGCTATGCGAACAGTTGTCGGATCTACCAGCCATTCTCCGCAAAACCTACATTTTCTATCCTTCGCTCCAAGCTCTTTCCCGCAATGAGGGCATTCTTTGTTATCCATATCTCGATACCGTTATAAAAAAAAGATTTCTAATTTTGTTTGTTTCACCTTGCGTTCTTCCTACATCAAGTGGAAGTTCTCAAAAAACAGATATTTATATTGGATGATAATTCACAAAACCCGATAGCCAACCCAAACCGTAGCCAAAAACTTCGAAGATTTTACCTACGAGCAGCAGCAATAGGCAAATAAGGATGCAACACACTACAATCAACACCCCCATCCACACAGCCTTCCGATTGACTTCGTCGATGATTTTCTGATTGCCTTCTACGAAACCGATGATTAACTTCATATTTTGGATATTGCTTCTGTTGAAGAAGTCGCAGACGGCACCTATCCAGAAAGGTATAAGGCCTATTGCAATGTCGCGCAACGTGTTGAAGATGATTGCCAACGTCAACGGCAAGGAACGTATCCGAAACAGGCTTATATAAATAAAAGGTATAATAAAAATGGAAGTGATGAAATCGCCTACCACAGGGAAGAGCAGGCCCACGACGGGATCGACGAGATACCGATCCATGAATTTGGCTATGACAAAAGCAATCCGATAGACCGCAGACTGCTTTATCAGTCCGCGTTCCTCTTCCGACAATCCACGGCATCGCGTGTCATGGTTAGTTAGATTTTCCTTCTTCTGTTGTTTTCCACCTTCTACATCCATCGCTCTATCTATAATTTTGCACATTTCAACAACAATCTTCCATCTATAAATACGCCGAATGATGACAGACCCTATTATGATGCTCCCCTGTCAAGGAAGAAAACGCACGCCTGCTTCTTTTCTATCCGTCCGACAAGTTATGAAGTGTCTGTTTGCAAAGAAAAGAATTTTTTCATAGCCAACAAAACAAACACGCTGATTTTCACATCATAAGTCCTTCCTTTTTCTGTCAATATAGCTTTTATACTTTTCAAAAATAGGAACTACCCACCATTTGCACAAATTTATTTCGGTTCATGTTGGTTCATTCCCATAAGAAGTCGTTTTTCGAGAACAAAAGTAGAGAATGTATATGCAGAAACGCAGCACACGGACTAACGTTTTCTGCCGTAATCGGCGATGAATCCCTCCATCATCCATTTAGCCAATGCCTGACGGTTGGAACTGATGACAAAGCGTCGTTGGTCGAAGGAATTCTGAATGTTGCCCAACTCAACAAACAAGGAGACGGGCGAGGCATTCCGCAAGACGTAAAGCCGACGCTCGCTGACGGTGCCTTCAAATCCCCGGTTGGGCTGATGCTTGTCGTACTTCGATTCGAAGACGTTCTTCATCGTATTAGCCAATTTCTTGCCCGCCACGCTCTGAGGGGCATGATAGAAGAAGACATCTGTCTGCGCACGCTTGTTGCGACTATCGACATGGAGGAATATGGCGCGACAATACTTATACTGTTTACGGTCTTTCCGATATAGTTCGTTGATGGCGGCACAACGTTGCCGGAGGCGCTCCACTTGGTTTAGAGGAATAGGGGCACCCATACAACTCTCACGCTTGCTGTTGGACAGATAGCGGTCGTCGCGGATGCCGTCTTTGGCATCTTGAATGATGATATGCACTTCGGCACCCTCCTGCATCAGATTGCGGGCAAGGCGCAAGGCTACATCGTAGGCATATTCATCTTCGTGCAACTCCACCTTGCCTACTTTGCCAATGGCACCGGGGTCGGGTCCTCCATGTCCGCTGACAACATAGAAGCAAGCCCCTTGTAAGCGATTGCCTGTGACCTTGACGTTGGCCAGCTTTTTGCCGAAAAGGGGTTCATTGACCGTCGTTTTCTTCGGCGCAGCATTCTTGTCACCACCTTGTGCAGCCTTACCTCCTTTTCGGTTCGTCAAGGGAGGGAGTATGTATTTCACACCCAAGCGCAACTCTTCTTTTCCACGCAAGGTTTTCTTGTTCAGTTTCAGAAATTCCTTATAATAAGCCCGCCCCGAACGGCCGTGGCGGTCCAGAAAAGACGAAATACCTTCACCCGCCCTAGGCGTAGCACGCTCTTCCTGAGCCATAACAGGAAAGGTACATAAAATAAAAAAGAACAAAAGCAACGTTCGAATCATATCATACTCTAAATATCATGGACAAAAATACTATTAAAAAGCTACATTTTAAAACTTTTATCCCTACATTTGTGGCAAATTTATAACTTTCAACATCGGAATATGGTAAAGATAACAAAAGAAGCTGCCTTGCTTTATCACTCACAAGGCAAACCGGGAAAAATAGAAGTGGTGCCCACCAAGCCCTACAGTACGCAAACAGACCTTTCGCTGGCCTACTCTCCGGGCGTAGCCGAACCGTGTCTTGAAATAGCAAACAATCCGAAAGATGCCTATAAATATACAGCCAAGGGCAATCTGGTAGCCGTCATCTCCAACGGTACAGCCGTGCTCGGACTGGGTGATATAGGTGCCATGGCCGGTAAACCGGTTATGGAAGGAAAAGGACTATTGTTCAAGATATATGGCGGTATCGATGTATTCGACATCGAAGTAAACGAGAAAGACCCCGACAAGTTTGTAGAAGCTGTCAAGGCCATTGCTCCCACCTTTGGAGGTATCAACTTGGAAGACATCAAGGCTCCTGAGTGTTTTGAAATAGAACGTCGCCTAAAGGAAGAGCTCGACATCCCCGTAATGCACGACGACCAGCACGGAACGGCCATCATCTCCAGCGCCGGATTGCTGAATGCACTGGAAGTGGCCGGCAAGAAGATTGAAGACGTACGCATCGTAGTGAACGGTGCCGGTGCGGCTGCCATCTCCTGTACCAAGCTGTACGAAGCCTTGGGTGCCACACACGAGAACATCATCATGCTCGACTCAAAAGGTGTCATCACCAGCGACCGTCCAAACCTGAACGAAACCAAGCGTTACTTCGCTACCGACCGCCGCGACATCCACACATTGGAAGAAGCCGTACGTGGTGCCGACGTGTTCCTTGGCCTTTCCAAGGGCAACGTATTGACGCAAGACATGGTACGCAGCATGGCCGCTCATCCCATCGTATTTGCTTTGGCTAACCCCGTACCCGAGATTTCATACGAGGATGCCACTGCCGCACGCCCTGACGTATTGATGTCAACCGGACGTTCGGACTATCCCAATCAGATTAATAACGTAATTGGATTCCCCTATATCTTCCGCGGTGCACTGGACGTAGCTGCCACTGCCATCAACGAAGAGATGAAATTGGGTGCCGTACGTGCCATCGCCGCCCTGGCCAAACAGCCTGTACCCGACGTTGTGAACGAGGTATATCACGTAAACAATTTCACATTCGGCCCCGACTACTTCATACCGAAACCTGTTGACCCACGCCTCATCACCGAGGTATCTATGGCCGTAGCCAAAGCTGCCATGGAGAGCGGCGTAGCACGCAATCCCATCACAGACTGGGAAGCTTACCGCCAGCACCTAAAAGAACTGATGGGACAGGAAAGCAAGCTTACCCGCCAACTGTACGACACAGCCCGCCGCAATCCGCAACGTGTGGTATTTGCCGAAGGTACTCACCCCAATATGCTGAAAGCCGCCGTTGAAGCTCGTGCTGAAGGTATCTGCCATCCCATCGTGCTGGGCAACGACGAAGCTATCGAAAAATTGGCCAAGAAACTGGAATTGAGCCTCGAAGGCATCGAAATTGTCAACCTGCGCCATCCCGACGAAGCTCCGCGACGCGAACGCTATGCCCATATATTGGCCGACAAGCGTGCCCGCGAAGGTGCTACGTACGAAGAAGCCAATGATAAGATGTTCGAACGCAACTACTTCGGTATGATGATGGTAGAGACGGGCGAAGCCGATGCTTTCATCACCGGTCTGTACACCAAGTACAGCAACACCATCAAGGTGGCCAAAGAAGTGATTGGCATACAGCCGGGCTACAAGCATTTCGGCACCATGCACATTTTGAACTCCAAGAAGGGTACTTACTTCCTGGCTGATACACTGATTAACCGTCATCCTGACGCCAACACACTGATTGACATTGCCAAGCTGACCGTCAACACGGTACGTTTCTTCAACCAAACACCTGTAGTGGCCATGCTGAGCTACTCCAACTTCGGTGCCGACACGGAAGGAAGTCCCGTCAGCGTACACCAAGCTGTGGACTATATGCAACAGACTTATCCCGACTTGGCCATCGACGGCGAAATGCAGGTGAACTTTGCCATGAACCGCCAACTGCGTGACACGAAATATCCGTTCACCCGCTTGAAGGATAAAGATGTCAATACCCTCATCTTCCCCAACCTGACTTCAGCCAACTCAGGCTATAAGTTGTTGCAGGCCATGAATACGGATATGTAGCTGATTGGCCCGATTCAGATGGTATTGAACAAGCCTATTCACTTCACCGACTTCGAAAGCTCTGTGCGCGACATTGTGAACATCACGGCTGTTGCCGTCATCGACGCTATCGTAGCCAAGAAGATAGAAGGTAAGGAATGAGACGACCGCTATCCAAATCACAAATAGTATGCATAGTGCTGCTTTGGGCAGCACTATGCTACATTGTGCTCACCGGAGCCGAACGAATCGACGGGCCGGTGATTGTCACTCTCCTAATCTCGGCGGCTTTCGTGTTTATCCCTATATATCGCTCCATCAAAAAGCAAGAATAGTTCATTAACGCCCCTACTTCCCTTTTGGCCTATCCGAGAACTCAATTTTAAGTCCCTAAAGAACTTTTTTAAACGCGAATTAACGGATTAGCCCCCTTCAATCCTTACCGAGAATGACCGACTGCTGTCGGCCTATCGAACGACTCCAGTCGGTCGTTATTCAGTACACTACAATATAACAGCAAAGGCATCTTTTAGACGCTGATTTAACGGATTTAGCAGACAAAAGTCAAACAATCCGCACATCAAACAGGCTTTTTCCCACAAAATAGCCATAAATATACCATACACATGGTATTTTAAGGTTCATTCACACATCATAATTTTGCAATCGTTTATCAATAGTGTGTATTTTTTATGGGAAAAAGATTATTTTTAATGGTGGCCATTCTCTTTTCGGTTATCAGCCGAGGAACGGCACAAGATGCTACAGTATCAGGAATTGTAGTATCCAAGGAAGACGGTGAGCCTCTGATTGGGGCAACAGTACTTGTAAAAGGCACGAACAGAGGTATGGCTACCGATATAGAAGGTAAGTTCCATATCACACAGGTACCAGTTTCAGCACGCCACCTCGTCATCTCGTACGTAGGACTCGAAACGCAAGAAGTGCCCATCAAGCCCGGATTCATACGCGTAGAGCTAAAGGAATCAACGTTGATTGAGGAGATTGTAGTGACTGCCCTCGGCACATCGCGCTCGGCAGACAAACTGGGTTCCACGGCATCGGTCATCTCTACCGACAAACTGTTGAAGTCCGGACAAAGCACCCTGCTGAATGCCATGGCAGGCAAAGCAGCAGGTGTAAGAATCAGCTCGCCCAACGGTGATGTAGGTAGCGGTTCGAACATTATCATCCGTGGCGTGAACACGTTCATCGGCGACAGCCAACCGCTTGTCATCGTGGACGGTGTGCCCATCAGCAACGAGAACTACAAAGGTGCAGAAAGCAATAACGTCACCCAGCAATCACGCATCAACGACCTCAATCAAGACGACATCGCCTCGCTGCAGGTACTGAAGGGAGCCTCAGCCGCTGCCTTGTGGGGCTCGCGCGCTGCCAACGGCGTGATTGTGATAACCACCAAGAACGGAGAGAAAGGCACGAAGCCCAACATCACCTATTCGTACACAAAGTCCATCGACTGGATTAGCTTCAAGCACCCCATACAGAACAAATACGGACAAGGCACGGGAGGCAAGTGGAACAAGAATTCCAACCTATCGTGGGGCGACAAAATAGCAGACCGCTCGGGCGAGGCTGACGAATATGACACCAGCGGAGCATACTTCATTGCCGACTCGGGCAAGATATACTACCCCATCACGAAGAAGAATTCGAGAGAAACCTTTGTGGACAGCAACTTCGATGCCGTGTACGGAAATGGCGGCTTCGACCAGCATAGTTTTTCCATCAGTGGAGGAAACGACCGCACCAACTACTTCATCAGTTACGGCGGACTGTTTCAGGACGGAACCGTGAAGAATGCCTACTACAACAAGCATAACATCCGACTGAACGCCAGCTACCGATTTGCCGACTGGCTGAAAGTGAACTCGAAGGCGAGCTACATCATTAGCACCTCCAACCGTGTGTACAGCAATGGCGACACCACCAACGGTGCCTACTTGGCCCTGCTGCGCAACCCTGCCGACTTCGACGTGCGCGACTACAAAGGTAGCTACGTGGATGCATCGGGACAAATCTATCCCAACCGCCAACGTATGTATCGCAGCGAGATTGGCGCCACTCAGCAGCCCACCTACAACAATCCGTTGTGGAGCACCAACGAGCAAAAGTCCATTGCCAAAGTGAACCGATTCATCTATTCGCCCGAAATCGTGATTGATCCGCTGTCGTGGCTCAACGTAACCCTGCGAGGCGGACTGGACTATTACACGGAAACGCGCGACACTTACTTCCCCATAGGTTCGTCGTACAGGAGCTACACCTCGGGATACTATAACTACCTGACGTCGAGCCGCCGCGAGTTGAACTTCGACGCCATCGTGCGCGGCACGCATAATCCGTGGGAGCACATAGCCCTCAGTTGGACCGTGGGATTCAACATCAACGACCGAGAAACAGTCTACAACAACGACCGCCTCTCATCTTTCGATGTAGACACGGACATCGTTAGCTCGTCACTCTCGGCCAACGCCAGCGCCAGCACTTGGACCAAGACGCTGACGCAGATTCGCTCCAACCGCGGATACGCCATCATCGACCTGGAACTGTACGACCAACTGTACATTACGCTGACCGGCATGCAAGAGGCAGCCTCCACGTTGGTCGACTCTTACTTCTACCCGTCGGCTGACATTGCCTGGCAGTTCACCAAAAACATCGACTCGAAGATTCTCTCGTTCGGTAAGCTGCGTGCATCGTGGGGCAAGGTGGGCACACAGCCCGATGCCTACAAGACGCAGACACTTGCCACCACCGACTACAGTTCGTTTGGCGGTAGCTATGCCGTAAGCAGCGAAAGAGGCAACAGCCACCTGAAGCCCGAGATAAAGACCGAGTGGGAGATTGGAGCCGACCTGAGATTCTTCAAGAACAGACTCGACCTGAAAATGACCTATTATCAGAACCACATCAAAGACCTGCTGTTCGATGTTGAGCTGAACCCCTCATCGGGCTACAGCACCAACTACTCCAACGCTGGCAAGATGCAGAACAAGGGATTCGAGCTGGAAGCAAGCTACCTGATATTCGATAAGAAAGACTTCACGTGGAGCGCCAACCTGAACTTCAGCAAGAACAAGAATAAAGTAACTTCGTTGGGCGGAACAGGCATCGTGACCATCGGCGGCTCATCGGTGGCACTCGAAGGCTACCCCGTGGGCGTGCTCTATCGTCCCGGCTCGCTGAGAGACGAAAACGGCAACCTGGTACTCGACGACAACGGATTTCCCCAATTGGCCACATCGAACCTCGTATTGGGCGACCCCAACCCGAAGTGGAGGGGCGGACTTGGCATGGACTTCTCGTACAAGAACTTCGACTTCAGCTTCCTGTTCGAGCACTCGCACGGCGGACGCTTCCTGAACAGAACAATGATAACACTCTACGGCTTCGGTACGCACGAGGACGTATCGCATGAGATTACACTGACCGAAGACCTGAAGAACTACAAAGGCGAGGTCTTTACAGCCGGCACCACCCTCCGCGGCAACGTGCACAACTTCGGAGCAGGAAACGTGCTGCTCGACGAGTCGTGGTACAACGGACTGGGCGGAGGACTCGGAACAAGCAAGAGCCACGACCTATACATGGAGGATAACACTTGGACCAAGCTGAGGAACATCACGCTGGGATATACGTTCAAGTCAGCTTGGCTGAAGAAGAAAACGCAACTCAGTTCCATCCGCCTATCGGTCACCGGCCGCGACTTGATTTGCTGGAACAATCTGACCGGCATTGACCCCGAGAGCAACAACTACGGAGTGAGCAACGCACAAGGCATGGACTACTTTTCAAGCCCTGCCACCCGCTCTGTTTTGTTTAACATTCAAATCACGTATTAGCCTTATGAAGAAGATAAAATCATTAGCATATACCCTGCTATCGGTATGCATACTGACAGCCACCTCCTGCGAGAGCCTTGTAGACGGCATCAACAACAACCCCAACGACATCGCCACCGAGGACATTGATGCCGGACTGTACATGAACACGCCCGAATTAGCCTCCATCGAGATACAACGCGGAGTATTCTCGCGCCTCTGCGCCCTGTGGACGGGGCAACTGATTGGCGTCAACCAATACCCCTTGGCCTACTACAACTATCAGGTGTCGCAAAGCACCTTCAGCTTCGACGGCTACCAATCGGTGATAACGCAAACGCGCTTCATACAGCAACAGGCCCCCGACAACAAGCTCTATCAAGGCATGACGCGCGTCATGGAGGCTTTGCTGTTCGGCACATACGCCTCTTTCTACGGCGACATTCCTTGCTCCGAAGTGTGCAGCGACGTGGAATATCCGAAGTTTGACGCACAAGAAGACGTGTTTAAGTATGTGCAAGACCTGTTAGACAACGCCATCGAGTATCTTGAAAACGAGACCTCGCCCACCTATCGCCAAGACTACATATTCAGCGGAAGCGTTGAGAAGTGGCTCGAAAACGCATACACTTTGAAGGCGCGCTACTACCTGCTGACCAAGGAGTACGCCAATGCCTATGAAGCCGCCTTGAAAGGCATCAGCAGCGACGACAACTCCATGTATTTCGTGCCCGTGGACGACGACCTAACCGACAACAAGAACAACTACTACGAGCTGAACACCTTGCAGCAAGGCCTCTCCACCAGCGACGCCCAAGGAGTAGAGCAATGCTTTATGTTCGACCTCATGGATGAGCGCAGCAATGCGAAGACCGATGAGACAGCCCGCAAGGCCTACTACGCCATGAACCCCGCTGACGCCACCAACAATAAGGGACTTGCCGCCCCGCTGGAGGAAGAGCCCATCATCACCTATGCCGAGAACCTGCTAATTCTGGCCGAAGCCGGAGCAAGGACACAAGGGTTCAGCACCGGACTCATGTATCTGAACCAATGTCGTGCTTACCTCGACGAAGGCGGATGCGCAAATGACTACTACTCCACCCTGTCGCATAGCTACGAAGCCTATACGGCAGATGATTTTGACAAAGGAGGTCTGCTGAATGCAAATAGTTTAGTACCTTTGCGGGCACTGCTCCGCGAGATTATCATCGAACGCTACGTAACGGGATTCACCACCTTCATGCCCTTCGATGATGCCCGCCGACTACGTGGAGCCGGTGAGGATGACATTGCCATCGACATTCCCCTGAATACGACGGCAGTCACCCAACACCCCGAACGCTTCTTCTATCCCGAAGAAGAGATGCAGTCGAACATCAACGCGCCCGAAGACCCGGGATTGTATGAGCCGACGCCCATCAATGCGCAGTAGAAGTAAGAGATCGCAAGCAATGCACGCCATATATAATGTATAGCAAGCAATGTACACACCGCTAACAAGAAAACAATATCGTATGAATATGAATAAGTACAGACTCCTAACAGTATTGATTCTGTCATTGCTCATCGGCAACAGCAGCATCGGCCTTGCCTGCACCTCCGTCATCGTGTCCGGCAAGGTAACCCAGGACGGACGTCCCCTGTTGCTCAAAAACAGAGATTCCTATAATTTCGACAACTTGGCAGTAGTTGTGAAGGGCGAAAAGTACACCTTCCTCGCCATCGTGGCAGCCAAAGACACACGCCCCGAAAATGTATGGTCAGGACACAACGAGAAAGGATTTGCCATCATCAACACGGCCGCCTACAACCTAAACGGAAAAGAGAAGCTAGAAAGCGGCAATGACGGCCGCATGATGCGCCGAGCCTTAGAGATATGCGCCACGTTGCAAGACTTCGAGCATCTGCTCGATACCCTGTCGCGTCCCATGGGCGCCAACTCCAACTTTGGCGTGATTGACGCCGAAGGCGGATGCGCCTACTACGAAACGGGCAACGAGGGCTACAAGAAGTTTGATGCCAACGACCCGAACATTGCCCCCTACGGTTACCTCGTGCGCACCAATCACGCTTATAGCGGCGACCGCTCGTTGGACAAAGGCATCGAACGCTACATCGCCATCGAGGACTTCATGCTGTACGCCGGATTCACCGACCAACTGAACCAGGAATACCTATTGCGCAACGTACCCCGCTATTTGACGCACGGCTTCACCAAAATCAACCTGTACCAACAAATGCCACAGGACGAGAAGGACGTCACGATAGTGCCCTTCAAGGATTTCATCCCCCGCTATCAGACAACCTCGACCATGCTGGTGCAGGGAGTGAAGAAAGGCGAATCGCCGAAACTTACCGTCAGCTGGACCATCGTCGGCTCTCCGCTCACCACTGTAGCCATTCCCCTCTGCATCTTGCCCGACGGCAAACTACCCTCCATCATCACCCGAGGCGATGACGGACAAGCTAAACTGACGCAAATGGGATTGACGCTGAAAGACATCATCTTCCCGCTGAAAAGAGGCAATCGCATGGAGTACATCGACCTGTCGAAACTCATCAACCAACAACGCACCGGCATCTTGCAGCAAGTGCTGACTATCGAAGACGAAGTGCTAGCCAAGGGAAACATTGCCGTCGAAGAGATGAGAAGCAAAGGCAAGGTGGACAGCCGCATGAGCGAATACTACCAATGGGTGGACGATTTCGTAAGCGAACGCTACCGCACGCTCTTCTCCTTGGAATAAGCGACGTAGCGAAAAAAAAAGAGAAATGCAAGCAATAACTGATATCAATTAAAATCTGCAACAATGAAAAAGTATCTGGCTTTTATCGTCTTGGGCGCAAGCATACTGAGTGCATGCAACAGCGCAAAGGACAACAACAATCAACTCAGCCTAACTGGCCAAGTCGTGGGTATAGAACAAGGAACGGTCTACCTGCAAAAGTTTGATGACAAGAGCTATCCTGTAGTAGACTCCTCACCCATCGTCAACGGAACATTCTCCTTCTCGACTGACATCGAGCAGCTTCCCGAAATCTACTGTCTCTCGCTCGATACCACCGAGATTCCCCTACTCGTATTTCTCGACAAGGGGGACAACGTCAGCGTAAAGTTGGACCCTACTGATTATTACAGAAACAGCACCGTGTCCGGCTCAGCCCTGCAAGACCTGTTTGTGGCATACAAGCAGCAAGAAGAAAAGGTTGCCATCGACTCGTTCATCCAAGCTCATCCAACCTCGTTAGTGGCTGCATACGCCCTCTACCGCGACTACGCCTATCGCATGAAGCCAGACGAAATAGAAGCAAACATCGCCCTGCTCGACTCATCGCTCTATCAGACTCCCTACGTGCAGATTCTGCGCAAGTTGGTGAGCACCCTGCGCGAGACGGGCGTTGGAGGCAAAGCTCCTGACTTCACACTAAACACACCCGAAGGTAAACCCGTAAAGATGTCCGACTTCAAGGGGAAGAGCTATTTCCTAATAGACTTTTGGGCATCGTGGTGTGGACCATGCCGCCGCGAGAATCCCAACGTGGTGAACGCCTATCAGACCTATCACGACCGTGGCTTCGACATCCTCGCAGTATCGCTCGACAAGAAACTTGAACCGTGGAAAGAAGCTATCGAGAAGGACGGACTGACTTGGACGCACGTCTCCGACCTAAGCTATTGGAAGAGCGAAGTGGCCAAGCTGTACGGTGTGCGTGCCATCCCGTCCAACGTATTGGTGGACAAGGACGGCATCATCATTGCACGCAACCTAAAAGGGGAAGACCTGCAACAAAAATTGAAAGAATTGTATCAATAACGACATTATGCCCACCCCCCTTCTCAAAGAATCTCTTTTCGCCATACTTAAAAGTTAAAACTGAATAAACACTATCTTTTTATTCGTTTTTGAGGGTTAAAACATCGAAATTGTTGTTTTAATCCTCATTTTATTTATAAATCGGTTTGCTCATGTCATTTTTATACTTACTTTTGCAACCGCAAACGAGAAAAGAATATTAGTTCTTACGTTTTTTAGTTCTTAAAATCAGAAAACGGAGAAACTGTAAGTTTAAGAACTAACCAACTTAAAAACTGAAAGATTAAAAACCAATAAAAGAAATAGATTTATTATGAATGCAGCTAAAGTCTTAGAAGACCTGAAAAGACGGTTCCCCAACGAACCGGAGTATCATCAAGCCGTAGAAGAAGTGCTTTCTACGATTGAAGAAGAGTATAACAAACACCCGGAGTTCGATAAGTCCAACTTGATTGAACGCCTCTGCATACCCGACCGCGTTTATCAATTCCGTGTAACCTGGGTAGACGACAAAGGTAATGTACGTACCAATATGGGTTACCGTGTTCAGCACAACAACGCCATTGGCCCGTACAAAGGTGGTATCCGTTTCCACGCATCTGTTAACTTGGGTATCCTGAAGTTCCTTGCCTTCGAGCAGACTTTCAAGAATTCACTGACTACATTGCCTATGGGTGGTGGTAAGGGTGGTTCCGACTTCTCTCCGCGCGGCAAGAGCAACGCTGAAGTAATGCGTTTCTGCCAATCCTTCATGCTTGAATTGTGGCGTCACATCGGTCCGGACGTTGACGTACCGGCAGGTGACATCGGCGTAGGTGGTCGTGAAGTAGGTTTCATGTTCGGTATGTACAAGAAGCTGACACGCGAGTTCAGTGGCGTATTGACAGGTAAGGGTCGCGAGTTTGGTGGTTCACTTATCCGCCCCGAAGCTACCGGTTATGGTAACGTTTACTTCCTCATGGAAATGCTGAAAACCAAGGGCCAAGACCTGCAAGGCAAGACTGTGCTGATTTCCGGTTCAGGAAATGTGGCTCAATATACAGCCGAAAAAGTCCTGCAACTGGGTGGCAAGGTGCTCACGATGTCCGATTCTGATGGTTATGTTTATGACCCAGCAGGTATCGATCGCGAGAAACTGGACTACATCATGGAGTTGAAGAACCTCTACCGTGGACGTATCCGCGAGTACGCCGAACAATATCCGGGCGTGAAGTACGTAGAAGGCGCTCGTCCTTGGGGTGAAAAGGCTGACATTGCTCTGCCTTCGGCTACGCAGAACGAAATCAACGGTGATGAAGCCAAGACTTTGATTGCCAACGGTGTGATGGCCGTATCCGAAGGTGCCAATATGCCTTCTACTCCCGAAGCCATCCGCGTATTCCAGGAAGCTAAGATTCTGTATGCACCGGGTAAGGCAGCCAATGCTGGTGGTGTATCAGTATCGGGTCTGGAAATGACGCAGAACTCCGAACGTCTGTCTTGGAGTGCCGAAGAAGTTGACCAGAAGCTTCACTACATCATGGAGAATATCCATGAGAACTGTGTGAAGTATGGTACAGAGCCCGACGGCTATGTGAACTACGTGAAGGGTGCCAACGTGGCCGGCTTCATGAAGGTGGCTAACGCTATGATGGCACAAGGTATTCTGTAAGAAACAAAGCAACCATAGAACATTCATAACACCGAAAGAATCCCTTTTGCGATGAAAGTTGCAAAAGGGATTTTTCTGTATTTATAGTACAGGCTATTACAAAGTTTTATTTACCTTTCCTCTAAAGAAAAAGCGTTTTCTTTATTCTGCCGGTGTAGAATTTCGCAAATTATATATACTTTTGTTCCTACGTAGCATAAAGGATTAACATGAAGTATTTAATAGTATCGGACATACACGGTTCATTGCCTACATTGCAACAAGTGTTGTCATTTTACAAGGCCCAGCATTGTGATATGCTTTGCATACTGGGCGACATTCTGAACTACGGCCCACGCAACAGCCTGCCCGAAGGCCTCGACCCGAAGGGCATAGCCGAGACGCTGAACGCCATGACCAACGAAATCATAGCCATACGTGGTAATTGCGATTCAGAAGTGGACCAGATGTTGCTTGACTTCCCCATCCTGTCGGACTACACGCTACTAGTGGATGAAGGGAAACGCCTGTTCCTCACGCACGGGCACATCTATAACGAAAACTGCCTGCCCAAAGGCAAGTTCGATGCCTTGTTCTACGGACATACGCATCTATGGAAGCTGGATCATAACAATAATATGCTGGTATGCAACACCGGCTCCATCACCTTCCCCAAAGGAGGCAACGTACCGACATTTGCTGTATACGAAGGAAATGCCGTAAGCATCCACCGCTTGGATGGAGAGAAGCTGAAAGAGGAAAGGATATTTCCGTGAAATTCCATGCAAGCTGATAGAAAGAATTACTACCTTTGCAGCATAGTTACTATCCAATAAATAGGCTAAAACATAAACTAAAATATGAAGAAAAAAGAAACTCCCGTACTGCTCTTGACCGGTTATCTGGGCAGCGGAAAAACTACATTAGTGAACCATATCCTTGCCAACGAACGCGGCATAAAATTTGCAGTCATCGTAAATGACATCGGTGAAGTGAACATCGATGCCGACCTCATTCAGAAAGGTGGTATTGTGGGTAAGAAAGACGATAGCCTCGTGGCCCTGCAAAATGGTTGTATCTGCTGTACGCTGAAGATGGACCTGATAGAGCAAATCAACGACATTCTAAAGATGGACCGATTCGACTATATCGTCATCGAAGCCAGCGGCATCTGCGAACCGGAGCCTATTGCACAGACTATCTGCTCCATCCCCAACATGGGCGGCGAGTACACCAAGTTCGGCACAAGCTACCTGGACTGCATCGTCACCGTAGTAGATGCCTTGCGTCTGCAAAGTGAGTTTGCCTGTGGTAATGACCTCACCCGCAAGGGCATTGACGAAGAAGACATCGAAAACCTCATCATCCAACAAATAGAGTTCTGTAACATCATTCTGCTGAACAAGGCTTCGGAAGTGAAACCCGAAGAGTTGGAACGTACCAAGCAGATACTCCGCACGCTGCAACCCGGAGCAGAAATCATCGAATGCGACTATGCTAAGGTAGATTTGGACAAAATCATCAATACGGGAATGTTCAACTTTGAGCGTGTGGCTACTTCCGCCGGCTGGATTCGGGAGATAGAACGCCAAGTTACAGAGGAAGAAGAACGTGAAGCTAAGCATAATCATCACCATGACGAGGAGGAGGAGCATGAGCACCATCACCACAATGAGCATGAACACCACCATCACGACGATGAAAATGAAGACGAACACAAGCATCACCACCATCATCATGACGAAGATGAGGATGAAGAGGAACACGGACACCACCATCATCATCACCACCACGACCACGAAGGCGGTGAAGTGGAAGAATATGGCATTCAGACATTTGTTTACTACCGCCGGCCGGCCTTCGACATCCATAAATTCGATAAATTTGTCTGCACCCGCTGGCCGCGCAACATCATCCGTGCCAAAGGAGTCTGTTACTTCAATCATAACCGCGATATGTCCTTCCTTTTCGAGCAGGCAGGTGTACAGAAGAAATTGACTGAAGCCGGTTTATGGTACGCCACCGCACCGGAAGAAGACTTGATTCAACTAATGCGTCAAGAACCCGGTTTGCTGAGAGACTGGGATGATAAGTACGGCGACCGTATGCAGAAGATTGTCTTCATCGGTCAGCATTTGGACAAGGAACAACTGACGCGCGACTTGGACGAGTGTTTGGAGTAACAAAAGAAAAGGATTATACCCATATATATTAGGTACGGATTACACGGAAAAGCACGGATAAACGAATATAGTTATTTCCGTAAATTCCGTGTAATCCGTGTCTTTTTATAAATACCCAATCTACCACTTAATGCCTTGTAATGCCTCATACACCTTCGGGTGAAGGAAGTAGCGGATGTCTTTCCCTGCTTCCAATGCCCGACGGATAAAGGTGGAACTGATTTCGAACATGGGCGAACGAGCCACTCTTACATTCTCCGGCAAAGAGAATGCATCTATCGGATAGCCTGGGCGAGGATAGACCAACAGGGAATTTTCGGCAAGAATACGTTCAGACTCTCTCCATTGAGGGAACAAAGCCCAATTATCGGACCCGATAACCAAGCGGAAAGTATGCTCGGGATAGGCTTGCTTCAGTTTATCCAGCGTATGAACTGTATAAGAAGGACGGGGCAAATGAAACTCAAAATCGGACGCACGAAATCGGGGATAACCCTCAATAGCCAACTGCACCAACCGCAAGCGAAAAGCATCGTCCATCAACTCATCCTTCCCTTTCAAAGGATTGCGGGGACTGACCATGAACCATACCTCATCCAAGTCTTCGTACTCGCAAAGGTAGTTGGCAAGCGCCAAATGCCCAATGTGAATAGGATTAAAAGAGCCACTGAAGAGACCGATTGTCATGAAAGGATTCAAATTTTAGATTTTAGAATTAGTTTCGCTCAAAAACATCTTCTATTGCTTAGAAAAAGCGTTTGCGCTCCTTCATGTTACGACAAAGCACAAAGATATTTAAGGCAAGCACCAACGTGGTAAAACACAAAGCAATGGGGAGCTCTCCTTCTTCTTGTAGTTCCCAAATGATATACCCCAAAGAAAAAAGGACTAAACAGGCATTCAAAATCAATAAAACCGTAGTGAATTTCAGTATAAACGCATCGTTCTTCTGTTGGGAAGCCGACTTCATATCTTTATTTTCTTTTGCATCCATAATTTCCGCCTTGTTTAATGGTTAATATAATGTCATTGTCTTCCTATCCCGACACTGCATAGTCTCATTCTTCATTCAAAATGAATTGGCTGATAATCCTCAGCGCCTCCGCCTTAGCCTGTTCCAAATCATCGTTTACAATAACCTTATCGAACTTTGGTGCAAAGCTAAGTTCGTACTCCGCTTTGGCTACGCGGCTTTCAATGACCTCGGGCGCATCGGTGCCACGCCCTACCAAGCGGCGGCGAAGCTCCTCCACCGAAGGCGGCTGAATGAAGACGGACAAAGCCCGCTCGCCATAGAACTTCTTGATGTTGCAACCACCCACCACATCAACATCGAACACAACATTCTGTCCGACAGCCAATTGCTTCTCAACTTGAGCCTTCAACGTACCGTAAAAACGATCTTGATAAACTTCCTCATACTCCAAGAATTCATCGTTGGCAATGCGCCGGCGAAATTCCTCGGGAGAGAGAAAGAAATATTCCACTCCATTTTGCTCCGTGCCACGCGGAGGACGGCTAGTGGCCGAGATAGAAAAGGCCAAATTCAAGTTTTGCGTCAGCAGATAGTTGATAATCGTTGACTTGCCCGAACCAGAGGGGGCGGAGAAGATGATGAGTTTTCCTGCCATAGAAAGATTTACTATTTGACGATTTACTATTTACTATTTTATGAAAGAAAGCCTGGTTTTAACTCTACGAAAACCAACCTAAGGTTTA
>JAUNJD010000294.1 GCA_030523205.1 Bacteroides sp.
CTCGCCTATGTAAGTGCCCCTTCTCTCTATCAGATGGTTGTAGAGCAATGCGTGCATAAGACAAACAGGGCGCATCGTGCCGCAAACGGCCCTAATTTGTCGATAAATGCATTAAGAGAGGGTGATGGAGCCGACGGAGCGGAGGTGATAGGAAAAACACGGGAAATGAAGGCAAACAGCCCAAATTCAGCCCCAAAAACACAAAAACACACCGTTTTCGGGGCAAAATTTTGGTATTTCGGGGCGTAAATGACTGTTTTTCACGAAAATGAGGCGAAAAAATCTTTTTTTTGGACACAGAAACACGGACCGAAATCCGTGCCGCTCAGATTAAGAAAAGTGATTGCCTCGGGCAATTTTCGTGAAATATGACAGCGAGCGTCAGTCGTCGAAGCCGGGCACGTAGGGGTTGGCAGCGCTGCCACGGCTGGAGCGGGCAATCTTGCGCCACGCCGGGCGCATCATCAGGTACTTGAAGGCGTCGCTCAGGTTGGTGGAGAGCATGGGCAACTTCTTGGGCGGCAGCTTCTCGCTCTTCTTCACCTTGAACACCACCTTCGACTCGCCCTTGTAGCGGATGCCGGCCGGTGCCTTCTCCATGCTGCTCACCAGCTCGCGGCAGTTCACCTCGTCCACACGCAACAGGGGCAGGGCGCCGTTGTCGCCACGCATCAGCTCCTGCATGAAGTTGTACTCCTCGGCTTGCGGGATGATGCTCTGGCGGCGGCTCATCAGCGTCACTGTCCAGCCTGTGCGCCGTCCGTCGCCGTCCTTCTCGATGGCTTCCTTTATCTTGCGGGCGGAGTCCTCCTTCTGCTTCTCGAAGTTGTTGCCGGCGCGGTCGTAGTAGAGGTACAGCTCCTTGCGCTCGTGCGTGGCGAAGAAGGAGAGAAAGCGGTCGGCCAGCTCGCGGAACCAGCCGGGAGGCAACTCGTAGAGGTTCTTGTGCACGCGGTAGTAGGCACCGTCGCGCTGCCCGATGACGAGGGACAGCATGTTGCCGAAGTCCATGCCGCCGTCCAGCGGCTGGTCGGCATGCAGGTAGCGCAACTGCCCGCTGTGCGTGGCGGGCTCACCGTAGGGGCTGCCGTTGTCGTACTTGTGCACGGAAGCAAAGAGCACATAGAAGCGGATGTCGCGCCGCAAGCCGGGGCGCATACCGAGGACGGACTTGCAGAACTCGTGCAGCTCTAAGGTGCCGTTGTACAGGTTGTAGATGTATTCGGGCGTCAGGATGTCCACGTTCACCAGCGAGGACGCATTGAGGAAGTAGGTCTGCCCCTTGCGCAGCTTCACAAGGGCGTGGTCGTAGTAGGCTATCTGTCGCTCCAGACGGTCCAACCGGGCCTTGCTTGGCGCGGGCTTCTTCTGCTGGCGCAGTTGCTCAATGAGCAAGTCGTTGCGCTGCATGGCTGCCTGGGCGATGAGCACGATGCGGTCGGGGTCCATTTGCGAGGCAAAGCGCAGGTACCAATCGTATTCGCCCTCGGCCACGTCGGGCATGTCGGTGGTGATGGTCATGCCAAGGAAGAGGTGGCTGGCACCGAAAGAAAGGGAGTCGCCGCGCAGAATGGGCATGGCGCGGTTCACCTTCTCGTCCTTGTCGAACTTGGCTTCATCGTAGAAGATGTGGACCACGCTCTTGCCGGCCAGCAACGAAGGATTGTCCAGCGAGCCGAGGAACAGCACGCTGCCGTTCCAAAAGGAGTAACAGTAATGGTAGTCGTTGACGATGATGGAGCACCGCCCGCGCCACGACGCCGGGGGCTCCTTGCCGCGCACGTAGTGCACGCCCTCGTGCATGCCCATAAGCGCCCAGCCCTTCTGCACCTGTGGCAGGATGTTGTTCAACAGGTTGGCGTAGGTGTTGGCCACGAAGGCCAGTGGCGCGCCCGGCATGAGCTGCACGCACCGGTAGGAGCGGCGTGCCTGGATGACGGTGCTCTTGGCCAGTCCGCGCCCGCCCACGGCCACCAAGATGGTGGTGTCGATGAAGTCGGTCAGCATCTGCACGTTGTGGCAGTACTTCACGTCCACATCGGGGTTGTCGTCACTCATCTTCTTGGCTAAACTCTTCGATGTCATATATCATGCGGTTCTTCAGGTTCATCTTCTTGATGCGGGCGTCTTCCTTCAGGTTGTCGCGCACCACGTTGGGTATTTCGGGTATGGCGTCGATGAAGGCCTCTAACTGTCGGCGGTCGATGTCGGGGATGCCCAGGTCCTCGCGGTTGGAGGTGTAGATGTCCACCCGCTTCTGCGCGAGGAGTTCCTCCGGAATTTCGGCCTCCTGCTTGCGGAAGCATCCGCGAAGCTCGGCGGCCAGCTTCAGCAAGGCGCGCGCCTCCTTCAGCTTGCCACTGAGGAAGGCGGCATCCGCCCACTTCTCCGCCCGCTCGGCGTAGAGGTTGGAGAATGCCTCCGTGCGCACGTTGTCCTGCGTGTAGAAGAAGTTCAGGCTGTCCTGATAGACCTGACGCGCCATCCAGTCGCTCAGTCCGTAGGGTTCGGACTTCAACAGGCGGATGATGCCCGCCTTGGTCACCATGTGGCCATTGGCGAAGCGCATGCGGGCACGCAGGCCGCGCACCAGCTCCATGAGGGAGAAGTATTCGCGCTCGGCGGGCGGCAGCGACTCCAGCGAGCCGGTGGAGAGGATGCGCTGCAGCTGGTTCAGGTCCACGCGGTCCAGGTTGGGGCGCGAGGGCTTCACGGCGGGGGTCTGTTGCGGGTCACTCATAGGCATCCATGTCGTTTACGAGGTTGTCGAAAAGGCGGTTCCGGCGAAGTTCCTCCAGCTGCTTGATGGCATCCACGTCGCCCTTCGCGGCATCGGCGTACAGCCGTTCCTCGATGGCGGCCATGCGGCGGCGTTCTTCGTCGAGGTCGGTGGATAAGCCGCCGGGGGTGGGTGGATAAGGTGCGGGAGTGTTCATGTGGTCAGCGTTCGTTAATCAGTTGGTCCAACAGGTTCATGCGGCCGCGTGCGGCGGTCAGCTGATGGGCCAGCTCGCTGCGGTCGCAGGGGAAGGTGATTTTCTTGCTTTGCCGGAGCAGCCGGTCCATGTCGGCGGTTAGTTTTTTTTTCGGCGTTCCAGTTCCTCGTCGGCGGCTTCGCGGATGCGCGTCCAGTGGTCCAGCGAAGCCTGTGCGGCGGTGCGTTCCTCGTCGGTCTCGGCGGCCTCCAACTTCTTCTTCCACTTGGATACGTTGCTGGCGGCATTCTTGCGGGTGGCAGCCACTTCGAGGTCGGTCTGCCCGGTCAGCGCCTGTGCGGCTACAGCCTTGGCCACCTTGGGGTGCGTGCCCTTCAGGGTGCCGGTCTGCTGGTAGTGCTCCAGCTCGTCCCAGATGGTGCGGTCCTCTAAGTAGTTCTCTACGGCGGTCTTGGCCACGCTTAGGGCGTACTCGGCGCCTTCGTCGGCGGGCATATCGACCAGTTCGCGGTAGGCGGTCAGATAGGTGTCGTAGGCGGTGAACATGTCGGCCACGAGCACCTTCAGCACATCGGGGCACTGGGGCGATCGCAGGAAGGGGAAGCGGTCGCGGAAGCGTATCACGTTCTGCACCGTGGGGCTTGCCTCCTTCAGCTTCTCTTCGGCGGCTGCCTGTGCGGCGGCCTTGGCGGCTGCTGCCTGTGCGGTGGTGTCGGTGGTGGCATCGGTGGCCGCACGGCGTGGCAGTGCCTTCAGTTCGGCCTCGGTCAGTCCGGCCAGCTTGCGCAGTTCCTCCACCAGCGTTTCCTGCATCAGGCGGCTTTCGGGGTTGCGGCGGAACATGGCTTTCAGCATACGGTTGTTGCCGTGCGCCTCGTACAGGGCACAGCCTTCGCGGTAGGGTCGCGGGCCTTGCAGGTAGGCAATGATGGTCTGTTTCATACTGAATCTTTTTAGTTAGTTGACAAGGGGACGAGTGAACGAGGCCACGAGGACGCGCCTTGTGGTCTGTAGTCTTGTCAACTTGTCCCCTGCAAAGTTATGTGCAGGCAATTGCCCGGCAAAAGACAAAACGAAAGGGAGACAGCCGTCGCGGTTGCCTCCCCTCCTCATTGAAAACAAACTGTTTTACCTTTAACCTTTAAAACATTTCAGAGAGTTTGAAATTATTCATTGTCCACTATCCATTATCAATT
>JAUNJD010000295.1 GCA_030523205.1 Bacteroides sp.
TGGTCTTCTTCAGCAAGGCATACACCGTCTTTTCGTAGAATTTGTACTTCAGATGAAGCATCAGCGGCGGCGTCTTGCCCACACGCCGATAATCCAGGTTATGCGTCCGACCCACCTTGATGGCATCGAGCATCATAGCCTTCTTGATGCCCGTTTCCTGCGAGATGCGCTCTTGCACTCCCTGATACACCTTCTCCCAGAAGCGGGGAACACTGCACATGGCCGTGGGGCGCACTTCCTTGATGGTGGTTTGTATGTCCTGCGGACGTAGGTTCAGGCAGACCTGCGTACCCCGTTGCAGGCAGACGTACGTCCAACCACGCTCAAACACATGGGTCAGCGGTAGGAAGCACATCGACACATCTTCGTCGGTCAGCGTATCTATTCGTATCTCGTGTGTGCGGAAAGCCTCCATATAGTTGTAGTGCATCAGCATTACGCCCTTCGGTTCGCCTGTGGTGCCGGAGGTATAAAGGATGTTGGCAATGTCATTCTCACCCACCTCGGAAGTACGTTTCTCCACTTCGGCATTATGGGGAAGGCCCTCACCCATCTGCATAAATTCGTCGAAGTAAATGGAAGTAAGGTCGCGTGGGTCTTTCTGCACACTGCGGTCGAAGATGATGAGTTGTTGCAGGGAGTGGCACAGTCCGAAGACGCAAAATGCCGCATCGTACTGAAACTGCTCGCCCACAAAGAGGTAACGTATCTGTGCATCGTTGATGATGTATTGCACCTGGGCCGGCGAACTAGTGGCATAGAGCGGTATAGTCACCGCACGGTCGCCGTATGCACCAAAATCCATATAAAGACATTCGGGCTTGTTCTGCGAAAATACACCGATATTCTCCTGTACCTTCACGCCCAACTCCAATAGAGCATTGGAAACCTGTCGTACTGTCCGTGAAAATTCATTCCAAGAGATAGGAATCCATTGTGCGCTTTCATAGTCCCTGTATTTAAGGGCTACTTTATCTCCATACTTCTCCGCCTGGCGATGTACCATGACGGACAAATGATGATAGGCCATAATGTTACTAAAATTGGTTAATACCATGCAAAGGTATTAGTTTTATTTGAAACTATTCTATGAAAGAGGGATTTATTTGATACCCTTTCGAAACTTGAAAGCCATTATTACTTACATTCATTTGCGAGTACGCAAATTAGTACGTATATTTGTATTCCACTAATAAGAAGGCTTATGAGAACGACTAATTACACAGATTTCAGGAGTAATCTGAAAAGTTATATCGATTCAGTAATCGACGATTGCGACACGGTGGTTATCAACCGTGGTAATGGTACAGGAGTGGTCATGATTTCCCTCGACGAATACAATGCCTTGAAAGAAACGGAATATCTTCTGTCCTCACCGGCCACCATGGAAGCCATACGCAAAGGCGAGGAGGACATCAAGAATGGCTATGGTATCTCTCAAGAAGAAGGCGAAAGCATAGACGACTTCCTAAAACGAGTATCATGTATAGAATAACCTTATCCCCCCAAGCCCAAAAGGACTATATTTATTTCTCACAAAGCGGAAATAAATCCATCCTCAACAGGATTTCCGTATTGCTGAATGATATAGCCGCACATCCTTATACGGGAATCGGAAAACCGGAAGCCCTCAAATACGACTTGGCCGGCAAGTGGTCAAGGCGCATCAACTCCGAGCATAGAATCGTTTACTCCGTGCAGAATGATATTATAGAAGTATATGTGTTCTCCATGAGATTTCATTATACGAAGTAAAAGAAACGTGCGAAACTCCTGCTTTTTCCGTACTTTTGTCCCCGCATTTACCAAAAAAACGTTGTCACACATACTAAAAAACTCATTGGATATGAAATACGATATACCGACTTTAGTTTCCGAAGCCACAGGCTTACTGCAATCTCTGATAGCCATCCCCTCCGTCAGCCGCGACGAAGAGAAAGCCGCCGACCACCTGCAACACTATATCGAAATGCAAGGCATGACCACCGGACGCAAGGGCAACAACGTGTGGTGCCTCAGCCCGATGTTCGACCTCAACAAGCCTACCTTGCTGCTCAACTCGCACATCGACACCGTGAAGCCCGTCAACGGCTGGCGCAAAGACCCGTTCACCCCTACGCTGGAGAGCAACGGCAAGCTGTACGGACTGGGCAGCAACGATGCCGGTGCCAGCGTGGTCAGCCTGCTGCAAGTATTCCTCCAGCTGTGCCGCACCACGCAAGCCTACAACCTCATCTATCTGGCTTCCTGCGAAGAAGAAGTATCCGGCAAGGGAGGCATCGAATGCGTACTGCCCCAACTGCCGCCTATCCAATTTGCCATCGTAGGTGAGCCCACCGAAATGCAGCCCGCCGTAGCCGAAAAGGGTCTGATGGTGCTGGACGTAACCGCCATCGGCCGTTCGGGACACGCCGCCCGCAACGAGGGCGACAATGCCATCTATAAAGTGCTGGACGACATCGCCTGGTTCCGCGACTATCGCTTCGCCCGCGAATCTCCCTTGCTGGGTCCCGTCAAGATGAGCGTCACCATGGTCAATGCCGGTACGCAGCACAACGTCGTCCCCGACCGCTGCACCTTCGTGGTAGATATCCGCAGCAACGAATGTTACACCAATCAGGAACTGTTCGACGAAATACGTCAACACATCCACTGCGAAGCCCAAGCCCGCTCCTTCCGCCTAAGCTCCTCGCACGTATCGACCGCCCATCCCATCGTACAACGAGCCATCGCACTGGGACGTACCCCCTTCGGCTCTCCCACCCTTTCCGACCAAGCCCTGATGCCCTTCACCTCACTGAAGATGGGTCCGGGCAAGAGCAGTCGCTCGCACACAGCCGACGAATTTATCTTCATCAAGGAGATAGAGGAGGCGATAGGGATGTATCTGGAGCTGCTGGACGGGGCAAGCATCTGATGGAAAAACGGCATTCGATGCTTAAGCCGCACGGATGCCTTGACTTTCTTATGCGCCAGGCGTAAAAAAGTCAAGGCTTTTAGTTATCTTTGCGTCAGAATACTGAAAACAACAAGATATGCGATACCTCAGTCCCAAGGCCGACCTCACTTTCAAGAAAGTATTCGGTGAACATAAAGATGTAATTATAAGTTTCCTAAACGCCCTGCTTCCACTGGAAGGCGAGGACGAGGAGATAACGTGGGTGGAATATCTCACGCCCGAACTCGTTCCGCAAACGCCGCTAAACAAGGACAGTATCGTCGATGTACGCTGCAAGGACAGACTGGGGAGGCAGTTTATCGTGGAGATGCAGATGATGTGGACATCGGAGTACAAAAAGCGGGTGCTGTTCAACGCATCAAAGGCCTACGTCAGTCAACTGGAGAAAGGCGGTGACTACACCCTGCTGCAACCCGTTTACTCACTCAATCTTGTAAACGATACTTTTTCCGACAACGAAGTTTACTACCACGACTACCGCATCGTGGAAGATGCCGAAACGAAAGAGGTCATCGAGGGTATGCGTTTCATCTTCATTGAACTGCCCAAATTCACGCCCCGCAACTACGGTGACAAGAAGATGCAAGTGCTATGGCTACGCTTCCTCACTGAGATTGGTGAGGACACCATCAGTGTGCCGCAAGAACTGACCGAAGTACCCGAAATCAACAAGGCCGTCGCCCAATTAGAGGAATCAGCTTTCTCAAAAAGCCAACTCCTCGGCTACGAAAAATTCTGGGACATCGTGAGCACGGCGAAGACTACCATCAGCAGTGCCTTCGGCGAGGGAGAACGGAAGGGACGAGAAGAAGGACGTGCCGAAGGACGAGAAGAAGAACGGATGAAGATAGCTCGCACCCTCAAACAATTAGGGTCTTCTACCGAAATGATAGTACAGGCTACCGGTCTCACCCCTAAAGAAATCTCCGCACTGTAACGGCTGACACTCCTAACGCAGATAGTGGAGGTGCACGCAAATTAAGGCACCTCCACTCATTTTTCCTTTACGACACCCTTAACCTTACAAGCATGACTTTTTTGCTTAGAAGGCAACACATCATGTCCTACATTTTCACCAAAATGGATTATTCATCGGGAAAAAGTATATTCCCCGCTCAACCCGCGTCAGGAACACCCCTGCTCCATACCTGCTCCGTACCT
>JAUNJD010000296.1 GCA_030523205.1 Bacteroides sp.
ATAACTCCTTTTAAGTCCTATAACTCCTAACTGATATGGGCACGGGGGACGGTCATTTGTCGGTCAGCATCCTCAGGTTGTCTATCCTTTTGATTTTCAGCTCTTGCAGCTGACGCACAGCGCGGTCGTAGTATTGGACTTCCTCTAAGAAAGAGTTGAGGTGGGCGTCAAGGCCGATGATGGCCGTGCAACCTTCGCTGGCGGCAATGTGCCAGAACTTGGGATAAGGGTACGATTCTGTGCCATGTTGCTCGTCGGAGGCGACGCGGCTGATGTTGTACTCCAGCGGAATGTTGAGGCGTGCCGCTGCCCGGCAGATATGTCGGCTGATGGTGGTGCAGTGATGATCCCATTCGGGGAAGGACAGCATGAAGAGGTCCGGGTGGGCCAAGCAGGCGAACAGTCCGCTTTCCATGCCTTCGATGGCACTTTCTTCGTACAGGTCCAGCATATCGTGGTTGTGGCTGTTTCGGCCGAAGTAGGGGAACTTCTCGTCCGTGTGATAGAAGTGGTTCCCGAAGATGAGGTAATCCAGTTGATGCTTTTTCACTTGTTCCTTCAGCCAAGGGATGTATTCGGGGAAGTATTCGCATTCCAGACCAATCTTGATGTCTATCTGTTCGTGGTACTTGTCGCGCAAGGCACGTATGCTCTCCATATATCCCGGCAGTTCGTCGGGCAACATACGGATATGGGATACATAGTCCGTGCGGTAGGGCCATGGCGTATGGTCCGAAAAACCTAAAACCTGAAAGCCACCCTTGATGGCACTGAGCACAAAGTCTTCATCACTCCCGTAGGCGTGCTGGCAACGGGTGGTGTGAGTGTGGTAATTCGTTTTCATAATGGCATGATGATTTCGTCCATGCGGATGTCGAACGCTTCCGCCGGAACTTCTTCTACGATTTGGAAAGGGAAACATATACCTATCTTGTAGGCGGAGGGGATGCGGGGCAGCAGACGGTCGTAATAGCCCTTGCCGCGTCCGAGGCGGTTGCCCCGACGGTCGAAGGCCACGCCGGGTACGGCGATAAGGTCGATGGCGGCATAGTCGGTGAACAGCTCTCCCGTAGGTTCCTCGATGCCGTAGCTGCCGATGGCAAGGTCCTGTGGACCGGTATAGACGCGCAGTTCCAAGTCATCGCCCACCACGACGGGAAGCAGTATCCGTTTCCTGTGGCTCCACTTCTCGATGAAGGAGTGGGTATTCACTTCGTCTTTCAGCGAATGGTATAATAATATGGTTTGGGCTGCCCCGAAGGCGGGATGCGCTTCGAGGGCAGCCATTATCAGGTCAGACTGTTGCGTAGCGGAAGCAGCGTTCAGCGCTTTCAACCGGGCCAATTGCCTGCGCAGTTCTTTTTTCTGTTCCTTCATCTTTCGTTTCTTCTGCTGATGCTTCCGGAGCTTGGGGGAAGGCCTCGTCGTTCTCCAGTATCTCAAGCGCTTTCTTCACGGTCGAGTCACTTTGGTTGATGTAGCGTATGTAGGCTTCCTTGCCCAGAATGTTGTAAATGATGTTGCCGTACAGGTTCTTCTCCAGCAACTTGTAGGACTTGTGGATAAGCAAGTTGCGTCTCTTCACACCCTTGGTGTCGGCGTAGCGGATGAATTGTTCCACGATGCCTTGGCGGCGCAGGTATTTGAGCATATCGTTCTCGTCCTCCAGTTCGCTCAGCTTGGTGCGGTTGTTGTCGCTGTAATGGAAGCTGTATTGCAGAATCAATCCCTTGTTGCGCACTTCTATCAGGTACGAGGAGATGCCCGTGGTGTCCTGCGGTACGAATACGTCTGGCATGATGCCGCCGCCACCATAGACGGGACGACCCAACGTGGTGTAATACTTCACGCTTTCGTCCTGCTTGATGCTGTCCTTGGAGAAGAATTCACCATGTTCGTAGCGGTTGAGCCAGTCCATCTCATACTCGGAATCTTTTCCGTTGGCGTAGGGGCGTTGAATGCAGCGTCCCGATGGGGTGTAATAGCGGGCGATGGTGAGGCGGATGGCCGAGCCGTCGCTAAAGTCGATGGGCTGTTGCACCAGTCCCTTGCCGAAGGAACGAAGTCCGACGATGGTGCCGCGGTCGTTGTCCTGTATGGCTCCTGCGAAGATTTCACTGGCTGAGGCCGACCCTTCGTTCATCAGCACCACCAGCGGCATCTTCTGGCAACTGCCTGTTCCGTTGGCATATTCCTCCATACGCGGATACTTGCGTCCTTGGGTATAGACGATGAGGCGTCCTTCGGGCAGGAATTCGTTGACCATGCGGGTAGCGGCTTCCATATAGCCTCCGGTGTTGTCGCGCAGGTCGATGATGAGACCCTTGCAATTTTGGTGAGTCAGCTGTGCGATGGCATTCAGCAGTTCCACGTGCGTTGTGCGTCCGAACTTGCTGATTTGCACATAGCCAAATTGTTCGTCAATCATGTAGGCCACGTCAATGGTGTTCTGCGGAATGTCGCCGCGGGTGATGGTAAAGTCCAGCAACTCCTTCTCGCTGGCACGCTTGATGCCCAGCTTCACTTGCGTACCCTTCGGTCCCTTAAGGTTGCGCATGGCCTTCTCGTTGGTCAGTCCCTTGCCTACAAACAGACTATCATTCACCATTACGATGCGGTCGCCTGCCATGAGGCCCACCTTTTCCGACGGACCACCCTGAATGACGCTGTTGATGTGAATCGTATCATCCTGTATGGTGAACTGCACACCGATGCCGCTGAAACTGCCTTCCAGTTCAGAGTTCACCTCCTCCAGCTTCTGTGCCGGGATATAGGTAGAGTGGGGGTCTAGTTCCGCCAATATCTGTGGCATGGCTTTTTCCACCAAATCCGTCATGTTGACGGTATCCACATATTGGTCGTCAATGACGCGCAACAAAGCATTCAGCTTGTTGGAGGAGCCGTTGATAATGCCGAGCTTGGTACCACCATAGTGCTTGGCATAAAATGTTCCGATAAGGATGCCCGCCACCACACTGATGGCAATGATGAGGGGCATGAAACGGGACGAATTCTTTGTACTCATATTTATGAATTTTGAATCTTGAATTCTAATTGTTAATTGTCAATTGTCCATTTTCAATTGTTAATTGTCAATTATCCAAATACACCACCTCGATGCCTGCACGTTTCAGCAGTTCGATGCCATCTTCTAACCGATACTTTTCAGAATAGACCACTCGCTTGATGCCGGCCTGAATAATCAGTTTGGAGCATTCGATGCAGGGCGAAGCCGTGACGTACATGGTAGCCCCGTCGCTGCTGTTGTTCGAACGGGCTATTTTGGTGATGGCATTGGCTTCGGCGTGCAGTACGTAAGGCTTGGTCACGTTGTTCTCGTCTTCGCATATGTTCTCGAATCCCGAAGGCGTTCCGTTGTATCCGTCAGAGATAATCATCTTATCCTTGACGATGAGCGCACCCACCTGACGGCGCTTGCAATACGAGTTTTCCGCCCAAATGCTCGCCATGCGTATGTAACGCTTATCGAGTGCTTCTTGTTTTTCTTTCAAGCTGTCCATGAGTGATTTTTTGTAAAGTTGATTATTGTGGGGAGAAGCCGATGACATACGTCGTGTCCCCATCCTTGAAGTAAAGATTGAGGTTGTTGGTATCTCCACTGTATTTGTACACATTCTGCATTCCGTTCATGAATATGGTGGCCAGTACGTCGGTCTCAGCCCCCGATACGCTCAGGCTGAGGCTCATGGAGTTGTTGCTCGCATTGGCGTTCCATGTGCCCGATGCGCTGGAGTCCATGCCACGGACAGTGATGGTGTTTCCTGTAATCTCACCATCAATTTCGGCTCCCGCAAAGGTCACCGTGTAATAACTGGAACTAAGGTTGTAGAGGTCAAGGCTGGCATCCCGTTCCGCTTCCGTTTCCCAAAAGTTAGGGTCAAACTTGTTGCTGCTGCCATCCACCGTCAGGCGACTCATGCGCCACGGAGTTCCCGAAGTGAGGATTTTCACCAAATCATCCTCGTTGTTACAACTGCTGAATGTAGGCAGAACAGCCAATAACAGCAACAAATATCCTATGTATCTTAATCTTCCTCTAACCATGAAATAATTTTAAATTTTGATTATCAATTAT
>JAUNJD010000297.1 GCA_030523205.1 Bacteroides sp.
CTGCAAGAGGATGCATAGACATTGATTCCTTATGAATAAGAACAAATGGAATGAACAAGGGGCAAAACCCCGAACTTTTTTAAGAGTACGCTGTAACTGCTTGATAAATAGATGGTTCTATGGTCATGCAGGATTGGTAGAATTGTCTTATATCAGAAAAAACAAAGCAACATTCATGTATCGTAGCATAAAACCGGTATCAACCATAGTCATAGCCTTCCTGACGTCCTTTCTCTTCGTGGGCAAGGCGTCTTCCCAGAGCTTCGCGCTGAAGAGCAACGTGCTCTACGACCTGACCGGTACCGTCAACCTTGGCGGTGAGGTCAGGTGCGGGGAGAGGCATTCGCTCAGTTTGGGTGTCAGCTACAACCCGTGGGAGTATGGCAGTAACAAGAAGACGAAGCTCCTGCTTGTCCAGCCCGAGTTCCGCTATTGGCTCGGCAAGGCGTTTGCCGGAAGCTTCTTCGGCGTGCAGGCGCACTATGCCCAATACAACTTTGCGGGCACCACTCCCTTCCGTACCATAAAGGACAACCGCTACCAGGGCAACCTGATAGGCTGCGGCCTCACCTACGGTTACCAGTGGATTATCGGCGACTTCTGGAGTCTCGAAGCCAGCCTGTCCGTGGGCTATGCGTACCTCAGCTACGACCGCTACGGGCCTGCCAAGGGCGATGCCATGACGGGCAGTTCGCACCGCAACTATGTGGGGCCTACCCAGATAGGACTGTCCTTCGTCTATTTCATCCGCTAAGTAACTTAACCAATCATACATAATTATCATGAAGCTTAGAACTAACATACTGCTGGCCCTGACGCTGTGCAGCGCCGTCGCTTCCGCTCAGCACCTGACCCTGGATATGCACGCGCCCTCGGTCACCATCCGTCAGGATTCCGTAGTCGTAGAACTGAAGATGGCGGTGTCCTGCCCCGACATGGAGTCCAAGGGATACATCCGCCTGACCCCTTTCGTTTCGGGCGGCAACCGCAGCGTGTCCCTGCCGCAGATACTGCTCAACGGCGAGCGTGCCCACAAGACCTACCGCCGTACGCAGGCCCTCAACCGCCGCAAAGGCAAGACGGATACTTCTGCCGTCTTCACGGCCATTATCCTCGGCGAGTCGAAGCAGGACATAGACTACCGCGTATCCGTGCCCGCCAGCAGTTGGCCCCAGTCTGCCAGCCTCAGTTTTCGCAAGGAAGTGTTCGGTGGCAGCGGTGAGAAGGTGCAGAATGAAGTCATTCCTATTCCCGCCGGAGGTGCTTCCGCTCCTGCCGACCGTCCGGATGTCTGGAATGCGTCTTCCGCTTCCGGCTACGCATACGCCCCTGCCGTTTCCGCCTCTCCCGCTTCTCCATTGGTTTCTGCCTCTCCTACTGTCAGTCAGGAATACCATTCCGACGTGCCGGCCTCTTCTGCCGGAACGGTCGGCGTGGCCGCCCCCAGCCGTCAGAGCTTCAAGGGCAGCTACATCTCTCCCGAGAGCGACGCCACGGACGAGCGCAACCAGAAGGAGCTGAACTTCAGCCTCGACGAAGCCCGCGTCATAGCCGAGGTCAACCCGCAGATGCTGTCCCTGCGCGAGCTTTATACCGTTGCCATCAGCTACAAGAACGACCCGGTTCAGTTCTACCGCATCATCGACACCAGCGTCAAGATATATCCCGCCAGTCCCGTGGCCAACCTGAACGCCGCCGCAGCAGCCATCGAGCGCGGCAACGCGCAGGCTGCCGGCCGCTACCTGCAGATGGCCTCGCACGACAACCTTGCCTACAAGAACTGCCGCGGCGCCTACGAGCTGATGTGCAACAACACCTACGAAGGCATCCGCCTGCTGAAGGCCGCCAAGGCCGAAGGCTCCGAGGAGGCCACCTACAACCTGAAGATATTCTTCGAGTCGAAGCAGACTGCCGTTCCCATACAGTAAACGATGAAAAGACGGATTCTCCTTCTCCTGATATTTCTGGCCCCGCTGATACCCGTGTCGGTCCTGGCCCAGCAGTTTGCCGTGCGCACCAACCTGGTCCCCATCGCCGACGGCGCACTGAATGCGGGCGTGGAGTATGCGCTCGGCCGCCGCTCCACGGTGGACCTGTCCGGTATGGTGCGCCCATGGAGGCGTACGGAGAAGTACGTCAACAAATACTGGCTCGTCCAGCCCGAGTATCGCTACTGGACCTGCCAGAAGTTCAACGGCACCTACTGGGGCGCCTACCTCAACGGTGCCCAGTTCAACGTGGGCGGCAAGGATATGCCCTTCGGCCTCTTCCCTTGGCTGGAACGCCACCGCTACGAGGGCTGGCTTGCCGGTGTGGGCGTCAGCTGGGGCTACCACCTGATGCTCGATCGCCACTGGAACCTGGAATTCTCCGCAGGCGTGGGCTACGAGTACATCCATTACCGGAAGTACGAGACTCCCGAAGTCTGCACCCCGCTGCTGGAGGAGGGCCATTACCATTACTTCGGCCTTTCCAAGCTGTCGGCCAGCATCGTCTATGTGTTCTAGAAAAAAACGAAGCGACCATGAATTTATTGTATTGTACCCTCATAACACTTTTTCTCTCTACATTTACCGCAACTGCACAGACGGCAGAGCGCGACAGTTCCATCCATGTCGGTTCGTCGCGTCTCTACCGGATGGGTCAGAGCCTGGTGGTGTCCATGCGAATAGACATCACCAGGAACCTGCCCTCCAACGAGTCGGTGGAGCTCATCCCGCAGCTGAGCGACAGCCTTGGCAACTTCGTGCAGCTTCCGTCGGTCTATGTCAACGGCCGCAGGCAGCACCTGTTTTTCCATCGCGAGACGGCCCGCCACGCGAAGAAGGGCTATGAGGAGATACGCCGTCGCAACGGTCAGCCGCAGAGCGTCAGCTACCTGCGCAGCGTCGCCTATTCCCCCTGGATGCGCCATGCCTCCCTCGACTTGGTGGAGAAGGCCTGCGGATGCGGCGTGCCTCATTCCGTGTCGTCCGCCTACCTGACCCGCCTGAACCTCCTTCCCGACATCCGTCCACAGGTGGCCTTCATCACCCCGCAGGTGGAAGAGCGAAAACTGCGCGAGGAGAGCGGACGCGCCTATCTGGACTTTCCGCTGAATGAGACCACCATCTATCCCGACTACCGGAACAACCCGGCCGAGTTGGCCAAGATAAGCCGCAGCATCGACTTGGTGAAGAACGATACCAATGTAGTCATCTCATGCATCGGTATCCACGGGTACGCCTCTCCCGAGGGCCCCTACAAGAACAACGACCGCCTTGCCCGGGAGCGTACCCGTACGCTGAAAGAACACGTGTGCAGCCGTTACGCCTTCAGCGACACGCTGCTCACCACCCGATATACGGCGGAGGACTGGGACGGGTTCGTCCGCCTGCTGTCCGACACCGCCCTCTCCGACAGCATTCTGCCCCACCGCGCCGAACTGCTCCGCATAGCCACGGGCAAGGATGCCCCCGACCGCAAGGAGCAGAAGATGCGCCGTCGCTATCCCGCGGACTTCGCCTTCATCCTGGAGGAATGGATGCCCGCCCTGCGGCATTCGGACTACACCATACACTACGTGGTGCGCCCCTTCACGGTGGAGCAGGCCCGCCGCGTGTTCGCCGACAATCCCAAGAACCTGAGCATCGAGGAGATGTTCCGCATCGCCCAGACCTGTGAGGAAGGCAGCACGGAATACAACGACATCTTCATGACCGCCGTCCGCCTGAACCCCGACAATCCGGTGGCCAACCTGAACGCCGCCTGCATCTCCTTCCTGCAAGGCGACGTGAAGTCCGGCCGGCTCTATCTGGAAAAGGCCGAAGATTCTCCGCAGAAGACCCTGTTGCAGGGCATCGTCTGCATGATGGAAGGAAACTACGACGAGGCCGAATCCCTCTTCCAGCAAGCCCGTGAGGCAGGGTTGACCGAGGCGGCCGACGGCAACCTCCGGCTGCTGCACGAGATTTACTGACGCGGCCCCTGCGGATGAAATCGAAAGTATGTCTGTGGTTATATTTCATTACAAATAAAGAAGGCTTCCGGAGAAAGCCAAGTTAAGTCCGT
>JAUNJD010000036.1 GCA_030523205.1 Bacteroides sp.
GGAGCAAATTCGCCCAACTTGTGTCCTACCATATTTTCAGTAACATAAACAGGAATGAATTTATTACCATTGTGAACTGCAACAGTATGCCCTACGAAATCAGGCGAAATCATTGAAGCTCTGGCCCAGGTCTTAACCACCACCTTCTTGCCCGATTCATTCATGGCAAGCACTTTCTTTTCCAGCTTTACGTTAATATACGGACCTTTTTTTAATGAACGACTCATAAGTTTACTCAATTAATCAGATTACTTCTTTCTTCTCTCAATAATATACTTAGACGATTGCTTCTTCGGAGCTCTAGTCTTGAGGCCCTTAGCATACAATCCCTTGCGAGATCTCGGGTGTCCACCTGAAGCACGTCCTTCACCACCACCCATCGGGTGATCAACCGGGTTCATAACAACACCACGGTTGTGAGGACGACGTCCCAACCAGCGAGAACGTCCAGCCTTACCTGAACTTTCCAATCCATGATCTGAGTTACCTACGCTACCGATTGTGGCCTTGCAGGTGCTGAGGATCTGACGAACCTCACCCGAGGGCAACTTGATAACGCAATACTTACCTTCTCTCGAAGTCAACTGAGCAAAATTACCAGCCGAACGAACCAAAGCAGCGCCTTGTCCCGGACGTAATTCGATGTTGTGAATTACAGTACCAACGGGGATATTCTGAAGAGGGAGAGCATTTCCAATCTCAGGAGCTGCATTCTCACCCGACATTAATGTCGCACCTACTTGCAATCCATTGGGAGCAATGATATATCTTTTTTCTCCATCTGCATAAAACAACAGAGCGATACGAGCCGAACGGTTCGGATCGTACTCGATTGTCTTAACCACTGCAGGCACACCGTCTTTATTTCTCTTGAAGTCAACGATACGAATAACCTTCTTGCTGCCGCCACCAATGTAGCGCATAGTCATCTTACCTTCGTTGTTACGACCACCTGAAGATTTCTTACCAAATACAAGAGACTTTTCTGGTACCCGTGCAGTAATTTCTTCGAAAGTACCAATAATCTTATGTCTTTGCCCCGGTGTTGTGGGCTTAAATTTACGTACTGCCATTTCCTATTTAAATATTGCTATAAAAATCAATAGTATCTCCTTCTTTCAGCGTGACAATCGCTTTCTTGTAAGCGTTTGTACGGCCGTTGATGATACCAGCGCGGGTGTAGCGGCTCTTGTTCTTGCCGGCATAACGCATGGTGTTTACACTAACTACCGTAACGTTGTAAAGGGCTTCTACTTCTTTCTTAATTTCCAGTTTATTAGCGTCAGGACGCACAATAAAGCCGAAACGGTTGTTAGCCTTTTCGGTAATTGCGTTCATTTTCTCTGTCACTATCGGTTTAATAATAATTCCCATTATCTAAGCCTCCTTTTTACATTAAGATATTGTCGATAGCAGAAAGTGCGCTTTCAGTAAGCACGAGAACCCCAGCGTCCAATACTCTGTAAGTATTCAACCCTGAGATAGTCTGCACGTTAGCACCCTTCACATTACGAGCCGACAAATATACGTTTTTATTTGCTTCTGCTAAAATCATAAGCAGCTTTTTGTCAGAAACTTTAAGATTTTTTGTCATTGCAACAAAATCTTTAGTCTTCGGAGCTTCGAAAGCGAAATCCTCAACAACTACGATGGCGTTGTTCTGAGCCTTGTAGGACAAAGCTGACTTACGGGCCAAAGCCTTAACTTTCTTATTCAGTTTGAAGTAGTAATCTCTCGGTTTCGGACCGAATACGCGACCACCACCAATCAGAACCGGTGAGTTCATGTCACCACGACGTGCACCACCGCCACCTTTCTGACGACCGATTTTACGAGTAGAACCGCTGATTTCGCTTCTTTCCTTTGACTTGTGTGTTCCCTGACGTTGGTTGGCCATGAACTGCTTTACATCCAAGTAGATAGCGTGGTCGTTGGGCTCAATGCCGAAGATAGACTCGTTTAACGTAATCTTTCTTCCGGTTTCTTCACCTTTAATGTTATATACGTTAAGTTCCATTATTTCTCAATTATTACGATTGAACCTTTGCAACCGGGAACAGAACCCTTAATCAAAAGGAGGTTGTGCTCCGCAATCACTTTTAATACTTGCAGGTTTTGAACAGTTACTCTGTTGCCACCCAGTTGTCCGCCCATGCGCATTCCCTTGAATACTTTTGCAGGGTAAGAACAAGCACCGATAGAACCCGGCTTGCGGGCGCGGTTGTGCTGACCGTGAGTAGTCTGGCCTACACCACCGAAACCATGACGCTTAACAACGCCCTGGAAGCCTTTACCCTTAGAAGTTCCGGCTACGTCAACAAACTCAGCGTCGTTGAACAGCTCTACGGTTACAGTATCACCCAGATTCAACTCTGTATCAAATTCCTTGAACTCAGCCAAGTGTTTCTTGGGCGTTACTCCGGCTTTCTTGAAGTGACCCATCAAGGGCTTTGTAGTGTGCTTCTCTTTCTTGTCTTGGAAGCCCAGCTGAACGGCTGCGTAGCCGTCGTTTTCTACAGTCTTCACTTGAGTAACAACACAAGGACCTGCTTCGATAACAGTGCATGGTACATTCTTACCCTCGGCACTGAAAACGGATGTCATTCCGATTTTTTTTCCTAATAATCCTGGCATTTCACTAAACTTTTAAATACTTACACTTTGATTTCTACTTCCACACCACTCGGCAACTCCAGCTTCATCAGAGCATCTACCGTCTTAGCTGTTGAGCTATAGATGTCGATCAGTCTCTTGTAAGAAGAGAGCTCGAATTGTTCGCGCGACTTCTTGTTAACGAAAGTCGAACGGTTCACAGTAAAGATACGCTTGTGCGTAGGGAGAGGAATCGGACCGCTAACGATGGCGCCCGTTGTCTTCACCGTTCTTACAATCTTCTCGGCTGACTTGTCAACCAAGTTGTGGTCGTAAGATTTCAATTTGATTCTAATTTTTTGACTCATTAGTTATTTTGTTATGATGATTATTAATAATGAAGCTCCGTAGGTTAAGAGTCATTCGCTAACCTACGGGCTTACATTGTTTCTTTTTTAGATTAAGTCAACACGACCCTTCACTTCCTCCAATACTGCCTTGGCAATAGAGTTGGAAACTTGAGCGTGGTGAGAGTATGACATGGACGAAGTTGCACGGCCTGAAGTGATGGTACGCAAAGCTGTTACGTAACCGAACATTTCGGCCAGCGGAACCATTGCCTTCACGATGCGGGCACCCGAACGGCTGGATTCCATACCTTCTACCTGACCACGACGCTTGTTCAAGTCGCCGATAACGTCACCCATGTTCTCCTCCGGAGTTACAACTTCCAGTCGCATAATCGGCTCCATCAGCACAGGACCTGCCTTAGAACAAGCGTTCTTGTAGGCCTGGATGGCGCAGATTTCGAATGACAGCTGGTCAGAGTCAACGGGGTGGAACGAACCATCGAGCAAAGTCACCTTCAGCGAATCCATCGGGAAGCCTGCCAACACACCATTCTTCATGGCTGTCTGGAAGCCCTTCTGTACAGAAGGAATGAATTCCTTAGGAATGTTACCACCGGTTACTTCGTTGATGAACTGCAGGCCGCCTTCCTTGAAGTCTTCGTCAACCGGACCAACGTTTACGATGATGTCGGCGAACTTACCACGACCACCGGACTGCTTCTTGTAAACCTCGCGGAGATTGACAGTCTTGGTGATAGACTCCTTGTAGTTAACCTGCGGCTTACCTTGGTTACATTCTACCTTGAACTCACGTTTCAGACGGTCGATGATGATGTCCAAGTGAAGCTCACCCATACCGGAGATAACTGTCTGACCGGTTTGCTCGTCCGTACGAACGGTGAACGTCGGGTCTTCTTCGGCCAGCTTAGCCAGACCGTTGGACAGCTTGTCCATATCCTTCTGAGTCTTCGGCTCAACGGCGATACCGATAACGGGATCGGGGAAGTCCATAGATTCGAGTACGATCGGAGCATCTTCGTCACAGAGCGTATCACCCGTGCGGATATCCTTGAAACCTACACCTGCACCGATATCACCGGCAGATACGATTTCAACGGGGTTCTGCTTGTTGGAGTGCATCTGGAACAGACGGGAAACACGTTCCTTCTTGCCCGAACGGCTGTTGTAGATGTAAGAACCAGCTTCAATCTTACCGGAATATACACGGAAGAATGTCAGACGGCCTACATACGGGTCAGTGGCAATCTTGAACGCCAAAGCCGAAGTCTTTTCGTCTTCGTCCGGCTTGCGGTCTTCTTCAGCACCTGTGCTGGGGTTCGTACCGATGATGTTCGGAGTATCCAGCGGTGAAGGCAAGAAGGCGCAAACATAGTCGAGCAACGTCTGAACGCCCTTGTTCTTGAACGAAGAACCACACAACATCGGAACGATGTCCATCTTCAGCGTTGCGGCACGCAGTGCGCGGAGGATTTCGTCTTCAGTAATGGTGGAAGGATCGTCGAAATACTTCTCCATCAAGGCATCGTCGTATTCGGCAACCTTCTCAAGCATATTGTTTCTCCACTCATCGGCTTCTGCCTGAAGGTTGGCGGGAACGTCTTCTATATCGTAGTCGGCACCCATTGTTTCGTCGTGCCACAGGATAGCTTTCATCTTAATCAGGTCAACTACGCCCTTGAAAGTTTCTTCTGCACCGATGGGGATTACGATGGGGCACGGATTGGCACCCAGCACGTCCTTCATCTGGCGAACTACTTCAAAGAAGTCTGCACCCGAGCGGTCCATCTTGTTTACATAACCGATACGGGGAACATTGTATTTGTCAGCTTGACGCCATACAGTTTCTGACTGGGGTTCTACACCACCTACTGCACAGTAAGTGGCCACGGCACCGTCCAATACACGCAAGGAACGTTCTACCTCAGCGGTGAAGTCAACGTGTCCCGGAGTGTCAATCAGGTTGATTTTGTACGTATTGCCTGCATATTTCCAACGGGTGGTAGTAGCAGCAGAAGTAATGGTAATACCACGTTCCTGCTCTTGCTCCATCCAGTCCATTGTAGCTGCACCGTCGTGTACCTCACCGATTTTGTGAGTCAGACCTGTGTAGAACAAGATACGTTCAGAAGTTGTAGTCTTACCGGCATCGATGTGGGCCATGATACCGATGTTGCGCGTCAAATGTAAATCATGCTTTGCCATCTTCTAATTCCTTTTACTTTAAGTTTTTACTTGATAAATAATATATCTCTTATAGTATTAGAATCTGAAGTGAGCGAATGCACGGTTGGCCTCGGCCATTCTGTGCATATCTTCTTTACGCTTGAAAGCACCGCCTTGTTCGTTGAAAGCATCCATGATTTCAGCAGCCAGCTTGTCGGCCATCGACTTACCACCGCGCTTGCGTGCGAAGATAATCAAATTCTTCATGGAGATGGACTCCTTACGGTCCGGACGGATTTCAGTAGGAACCTGGAAAGTAGCACCACCTACACGGCGAGACTTAACCTCCACCTGCGGAGTTACATTGTCCAGAGCCTTCTTCCAAATTTCAAGGGCTGACTTTTCTTCGTTCTGCATTTTGTTCTTCACTGTTTCCAGTGCTGCATAGAAGATTTCATAAGAAGTGTTCTTCTTTCCGTCGTACATCAAGTGGTTTACGAACTTGGAAACTTTCACATCATTGAACACAGGATCCGGCAGGATGATGTGTTTTTTTGGTTTTGCTTTTCTCATTTTTCAAATGAAAGATAATGTTTTTCGTTCTTGGTTGTCCTCATCTGTCTTCTTCAACTCTCCCACCGGAGAATTTACTCAACCTTTTCAACATTCCAACAAACTAAAACGTAAGTTATTACTTTTAATTTTACTGTTTTTCAGTGTTAGGCCGCTTGATTATTTCTTCTTAGCGGGAGCTGCCTGACCCGGTTTCGGACGCTTTGCGCCGTATTTGGAACGTCTCTGAGTACGACCGGCTACACCTGCCGTATCCAATGTACCGCGAACGATGTGATAACGTACACCCGGAAGGTCCTTCACACGACCACCACGTACCAGTACGATGGAGTGTTCCTGCAAGTTGTGTCCTTCACCCGGGATGTAAGAGTTCACCTCTTTACCATTGGTCAAACGCACACGAGCTACTTTACGCATAGCTGAATTCGGTTTCTTCGGAGTGGTTGTGTACACTCTCACGCAAACGCCACGTCTTTGAGGGCATGAATCCAATGCAGGCGACTTACTTTTGTCAACCAGCACCTCACGTCCTTTTCTTACTAATTGCTGAATTGTAGGCATTTTAATTGTTTTTAATTATATATTTATTGTTTATATTAATTCAAACCTATACATTTTGGGCTGCAAAGATACGAATAACTTTTGAAATATCAATGCAATACCACCTTTTATTTATTTTTAACGGTGAAGAATTCCGTTTCCCGAATACCTACAATCGATACCACCGGCCCCGACATCCTATGAATCTTTCGCAACAGGCATCCGAATCTTCTAATTCATCCTGCCGGCAGGGTGCAAAAATGCACTGAGTTTTCATCCAAAACTGCTGGACTTTTGAGGGAAAACTCAAGGGGAAAGAAGGGAAAAAGCGTTGAGTTTTAGCCGAAAACTCGTGGGAAAAGGGACGATAATTCGTGGGAAAAGGAGCGATAATTCGTGGGAGAATGGCAGCAACGCGCGGCGCATATATGCGCAACGTGATGGACATATAGATGGAAGAGGAGGGATATATAGATGGAGCGCGCGGCATCTATATGCCCAACACGCCAAATATATATCCCCAACAAGTGATTTTCAATGAGCAAGACGGACTGTCATCGCTATGCTTCACCCTTGATGTTGGGTATCGGCGGAAGCATTCCGGCATCGGGGGTACGAATGCCGCCATAGATGCGTTCGTATTTAGCGATATTGTCTTCGAGCGCTCTCAACAGACGCTTTGCGTGTTCCGGAGCCAAAACGATGCGCGACTGCACGCCGGCTTTCGGCATACCGGGCAACACCCGTACAAAGTCGAGCACGAATTCCGAACTTGAGTGGGTGATGATGGCAAGGTTGGCATACGTACCCTGAGCCACTTCTTCTTTCAGCTCTATCTGAAGCTGACCGTTATTCATTTCTTGATTTTCCATATCGTACTTTGCTTTTAATAATTATGAGTTCAAAAATACTGATTTCCTAATAAGCTACCCAATCTGCGAACAAAAAAAATCAAAACAGCCTCGTTCAACCGCCAATTCCGGCCCGGCCGTCTGCACATAAAAAAAGAGCGATCCGCAAAGGACCGCCCTTTCTCTTCTATGAAGACAACTGATTGTATTTAATACTCCATGTTATTCTTCTACCGATTCGTCAACCGCATAGTCCAACACAGTCTTCTTGTTGGCCAGCATACGGTCGTACTCTTCTTTCGAACCGACAATAATCTTGTCGAACTCACGCTGTCCGGTACCGGCAGGAATCAGGTGACCGCAAATCACATTCTCCTTCATACCTTCCAGACGGTCAACCTTGCCGTTGATAGCAGCTTCGTTGAGCACCTTCGTCGTTTCCTGGAAGGATGCAGCCGACATGAAGCTGGAAGTCTGCAAAGCAGCACGTGTGATACCCTGAAGAATCTGAGTAGAAGTGGCCGGTACAGCCTCACGCACAACCACCGGTTTCAGGTCGCGACGCTTCAGCATACTATTCTCGTCACGCAGCTTGCGGGCCGTTACAATCTGTCCCGGTTGCAGGCTCTGAGAATCGCCAGCATCTACTACCACCTTCTTGCCCCAGATGCGGTCGTTCTCTTCCATGAACTCCAGCTTATCTACAACTTGCTGTTCCAGGAAGCGGGTATCACCCGGTTCGTCAATCTCGACCTTACGCATCATCTGGCGTACGATGATTTCGAAGTGCTTATCGTTAATCTTCACACCTTGCAGACGATATACGTCTTGTACTTCGTTCACGATGTACTCCTGTACGGCAGTGGGACCCTTGATGGCCAGAATGTCGGCAGGCGTAATGGCACCGTCGGACAACGGTGTACCGGCACGCACATAGTCGTTCTCCTGTACCAATATCTGCTTGGACAGCGGCACCAGGTATTTCTTCACTTCACCGGTCTTGGAAGTGACAACGATTTCACGATTACCACGTTTCACCTTACCCATTGTGATTTCACCGTCGATTTCGGACACAACGGCAGGGTTCGACGGGTTACGGGCTTCGAACAATTCGGTCACACGAGGAAGACCACCCGTGATATCACCGGCCTTACCTACGGCACGCGGTATCTTCACGATGACCTCACCGGCTTTCACCTTCTGACCATCTTCCACTACCACGTGACCACCTACGGGGAGGTTGTACGTACGAATCAGTTCGCCGTCTTCCGTCAGAATCTGAGCAGAAGGCACCTTCGTCTTATCCTTGGATTCGATAATGATAATTTCACGCAAACCAGTAGATTCATCAGACTCTACCTTATAAGTAACATTCTCAATCACACCGTCGAACTCAATCTTACCGGTAGCTTCCGTAATGATAACGGCGTTGAACGGGTCCCAACGGGCAATGAGCTTGCCCTTCTCTACCAACTCGCCATCGGCAGCATACAAAGTAGAACCATAGGGAACATTGTGGGTAGAAAGCACGATGCCTGTATTCACATCCACAAAGCGTACTTCGGCCAAACGACCTACTACCACCTTGGCTGCTTCACCGGCTTCGTCAACCACGTCAACCGTACGGAGTTCTTCAAATTCCAAACGGGCAGGGTTCTTGGCCACGATGCTTGCATTGGCTGCGATGTTGGCAGCCGTACCACCGGCGTGGAATGTACGCAACGTCAACTGTGTACCCGGCTCACCGATAGACTGTGCAGCGATGACACCGACAGCCTCGCCCTTCTGAACCATACGGCTGGATGCCAGGTTACGTCCATAACACTTGGCACAAACACCCTTCTTCGATTCACAGGTCAATACCGAACGGATTTCAACGCTTTCAATCGGAGATTCTTCGATGCGCTGAGCAATGTCTTCCGTGATTTCCTCACCGCCGGCCACAATCAGTTCGCCGGTTGTAGGATGAACAATATCGTGTACCGACACACGGCCCAAGATGCGCTCGTATAAGGTAGCTATCACTTCGTCGTTGTTCTTCAAAGCGGTGCATACCAATCCGCGGAGCGTACCGCAGTCTTCTTCGTTGATAATCACATCATGAGAAACGTCCACCAAACGACGGGTCAGATATCCGGCGTCGGCTGTCTTCAAGGCTGTATCGGCCAAACCCTTACGGGCACCGTGGGTGGAAATAAAGTATTCCAGCACGGACAAACCTTCCTTAAAGTTCGAAAGAATCGGGTTCTCAATAATCTGACCGCCTTCGGCACCGGCTTTCTGCGGCTTGGCCATCAAACCACGCATACCGGACAACTGACGAATCTGCTCCTTAGAACCACGGGCACCGGAATCCAACATCATATATACAGAGTTGAAACCTTGGTCGTCGTTCGAAATAGTCTTCATCAAGATGTTAGACAATTCGGAGTTGACGTGTGTCCATATATCGATAACCTGGTTGTAACGTTCGTTGTTGGTGATGAAACCCATGTTGTAGTTGTTGATCACCTGCTCTACTTCATCGTACCCCTTCTGTACCAATGCTTCCTTCTCTTCGGGAATGATGATGTCGCCCAAGTTAAAGGACAGACCACCCTTGAAGGCCATGTAGTAACCCAAGTTCTTGATGCCATCCAGGAAATCGGCAGCTTCGGCCACACCACACACCTTGATAACATGGCTGATGATGTCGCGAAGAGACTTCTTGGAAATAATCGTATTGATATATCCGGCTTTATCCGGAACGATTTCGTTTACAATAACACGACCTACGGAAGTATCGTGCATCATCTTGCTTACAATGTTGCCGTTTTCATCGACATCCTTCACTACAACGCTGACCGGAGCATGGATGTCGCACTTACCTTCGTTGTAAGCGATAAGTGCTTCTTCGGGACCGTAGAATACCAATCCCTCACCCTTGGCGCCCTTACGCAGCTTCGTGATGTAGTACAGACCCAATACCATGTCCTGTGCAGGCACGGTAATAGGCGCACCGTTGGCAGGATTCAAGATATTGTGCGACTGAAGCATCAGCATCTGTGCTTCCAGCACGGCCTCGTTGCTCAGCGGCAAGTGAACGGCCATCTGGTCACCGTCGAAGTCGGCGTTGAATGCCGTACATGCCAACGGGTGCAGCTGGATAGCCTTACCTTCAATCATCTTCGGCTGGAAGGCCTGAATACCCAGACGGTGAAGTGTCGGGGCACGGTTCAGCAACACCGGATGACCCTTCATCACGTGTTCAAGGATGTCCCAAATAACAGGCTCCTTGCGGTCAACAATCTTCTTGGCACTCTTCACCGTTTTCACGATGCCACGCTCAATCAGCTTGCGGATGATGAACGGCTTATAAAGTTCGGCAGCCATCAGCTTAGGAATACCACATTCACCCATTCTCAGTTCCGGACCTACAACGATAACCGAACGTGCAGAATAGTCAACGCGCTTACCCAGCAAGTTCTGACGGAAACGTCCTTGCTTACCCTTCAGACTGTCGGACAGAGACTTCAACGGACGGTTGGCATCGGTCTTCACAGCGCTGGACTTACGAGAGTTGTCGAACAGAGAGTCAACAGCTTCCTGCAACATACGCTTTTCATTACGCAGAATCACTTCCGGAGCCTTGATTTCAATCAGACGCTTCAGACGATTGTTGCGAATGATGACACGGCGGTAAAGGTCGTTCAAGTCGGATGTAGCGAAACGTCCACCATCCAGAGGAACCAACGGACGGAGTTCAGGAGGAATGACGGGCACGATGCGCACAATCATCCATTCCGGCTTGTTGCGTCCACGCGAAGCGCGGAAGGACTCAACAACCTGAAGACGCTTCAAGGCCTCACTCTTGCGCTGCTGCGAAGCATCGCTTCCGGCACGGTGGCGCAATTCGTAAGACAAAGCATCCAAGTCGAGGCGAGAGAGCAAATCATAAATGGCCTCTGCACCCATCTTGGCTACAAATTTATTGGGGTCGGTATCTTCCAAGAACTGATTGTCTTTCGGCAATTTCTCCAAAAGATCCAAGTATTCTCCTTCTTCAAGCAGATCATACTGAGCTACCTCATTGGACAGAACACCCGGCTGAACCACTACATAGCGTTCATAATAGATGATGGCATCCAACTTCTTGGTGGGCAATCCCAGCAAATAACCAATCTTATTGGGAAGCGAACGGAAGTACCAGATATGAGCTACCGGCACAACCAGCTGAATGTGTCCCATACGTTCGCGGCGCACCTTCTTCTCAGTAACTTCCACACCGCAACGGTCGCAAACAATTCCTTTATAACGAATACGCTTGTACTTACCGCAATGGCATTCGTAATCCTTGATAGGACCGAAAATGCGCTCGCAGAAGAGACCGTCACGCTCAGGCTTGTACGTACGATAGTTGATAGTTTCAGGCTTTAATACTTCACCACTCGAATTCTCTAAGATTTCTTCCGGAGAAGCCAAACCGATGGAGATTTTCGAGAAATTACTCTTTATCTTGTTATCTTTTCTAAAAGCCATACTTTTATATTAATTGATAATTGACGATTGATAATTGATAATTAAAGATGAACTGACGATTGGGGAACAGAAACGCTGTTCCATCCCCAACCATTCATTATCCTTTATTCAAGGTTGATGCTCAAGCCCAAACCTCTCAACTCATGCAGCAATACGTTCAGTGATTCGGGGATGCCCGGAGTAGGCATCGGCTCACCCTTCACGATTGCTTCGTAAGCCTTGGAACGTCCAACTACATCATCTGACTTGATAGTCAAAATCTCTTGCAGGATGTGTGCGGCACCGAAAGCTTCCAGTGCCCAAACTTCCATTTCTCCGAAACGCTGACCACCAAACTGTGCCTTACCACCCAACGGCTGCTGAGTAATAAGTGAGTACGGACCGATAGAACGAGCATGCATCTTGTCTTCAACCATGTGACCCAACTTCAACATATAAGTCACACCCACAGTTGCCTGCTGCTCGAAAGCTTCACCTGTACCACCATCGTACAACGTCGTCTTGCCATAACGGGGCAAACCGGCCTTGTCTGTCCATTCGTTAAGGTCGTCCAGCGTAGCACCGTCGAAAATAGGAGTGGCAAACTTCACACCCAACTTCTTTCCGGCACGACCCAAAACAGCCTCGAATATCTGACCGATGTTCATACGCGAAGGCACACCCAACGGGTTCAATACGATATCCACCGGAGTACCGTCGGCAAGGAACGGCATATCTTCCTGACGCACTACGCGAGAAACGATACCCTTGTTACCGTGACGACCGGCCATCTTATCACCTACGCCAATCTTACGCTTCTTGGCGATATAAACCTTCGCCATCTGAATGATACCGGCAGGCAGCTCATCGCCAATGGTAATGGCAAATTTCTTACGCTTCAGCTCTGCATCGTATTCCTTGTACTTCTTGATGTAGTTCATCACCAAAGCACGAATCAAACCATTGGTATGCTCGTCCTTCGTCCAGTTGCTCAACTGAATGGCTGTGAAGTCCAAGTCGCTGAAATCGGAAGCAGAGAAGTGAGCACCCTTGGCTATAACGTCGGTACCCATATAATCCTTCACGCCTTCCGACGTATAATTCTCGGTGAGTTTCAGAAGCTTGTTAATCAATATCTTCTTCAGGTCACCTACCTTAGCATCAAACTCATCATCAATCTTCGGCAGCAAAGCCTTGTCGGCCAACTTAGAGCTACGAGTCTTGATGACACGCGAGAACAGACGCTTGCCGATAACTACACCCTTCAAAGACGGAGATGCCTTCAAGGAAGCATCCTTTACATCACCGGCCTTGTCACCAAAGATGGCACGGAGCAGTTTTTCTTCGGGAGAAGGATCGGATTCACCCTTCGGAGTAATCTTACCAATCAATATATCACCCGGTTCGATGCGAGCACCGACACGAACAATACCGTTTTCATCCAAATCCTTGGTTGCTTCTTCACTGACGTTGGGGATATCGGAAGTCAATTCTTCCATACCACGCTTCGTTTCGCGAACCTCCAACGAATATTCTTCTACGTGTACGGAGGTCAGCAAGTCTTCACGAACCACACGTTCGTTCAGTACGATGGCATCCTCGTAGTTGTAACCCTTCCAAGGCATATAGGCTACGAGCAGGTTCTTACCCAAAGCCAATTCACCGTCCTCGGTAGAGTAGCCTTCCGTCAGAATCTGTCCTGCCGTCACACGCTGTCCCTTCGTACAAATCGGACGGAGGTCAATAGTCATGTTCTGGTTGGTACGACGCCACTTCGGAATGTTATATTCCTTCAATGCCGATTCGAAGCTTACAAATTCTTCGTCTTCCGTACGGTCGTAAAGGATGCGGATGGTAGTAGCATCAACAAAGTCAACTACGCCGGCACCCTCTGCCGTAATCTGCGTACGAGAGTCACGAGCCAACTGACGTTCGATACCTGTACCTACGATAGGAGCTTCGCTTCTCAACAAAGGAACTGCCTGACGCATCATGTTCGAACCCATCAATGCACGGTTGGCATCGTCATGCTCCAAGAACGGAATCAACGAAGCGGCGATAGAGGCAATCTGCTGAGGAGATACATCCATCAGTTCTACGTCACCCGGAGCAATCACCGGATAATCAGCATCCTGACGAGCCTTTACCCTGTCGCGGATAAACGTACCGTCATCGTTCAGCGGAGCATTACCCTGAGCTATGAATTTGCCTTCTTCTTCCTCTGCACTCAGGTAAACCAAACCTTCGTCGGACAGGTCCACCTTTCCGTTGGCCACCTTACGATAAGGGGTCTCGATGAAACCAAGGTCATTAATCTTGGCGAACACGCAAAGAGAAGAAATCAGACCGATATTCGGACCTTCAGGGGTCTCAATCGGACAAAGACGTCCGTAGTGAGTATAGTGTACGTCACGAACCTCGAAACCGGCACGCTCACGCGACAAACCACCGGGACCCAGAGCAGACATACGACGCTTGTGCGTGATTTCAGCCAACGGGTTGGTCTGGTCCATAAACTGTGACAATGCATTTGTTCCGAAGAACGAGTTGATGACAGAAGAAATCGTCTTGGCGTTGATCAAGTCAATCGGTGTGAAGACTTCATTGTCGCGCACGTTCATGCGTTCACGAATGGTACGAGACATACGAGCCAAACCGATGGCAAACTGATTGGACAACTGCTCGCCTACGGTACGTACACGACGGTTGCTCAAGTGGTCAATATCGTCCACGTCTGCCTTCGAGTTAATCAGCTCAATCAGATACTTGATGATTTCGATGATATCTTCCTTGGTGAGAACGCGCACGTTCATGTCAGTCGTCAGGTTCAACTTCTTGTTGATACGATAGCGACCTACATCACCCAAGTCATATCTCTTTTCCGAGAAGAACAGGTTGTTGATAACCTCGCGTGCACTGGCATCATCGGCCGGGTCGGCATTACGCAACTGGCGATAGATGTAGAGCACAGCTTCTTTTTCCGAGTTACTCGGGTCCTTCTGCAGTGTGTTATATATAATGGAATAGTCCGACTGATTCGGTTCTTCCTTATGTACCAATATATTCTGAACTCCGGACTCTAAGATAACGTCTACATGCTCCGGTTCAATCAAGGTTTCACGGTCGATAACGACTTCGTTACGCTCAATGGAAACCACTTCACCGGTATCTTCGTCTACAAAGTCTTCAATCCATGTTTTCAATACACGTGCTGCCAACTTACGACCTACAATCTTCTTGAGGTTCGTCTTGTTGACCTTCACTTCTTCGGCCAAGTTGAAGATTTCGAGAATATCCTTATCATTCTCAAAACCGATGGCTCTCAACAAAGTGGTAACGGGCAATTTCTTCTTACGGTCGATGTATGCGTACATGACATTGTTGATGTCAGTAGCAAATTCAATCCAAGAACCTTTGAACGGGATGATACGAGCCGAGTAAAGCTTGGTACCATTGGCATGTACGCTCTGTCCGAAGAACACACCCGGAGAACGGTGCAACTGAGATACAACTACACGCTCGGCACCGTTGATGACGAACGTCGCCTTGTCCGTCATGTAAGGGATGGGACCCAAAAATACATCCTGAATGACCGTATCAAAATCTTCGTGGTCGGGGTCGGTACAATACAATTTCAATTTAGCCTTCAAGGGGACACTATAAGTAAGCCCTCGCTCTATACATTCGTCGATGCTATAGCGCGGCGGATCAATATAGTAATCCAAAAACTCAAGAACAAAATTATTTCTTGTATCGGCAATGGGGAAGTTTTCAGCAAATACTTTATACAGTCCCTCGTTCTTACGCTTTTCGGGTGGGGTATCCAGTTGTAAAAAGTCTTTGAATGACTTCAATTGTACTTCCAGAAAATCCGGATAGTCGAGCGGATTCTTAGTCGAAGCAAAATTAACTCTTTGATTTACAGTATTTGAAGACATCTGTTAATGGATTTGTAGAACTTAATTTGAAATATATACACAAAAAGGTTAAGAACCCTTTTCACGAAGGGTTCCTAACCGAATTACCTGATTTACAGGCCAATGTTATTTAAGTTCAACTTCAGCTCCAGCTTCTTCCAATGTTTTCTTCAATGATTCTGCTTCGTCCTTAGCCAAACCTTCTTTCAGTGTGCTAGGAGCACCGTCAACCAAGTCTTTAGCTTCCTTCAAACCAAGTCCGCAAGCTTCCTTAACGGCCTTAACAACCTGAAGTTTAGCTGCACCAGCGCTCTTCAATACTACATCGAAAGAAGTCTTTTCCTCTACAGCAGGAGCACCAGCTGCGGGGCCAGCAGCAACAGCAACAGCTGCAGCGGCGGGTTCGATACCATATTCTTCTTTCAGGATAGTTGCAAGTTCATTAACTTCCTTTACTGTCAAGTTAACTAATTGTTCTGCAAAAGCTTTCAAATCTGCCATTTTTGTATGATTTTTAATTGTTTAAATACTAAATAAATTGATTTTTATTGTTTGGAGGTTCAAGCTGCATTGGCAATCAGCCCTCCTCCGTTTTTTTGAGGTTTAAGCCTCTGTACGTTCACCAAGAGTCTTGAGAACTCCGTGAATGGTGTTACCACCTGATTGCAGAGCAGAAATAACGTTCTTGGCCGGCGATTGCAGCAAGGCAATGATATCGGCAATAACTTCGTTCTTGCTCTTGATAGCTACGAGCGCATCCAACTGCTCGGCACCTACGTAGAAGCTTTCTTCTGCGTATGCAGCCTTCAGTCCGGGAATGCCGTCCTTGGCCTTGTCCTTAATCAACTTGGCCGGTGCGTTTGCAACATTGCAAAACATGACAGCAGTCGTACCTTTCAAGCAACCATAAATCGGAGAATAATCTTCTTCCAGGCTTTCCAATGCCTTGTGGAGGAGCGAGTTCTTAACGACCATCAGTTTGATGTCGGCTTTGAAACAAGCAGCTCTCAATGCGCTGGTAGCAGCAGCATTCATGGCAGTGGTGTCAACCAGGTAGAAATGACCATATTCCTTTACTGTAGCAGCAATCTGCTCAATAATCGCACTTTTATCTTCCTTTCTCATTATTACTCCGTTTTATTAGATTTCTTCTACTGTCTTCGGGTCAATCTTGATACCCGCACTCATCGTGCTCGAAAGATAAATACTCTTAATATATGTACCCTTGGCTGCGCTCGGTTTCAATTTATTCAAAGTAGAGATGAATTCCTTCGCATTTCCACGAATTTGGTCAGCGCTAAATGAAACCTTACCGATAGAAGTATGAACGATACCGCTCTTATCAACCTTGAAGTCAATCTTACCTTGTTTTACTTCTCTTACAGCTTTAGCAACATCCATAGTTACAGTGCCACTCTTCGGGTTCGGCATCAGTCCGCGGGGACCGAGGATACGACCGAGTGCACCAATCTTACCCATGATAGACGGCATAGTGATGATTACATCAATATCAGTCCATCCACCTTTGATCTTTTCAATATATTCTTCAAGACCAACATAGTCAGCTCCGGCTTCTTTTGCAGCAGCTTCAGCATCCGGTGTACAAAGCACCAGGACACGTACGACCTTACCTGTACCGTGAGGAAGTGATACAACACCTCTCACCATCTGGTTAGCCTTACGCGGGTCAACACCCAGACGTACGTCGATATCCAGAGAAGCATCAAACTTCGTAAAGGTGATTTCCTTTACCAGCTGAGCAGCTTCTTTGAGAGAGTATGCTTTCCCTGCTTCAATTTTGCCTGCAGCCAACTTTTGATTTTTTGTCAGTTTACCCATTCTAATTGAAGTTTATTAGTTATTAACCGGGAACTCCCCTTTTACAGTAATACCCATACTACGAGCTGTACCTGCAACCATTCTCATGGCGGCTTCTACAGTGAAACAGTTCAAGTCAACCAGCTTGTCCTGAGCAATCGTGCGAACCTGTTCCCAAGTAATCTCGGCAACCTTCTTACGGTTGGGCTCAGCAGAACCACTCTTCAGCTTCGTCAGCTCCAGCAACTGAATAGCCACGGGAGGAGTCTTGATTACAAAATCGAAAGACTTGTCTGCGTAGTAAGTGATGATAACAGGAAGAATCTTACCTGCCTTGTCCTGGGTTCTGGCGTTGAATTGCTTGCAAAACTCCATGATGTTGATTCCCTTCGAACCCAATGCAGGGCCTACGGGAGGTGATGGATTTGCCGCGCCTCCTTTAATCTGTAATTTGATTAGTCCAGCAACTTCTTTAGCCATTTTCTAATTGATTTATTTATAACATTAATGAAGAATATTACAGCGTAACACCTGCTCTATTCTTTTTCCACTTGCATAAAGCCCAATTCGAGCGGAGTTTTCCGTCCGAATATCTTGACCATGACCTTCAGTTTCTTTTTCTCGGTGTTCACCTCTTCAATGATGCCACTGAATCCGGTGAACGGGCCATAATTCACCTTAACGGTTTCGCCGACAACGTACGGGATGCTGAGGTCTTCACCTGCATCTTGCAGTTCGTCCACCGTTCCAAGGATGCGGTTCACCTCCGACTGTCTCAGAGGCACCGGCTTATCCGACCCGCCTAAGAATCCTATCACATTGGGAGTGTTTCTCAAGTGGTGAGCGACCTCACCCACCAGAGCTGCCTCCACCAAGACGTATCCAGGGAGATAACTTCTCTCTTTCACAATTTTCTTGCCATTGCGAACCTGGTACACCTTTTCGGTAGGTATCAACACCTGAGACACATAATCGCCAAGATCGCTGTTCTTAATGTCAGCTTCAAGGTATTCCTTCACCTTGGCTTCTTTTCCGCTAATAGCACGCAACACGTACCATTTCTTTTCAATCTCAGACATTTCTCCTTACTCTTAATGTGGATAAATAAACTCCATTACGGTCTCGGAACATAGGTCCATCACAAGCACTATCAATGCAATAAGTAGGGAAGCATATAAAACAACTACTGCACTGCTAGTAAGTTCAGAATACGTAGGCCACGACACTTTATGAACAAGTTCGTCGTAAGTTTCTTTAAAATAAGCTACAATCTTCTTCATTTCGAAAATATTAGCACGGGAGGAGAGGCTCGAACTCCCGACACCCGGTTTTGGAGACCGGTGCTCTACCAACTGAGCTACTCCCGTGTGAACATAATCAGTTCCCGGTAAGGATACCGAGAACTGATTAATTATTTTATTGGTTTATTAGTCCAAGATTTCAGTAATCTGACCAGAACCTACCGTACGACCACCTTCACGGATAGCGAAGCGCAGACCTACGTTCAGGGCTACCGGATAGATGAGTTCTACTGCGATCTCAACGTTATCACCCGGCATTACCATCTCAGTTCCTTCCGGCAGAGAGATTTCACCTGTACAGTCCATAGTACGCAGATAGAACTGAGGACGATACTTGTTGTGGAACGGAGTGTGACGACCACCTTCTTCTTTCTTCAAAACGTAGATAGAAGCTTTGAACTTAGAGTGAGGCTTAATCTGACCCGGCTTGCAGAGTACCATACCACGCTTGATTTCGTTCTTGTCGATACCACGCAGCAACAGACCTACGTTATCACCAGCTTCACCTTCATCCAACAGTTTGCGGAACATTTCAACGCCAGTTACAACTGACTTCTTGTCTTCACCCAAACCAAGGATTTCAACTTCGTCACCTACCTTGATAACACCAGCCTCGATACGACCAGTAGCAACAGTACCACGACCAGTGATCGAGAATACGTCTTCAACCGGCATCAAGAACGGCTTATCGATATCGCGCGGAGGCAGAGGAATCCAAGTGTCGCAAGCGTCCATCAGCTCCATTACCTTCTCTTCCCACTTCTCAACGCCGTTCAATGCGCCAAGAGCAGAACCCTGGATAAACGGAGTGTTGTCACCATCGAAATCGTATGCAGAAAGCAGTTCGCGCATTTCCATTTCAACGAGTTCCAACATTTCAGGATCGTCAACCATATCACACTTGTTCATGAATACAACCAGTCTCGGTACGTTTACCTGACGAGCCAACAGGATGTGTTCGCGTGTCTGAGGCATCGGACCATCAGTTGCAGCAACTACGATGATAGCACCGTCCATCTGAGCAGCACCAGTTACCATGTTCTTTACATAGTCGGCGTGTCCCGGGCAGTCTACGTGAGCGTAGTGACGGTTAGCAGTTTCGTATTCAACGTGAGCAGTATTAATAGTAATACCTCTTTCCTTTTCTTCAGGAGCGTTGTCAATCTGGTCGAAAGACTTCACTTCAGAAAGACCTTTCTTTGCCAACACAGCAGTGATAGCAGCTGTCAACGTGGTTTTACCGTGGTCAACGTGACCAATTGTACCAATGTTTACGTGGGGTTTGGTACGTTCGAATTTCTCTTTAGCCATAGCTTTACTTTTATTTATTTGATTAATAATCAGCTTTTACATCTTATGAGCTGTTACCGGGACTTGAACCCGGGACCTCTTCCTTACCAAGGAAGTGCTCTACCGCTGAGCTATAACAGCAAGTGGGGAAAAACGAGAGTGTGGGCAAAGATGGATTCGAACCACCGAAGGCGTAAGCCAGCAGATTTACAGTCTGCCCCATTTGGCCACTCTGGTATTTGCCCTACTCATTTTTCAAAGATCTTCTTTTCTTGAGCCTCTTGTCGGATTCGAACCAACGACCCCGAGATTACAAATCACGTGCTCTGGCCAACTGAGCTAAAGAGGCAAAGGCTAAAAAATGCAGCCGCAACGTCGTAGTGCGGGCGAAACGGCTGCAAATTTAGGCATTTATTTGATACCCGCAAAATTTTTGCGGAAAATTATTTGCTTCGCTGCTTTTCTTTGTACTTAACCAGCTGTTTTTCCAAGGCCTCCAGACACAAATCTACGGCTTCTTCGAACGTATCGCATACTTTATTGGCGTAGAATTCGCCATTGGGCACCAGCACTTTGACGCCGGCTTCCTTGTTTTCTGCGGTTTCTGGTTTAACTACCTTTAATGACACCTCTACTTTCTTTATATCGTCGTAAAACTTCTCCAATTTTGCAGCTTTCTTCTGGATAAAGGCCTGCAATTGCTCTGACGCATCAAAGTGAATCGATTGAATTCTTACTTCCATAATAACCTCCTTTTTTAAGTTAGGCCCGAGGATGAGCCTGATTATACACTTTTTTTAGTTCCTCGAATGTGGTATGCGTATAAACTTCGGTCGTCGCCAAGCTTTCGTGTCCCAGCAGTTCCTTTATGGCACCGAGTTCTGCATCGTGGTTGAGCATCGTCGTTGCAAAGGTGTGCCGCAACACGTGGGGACTTCTTTTTTTCATCGTTACCACCTTCGAGAGGTTTCGTTTCACAATATCGACAACAATATGCGGGGTGAGACGTTCGCCGTTTTCGCGGACAAAGAATGCTTCCGAGCGCACAGGTATCGCTTCGTTACGCACGTCGAGATACCGATGCATGACTTCTTTCAACTCTTCGCCGAAGGGTATCAGGCGTTGCTTGTTCCGCTTGCCCGTCACCTTGATGACGGATGCCGAGAAGTCAACGTCGCAGTCGTCCAACCCTATCAGTTCCGCACGTCTCATGCCGGTGGCATAGAACATTTCGAGAATCGTATGGTCGCGACAACCTGCAAACCCATCACCGAAATAAGTGTCATCCAAGAGCTTGTCCATATCGGCCTCCTTTACGAAAGCAGGCAGCGGCTTCGACTCTTTAGGTCCCGTTATCTTACGCAACGGATTCACCGTCACCACCCCTCGCCGCAGGAGGAATTTATAGTACGCCCGGATGGAACTTAACTTTCGGTTCACCGTAGAAGCTTTGACGCCCTTATCCATCAAGGATATTATCCATTCACGAATCAGGTCGGCATCCACTTCGGACGGGGCCAAGTCTCCGACTTTTTCTTCGATGAAGTCTTGCAGTTCCAGGATGTCCGTCTTGTAGTTGACTATCGTCCCTGCGGCATAATTGCGCTCGTACTGCAAATATTCAATGAAAGAATCCGTCGCCAACATATCGCTACATATCTAAAATCATGCAACGAATGTATGAAAAAGAATTCAATAATTCAAAGGATTTTACGAATTATTAATCTTCTACTTGCTGAAGTTTCTGAACGTAAACCGCACGTTCTTTCTTGAGTCTTTTTGTAACAGACGGTTTATCAAACTGTTGTCTGCTTCTCAATTCCTTTACGATACCGGTTTTCTCAAATTTTCTCTTGAATTTCTTCAGAGCCTTTTCGATGTTTTCGCCTTCTTTTACAGGTACTACAATCATTTTTTTGTTGTTTAAATGTTAATGGTTTAAAAAATCTCGCGATTAAATTGAGCCGCAAAATTACACATACTTTCTTTATTTACAAAACTTTCCGTAAAAAAATAAAAGATTAAAGGCGAAAATGGCATCTCGCTAGTTCCACCATGCTTGGCCATAGTCTATGTTATAGGTCTCTTGATAGGTCTTCAGCTCTTGGTCGGTCATTCGGCAATAGTAGGAGAGCCCATAGATTTTTTCGTCATCGCTAGTCACACCCAGAGTCTGAAGCACCCACATATCATCGCCTTCCAGCTCTATAATTTGAGCCTCCTTTTGCTCGCCCACGAAAATCCAGTTACTATCCTCTTCGTATTGGTAGTCACGCACGGCATAGCAAGCGGCCGGAACGGCGTCGACCAAGAAGTAGAGGATGCAGGTGTGGTCGTCCTTATAATAATAGGAAGTGGGGTTCATGCCAACCATCTCTTCGTAGAAGTTTTCGCTATCCGTCGTACCGTCACTATATAGACGGTGGGTGACAATGTGCTTCCAACCGGCTCCCACAACCGAGCGGGCAAACTCCTCCGCCGTGAGCGGTGTGATGCCGCTAGCTTCGCAATTCCCGTATTCATCAAAGTGAAAGTTGAACGTATACGGACAGATGACGAAGTAGCGATTGGGGTCATCGACTTCATTGTCATCCGTACAAGAAGCAAGGCCAAAGGCCAACAGGGCAAGGATGCCCCAAAGATGTAGTTTTTTCATACGCAATAATTTTATGGTTTCTATAATAAGAAAATGCAGAGAAAAGAGAATTACTGCATCTGCTGAGAAGAAAAAAACGAGTAAATGAGACATAGGCTGTGAACACCCCATCCAAACATGCGCCAAACACATATAAATATTTACACGGCTTTCATGCCCGTATATTTAGGGTATCTCACTATACGACTGAGGTACCC
>JAUNJD010000037.1 GCA_030523205.1 Bacteroides sp.
AGTTCCGCTAATTTGAGAAAGGCACTAACATTGATTTTTCATGATCCTATGGGTAATTTGGATATTATAGCCAATGTACTGAATGAATACTCAAAGGTGATTAAAGTTGATGGTGAAAATGCATTATTAGTACCTAATTATAAAGAAATCATGAATAATATATTAGATAGACAAGACAAAGAAGCTTTCTTTAAGAATTTTAATTCTTTTGGTAAAAAGCAAAATATTCAAGTAAGTGAAATCAATTCTCCTTACCGCCCCTACCTCACCGCCATTAAGTCCAAGCCTTTCCTTCTTTTAGCCGGTATATCCGGCACGGGAAAGAGTCGCATCGTCAGAGAATTGGCACGTGCTTGCTGGGAAGAAGATTCTGAGGAATACAAAGCACAGAAGCCTAAGAACTTTGAAATGGTGCAAGTGAAACCCAATTGGCACGATTCGAGCGAACTGATAGGCTATATAAGCCGCGTGAGCGGAAAGGCGGAATACATACCCGGAGATTTCCTGAAGTTTGTGGCTCGTGCATGGGAAGACTTGGAAACACCTTATTTTCTCTGTTTGGACGAAATGAACCTTGCACCGGTGGAGCAATACTTTGCGGAATACCTTAGTGTGATAGAATCCCGGAAAAGCAAGGAAGATGGGACGGTGGTTACAGACCCTATTTTGAGAAAAGAAAAAGATGAGTGGTATTTCAATCTGACGGCCGCTATTACAACTCAAGAAAACATCAGAACTCAATTCAACGATGAAGGCATCACCCTGCCGCAAAACCTCATTGTGGTGGGTACGGTAAACATGGATGAAACCACCTTCTCCTTCTCGCGCAAGGTGCTGGACCGTGCAATGACCATCGAAATGAACGAGGTGGACTTGTATGGTGGACTGACAGACCACTATGAGCCGATAGGAAAGTTGGGGAAAGAGGAGCTTATAGGTACAGCCGTGGAGGGCGTGGATGTATATAGCGACAACCAAGATGTGTGCAACATCGCCTTGGATTATCTGAAAGCTGTGAACGACGTTTTGGAAGGCACTCCCTTTAAAGTGGCTTATCGCACACGAAACGAATTTCTGCTGTACGTGGTGAACAACTTGCCCTACAACAAGGACGAAGAAGGCGAGGATTTGCCGCTGGGCTACGTCATTGCCCGGGCGCTGGACGAGATAACAAGCATGAAGATACTGTCGCGCATAGAGGGCGACGACACCAAGGTGAACGATGTGATGCTAGACACCCTAAGCAAGACTATTGCAGGCGTGCTGACTCAAATAGCAGAAAGGGAAACCTTCGAATCGTCCGTATCGCTTGCCAAGATTGCCGAAATGAAACGTCGCCTCGCATCGGGATATACTAGTTTTTGGAGTTAAGCGAACCTACACACCTTGTCATGGAAATACTGACCATCCGACATACAGACTTTGTGATGAGCATTGAATGTAGCAAGTTCGATGCCATTTGGGGAAAGGCTGAGAAGAACATTGGCGAGCTAAACTTAACCTCCACTTATTCGTGGTCGGAAGGAGTGCTGTCGGTAGAAAGGCAAACCGAAGTCGGCAAGCAGGCAATAGAATGTGGCGAGAGCGCTCCAGCTGTTTTCTTCGACAATGCCGACTATCCGATATGGGTGGAGTTTGAAGATTACGTGAAGGATGCTCGGTTTGGCTCGGAACTGCAAGGCGACAACGAACGCTTTGCCTTCCGCAAGCACATCCTTGCCGGATTCCTGAACTACGGCAACGACATAGGGCGCAGCGAGATACGCCTGATATATCGCACCAAGGAGGGCACCAAGACCTTTACATTCTGCTTTGAAGTGCTGAGCACCAAGCTCAACTACCACGAACATTGGCGCAGCATCTTGGAAGACATAGAACGGGAATATCGTATGCTTTCGCTGGACTATATGCGTCGCACGTTTCACGGATTTTCGCCCGACCCCAACGGAGATACGCCCGAAATTGTGTGGTGGAGTGTGTTTGCGGGCGAACAGGAGAAGTTTATACGTGCCTGCAAGGGCATCATCGAACGTCCACGGCATAGGCTACATGGACAAGAAACCTACAAACGGGCGGACAAGCTGACCATCGTGCCCCGCCATATAGAGGGCGAGCTGGCTGAGCACCGCATGGAAAGCGGACATCTGTATAGGGTGGAAGAACGAATACAGACCAACGATACCCCCGAAAACCGATTCCTGAAGTTTGCATTGGCACAAATCACAGGCAAGTATGAGAAGCTGAAACGAAAGATAGAGAGCTTAAACACGGTATCGGATGTGAAGAAGGAGGAAATGCACCGCATACTTAGCACCCTGAAACACCTCGCCCGAAATCCTTTCTTCCGCACCGTAGGCCAATATAAGGGCATGATGCAAGAGAGCCTGGTGCTGCACAAGGCAACCGGATATAGTCAGGTGTACCGCACTTGGAACTTGCTACGCCGTGGATATTCGCTCTACGACGGGCTTTATCGGCTGCAAACAAAGGACATCGCTACGCTCTATGAGATATGGTGTTTCATCGAAGTGAGCCACATCGTAAAGGAGCAGCTGCATCTATCCGATGAAGATATAGAACACTACAACCGCATGGAGATGAACGGAGTGTTCACGTGGGAGTTGGGCAAGGGCGAGCACTCGCGCATCTTGTTCAAGAAGGACAATGTGGAGTTGGCCGAGCTGGTTTACAATCCCAAAAGCACAGAGCATGAAGACAGTTCGCTGGGCATGAAAAACCTCATAGTACCTACCGTGCCGCAAAAGCCTGACATCGTGCTGCAACTGACGAAAAACGACATTCAGCAAGGCATGAAGATGACCTATCTGTTCGATGCCAAGTATCGCATAGCAGACAGGCAGCGAGGAGTGGACGTGCCGCCCGATGATGCCATCAACCAAATGCACCGCTATCGCGATGCCATCTACTACAAAGATTATAGCGCCCAAGCCTTGAAGAAGGAGGTGATTGGAGGCTATATACTCTTCCCTGGCGATGGAGAGCCTATCGACGTACAGGCGTCGAAGTTCTACAAGACCATTGAGGAGGTGAACATTGGCGCTTTCCCGTTGCGCCCCAAGGACACACGCAATCGCCAGTTGCTGGAGCAGTTCATTGCCGAATTGATAACTACCAAGTCGTACGAAACCATTGCGCACGTAATACCGCAGAAAGGAACATTCGTGGAAGTGGGCAACCGCTTGTTGGTGGGGTTGGTCAAGAACAGCAGCCGCAAAGGGTATCTGCAAAGTTATCTCGATGGCAAGGCAACGTTGTACTATACGGGACGTCATTTCCCTACTACCATTGCCTTGCAAGACTTGCATTACTTTATGCCCTTTGTCAAGGGGCGTGGTGTTCGCGATGTGTACGAGATTGTCAAGGTTAGGACTATCACTGCCAAAGAGGCCAAACGTTTGGGCGATGAATCGGAGGAGGACGATTTGCGCCTTGCCTTCGACCTACGCTTCAGTCGGCACTATTTTGACGACTATCGGAAGATAGATACGAGCAAGCTCATCAACAACACGTTTATCGACACGGCTTTCGATAGGATGGATGAGTGGGTGAAAATGGATACTTTTTAGGATTGTGTTTGGATAGATTATCCTATAAACTATCTTCAACATGATTGGATTCCGGTAAGGAGTATTCCGTGCAGTTCGGCTCAGCCGCATAAAGAGCGGATTCTTCTTGGGGAGGCTCGTAAGGCAGGACGCGCCTATCCAGCAGGAAAATATGGTTCAGTGTGTATTCAAGCGAAAGCAGTGTCTGTTCACGCTTTTTCTTCTTCAGGTCGCACTCCCATATAACGATGCAGTGCCACCCCATCCTTGCCAACTTGTGCTGCACCTCTACGTCCCGCTCTTTGTTTCGCTTAATCTTGGCCGCCCAGAAATCGGCATTCGTTTTGGGAGGAACGTAACATCCACACCCTTCATGACCATGCCAAAAACATCCATTGATGAAGATGCACGTCCGGTATTTGCGCAACACAATGTCCGGATGGCCGGGCAAGCGGGATAGATTCAGCCGGTATCTGAAACCGTGCGCAAACAAGTATTTCCGCACGATGATTTCGGGCTTCGTATTGGACGAACGAATGGCCGCCATCGTTTTATGCCGTTGTTCCGGAGAAATTTTATCCATCTTCCTGCCGCTTTTTTTAAATATCGGATTATTCTTGTTTTAGTTCAAAACAATGCAAATTTACAAAAAACGATTGTTTTCGCAAATTCCAGATGGGCAGTTGTACGAGAACAAGCCCATGAGCATCGACTGGGCAGCCGCCGATGTGGGGATTGTGAGGGCGCTGCAATGATACTTCTTCATCGCAATTGCCATAAAATCGAAATTATTTTGTATGTTTGTGGACCGAAGTAAAAATGAAATGTTATGGAAGATTTGAAATCGTATCGGCTCAACTCGATGGAGGAACCTACCGACGAACAACTTCAAGCGTTGATGGAGCAAGTTGCCATCGAAGCTCGCAAGACTTCACAGAAGGCTGAAGAAGAACTGAAACGTCGCATGAAGGAAACCGAGTTGAAGATTGCCGAACTGAAAAAACAAAACACATACGTATGGAAGAAATGAAGCGACCTACATTGTGTATCGTTGCCGGACCTAATGGCTCCGGAAAAACATCTACGACTATACAACTTCTTCAATATGAATGGACGAAGGAAAGCTTGTATATCAATCCCGACAACATCGCCCAAGAACAATTTGGCGATTGGAACTCACTAGACGCTGTTCGGAAAGCCGCAGAGTTTTCTACTCAACTCAGATACAAATGCTTAGCTGATAAGATGGATTTCGTTTTTGAAACCGTATTCTCATCGGAAGAAAAATTGAAGTTCGTGAAAAAAGCGAAAGAACAGGGCTTTTTCATACGTTTCTTTTATGTATGTACAAATAGTCCTATGATAAATGTAGATCGCATTATTCATAGATATTTGACCGGTGGTCATGAAGTGCCTATCTCCAAAATAATTTCACGCTATTACAAATCATTGGTGAATGCTTCGCTAGCCGTACAAATGGTGGATAGAGCCTATATTTATGACAATTCTGTGGAGAATCAAACTCCGAAATTGTTGTTTCGTACAGTAGATGGCAATCTCTTTAAACAATATACATCTGAAATTCCTGAATGGGCAAAGAATTTGATTCCGGTAGGTCAAATATAGTAATGTGTCAGATAACTGTACAAACACAAAAAAGTCACACCGGTAAAAAACTTTCCCCTTTATTTTGTGCGCTCAACGCACTTCGCTATCTTTGTAGAAAGTTCAACCTCTAAAAGACAGTTTGGAAGCATGGAAGAAGTGAAGATGTTGCCCTACGGCATCGCCGATTTTGCCGACTTGCGCGGCAAGAACCGTTATTGTGTGGACAAGACGATGTTTCTGCCCCGATTGGAGGCGGCGGGAGATTTCCTGTTCTTGATTCGCCCGCGCCGCTTCGGAAAGAGCGTGTTCCTGAGTATGCTGCGCGACTACTACGACATATCCCGCCAAGACCGTTTCGACGAGTTGTTCAAGGACCTGTGGATAGCAGAGCACCCGACAAAGCAGAAGGGGAAATATCAAGTGATATACTTCGACTTCTCGCAGGCCGATACCGGCTCGGGCGACTTGCAGGAGAATTTTCACAGTTATTGTTCCATCAAGCTGAATGCCTTCGCCCAACAATATGCAGAGTATTATAAGGAGGGATTCTGCGAGGAAGTGAAGGCTTTCGGCACAAACTCTTCTGCACAGCTGATTTATATCTGCACGCAAGCCAAGATGAAGGGGCATCAGCTCTACCTCATCATCGACGAGTACGACAACTTCACCAACAACGTGCTGAACGAGCGCGGTCAGGAGGTGTATCACGCCCTGACCCATGCCACCGGCTTCTACCGCGAAGTCTTCAAAATATACAAGGCCAACTTCAACCGCATCCTGATGATGGGTATCAGCCCCGTGACGCTGGACGACCTGACGAGCGGGTTCAACATCGCCCGCAACATCTCCACCAATCCTCTGTTCAACATGATGCTGGGCTTCAGCGAAGAGGACGTGCGCACCATGCTGAACTATTACAAGGATGCAGGCCTGCTGAAAGCCGACATCGAGGCGATGATTGCCGAAATGAAGCCTTGGTACGACAATTATTGCTTCGCCGAGGAAAGTTTGGACAGAGACCCGAAGATGTTCAACTGCGACATGGTGGTCTATTATCTGAAGAACTATCTCGAACTGGGCACTTCGCCCAAGCAGATGCTCGACTATAACACCCGCACGGACTACACCAAGATGAAGCGTCTCATCGAGCTGGACGGCATGGGTGACGAACAGCGGAGCATCATCCGCGAGATTGCAGCCGAAGGCAAGTTCTACTCCACCATCAACCTCACCTTTCCCGCCGAACGCATCTACGACAAGGGAAACTTCGTCAGTTTGCTCTACTACTACGGTATGCTGACCATGACCGGCACGTATGGCGACATGCTGGAGCTGAGCATACCGAACAACAACGTGCGCAAGCAATACTACGAATACTTGCTGACGGAATATCAGAATAACGACGTCCGTCTGGACTTCAACAAGTTGCGCATGGCCTACTACGACATGGCCTTCAAGGGACAGTGGCGGCCTGCCTTGCAGATGATGGCAGATGCTTACAGTAAGACGTCGAGCGTGCGCACCGGCATCGAGGGCGAGCGCAACCTGCAAGGCTTCTTCACCGCCTACCTCAGCATCAATTCCTATTACCTCACCGCCCCCGAGGTGGAGCTGAACCACGGCTATTGCGACCTCTTCCTCATGCCCGACCACGTGCGCTACCCGCAGACGGCCCACAGCTACATCATCGAACTGAAATACCTCTCCGCCAAGTCCACCGACGCACAGGCCGACAGCCAATGGCAGGAAGCCATCGAGCAGATTCGCCGGTATGCCGAGGGCGAGCGCGTGCGGCAGATGCTTGGCGGCACGGAGCTGCATCTGATAGTGGTGCAGGTGCGAGGAAATGAGTTGCTGCGGATGGAGGAAGAGCGCTGAATGCATTTCTGCTCAAAATAGGGCATCGGCTCTGCGCTCGGCAAAAAATGAAGCGACATTACAGCACAAAAAGTCACACCGGCATCACATCGGCATGACTTCACAGAGAATTTATGGAATAATTTACGTAAAAAAGGATGAAATTCGAGTGTTATGACAAAGAGCCTTTTCAGATGAATTCCTCGACCATGTACATATCGCTGACGAAATCATCTACTATCTGCTCCAGATTCTCGCAGGCCTCGTCGGGCGTTTCGCCGTATGCGCTGCAAAGCATGTTGTTCATGAAGTAAGCGTAAAAGCCACCGCCGGCAGCTGCCTCTACGGTGTAGTCGTTTCTGTTAAGTTTCATTTTTAGGGTCCTCCTTTGTTGTTTTTTTATATTGCAAAGATGACCTTATATTGTTTCAAATGTGTGTGAGGAAGATTACAATTGTATGTAAAGATTGGAAGGAAACGAATTGTCTAATATTATTTCAATTGGTTCTTCCGAAGCAATTCTTCGATTTCGGCTTGGGAGATGTTTTCACAATCAGATTTATCGTAAATATGTAACAGGTCTATTTCTAACTCTTCTACAGAAACAACAAGTGTAAATGTCAGAACTCGTGCTCCACCACTTTTACCCTTCCCTTTTGAGGTAATACGCATTCGTATCTTCCGCAAACCACCTCCAAGGTCGATGCCTAAAGACGGATTTTCTTCAAGTTCACAGAGTAATCTCTCAAAATCGTCAACAAACGAGGCATAGCGCTTCTTCAAGCGTTTGGCTTCCTTCATGAAGCTAGGAAGCAACTCAATTCTGACTTTCATCTTTAAGCTCTTTAAGGAATTCTCTCGCTGAAACAGTTTTTATCTTGCCTTCTTGTTTCATTTTTACTTCTTTAAGTCCGGTGTCAATGGCAGCAAGTAGTTCTTCCTTGCTGATTCGGTTTTCTTGTTCTCTGTTGATGTCGTCTTGCAATTTTGCGGCAAGCCATTTTCTGTTGCTAAGAGAAAGGGTCTGTATCGTCTGCCACAAACTTTCCATTGAAATAGTTGCCTTCATATTTTTTCTTGTTTTTAGTTATAAGCAATGCAAAGTTACAAAAAAACGGTTGTTTTGCAAATTCATGCATGATTATTCAAGGCTGGTCGGGAAAACAATCAGGCGAATCGAGCTAGGTTTACATCTGCTCAATCCGCCTGATTTGCTTTTAATTTAGGATGTCGCTTTCTATTTAGTACGAGCGTGCGAACACTACACGGCAGGCAGAGGGCTTGCCTGTAACCATGCACTTGCCCGGCTCTTTGTCGCCCAGCACGAAGGAGTCGAACGGAATGCAGCGGATGGTTGCCTTGGTCTCTTCCTTGATTTTCTCCTCGGTCTCGGTGGTGCCATCCCAGTGGGCCAGCACGAAGCCGCCTTCTTCAATCTTCTGCTTGAACTCGTCGTAGGTGTCGGCCGTAGTGATGCGGCTGTTGCGGTAGTCGAGCGCCTTCTTGTAGATGTTGGCTTGGATGTCTTCCAGCAAGTCCTTCACGTACTGCTCGATGCCCTCGCACGAACGGGTTTCCTTCTCCAGCGTGTCGCGGCGCATCACCTCCATGGTGTTGTTCTCCAAGTCGCGGCCACCCATGACGAGGCGCACGGGCACGCCCTTCACTTCGTAGTCGGCAAACTTGAAGCCGGGGCGCTTGTTGTCGGCGTTGTCGTACTTCACGGAGATGCCCATCGACTTCAACGTGGCTACGATGCCTGCCACCTTCTCGTCAATCTTGGCCAGCATTTCGGCGTTCTTGTAGATGGGCACGATGACCACCTGTATGGGGGCAAGGTGCGGAGGCAGCACCAGTCCGTTGTCGTCGGAGTGGGTCATGATGAGCGCACCCATCAGGCGGGTGGATACGCCCCACGAAGTGGCCCATACGTACTCCAGCTTGTTCTCCTTGTTGACGAACTGCACGTCGAATGCCTTGGCGAAGTTCTGGCCAAGGAAGTGCGACGTACCACTTTGCAGTGCCTTGCCGTCCTGCATCATGGCTTCGATGGTGTAGGTGTTGAGCGCACCGGCAAAGCGTTCGTTGGCCGACTTGGTACCCTTGATGACGGGCACGGCCATGTACTTCTCGGCAAAGTCGGCATATACGTTGAGCATCTTCACGGCTTCGGCTTCGGCTTCTTCGCGGGTGGCGTGAGCCGTGTGGCCTTCTTGCCACAGGAATTCGGCTGTGCGCAGGAAGAGGCGGGTGCGCATCTCCCAGCGGAATACGTTGGCCCACTGATTGCACAGGATGGGCAGGTCGCGGTAGGAGTTAATCCAATTCTTGTAGGTGTTCCAGATGATGGTTTCGGAAGTGGGTCGGATGATGAGCTCTTCCTCCAGCTTGGCGGCGGGATCTACTACGACGCCTCCGCCGTTGGGGTCGTTCTTCAAGCGGTAGTGGGTCACTACGGCGCATTCCTTGGCGAAGCCTTCTACGTGCTCGGCTTCGCGGCTGAGGAAGGACTTCGGGATGAGCAAGGGGAAGTAGGCGTTGACGTGGCCCGTCTCCTTGAACATATCGTCCAGCTGACGCTGCATTTTTTCCCAGATAGCGTATCCGTAGGGCTTTATCACCATACATCCGCGCACGGCCGACTGTTCGGCCAAGTCGGCTTTTACCACCAACTCGTTATACCATTGCGAATAGTTCTCACTACGTTTCGTGAGGTCTTTCAGTTCTACTGCCATTGTTATTTGAGTTTTTTAAGTTTTTAAGTTCTTGGATTTTTCAAGTTGGATGAACGGAGATACGGGGCTTTCATAAACTCTCTGTGCCTTTGTGCATCTGCGTTCATCACTTCGTTTTGAAGGAAAACGAATCGGCTTTGCCGGCTTCTTCGTTCTCGTGTCAAAAAACAGGGGGCAAAGGTATAAAAAATCTGTGTAAATCCGTGCTACTTAGATATACCAAAATCAATATTCTACCTTATCCGTTTTTTCTGTCCACTGCCGGAAAGCCTTGAGGGCTTCGTCGCGCAGCAGTATTTCAGAGGGCAGATGTCGGTCGGCGGGCTTCAGCTCCAGCTCGTCGTAGATGAAGGAATCGTCGAAGCCGATGTCTTTGGCGTCGGTCTTGTTGTTGGCGTAGTACATTTTGCTGAGACGTGCCCAGTAGATGGCACCCAGGCACATGGGGCAAGGTTCGCATGAGGTATAGATTTCGCATCCGCTCAGGTTGAAATCTTTCAGACTGGCGGTGGCAGCGCGTATGGCGCTTACTTCGGCGTGTGCGGTGGGGTCGCATTGGGCAGTGACGCGGTTGACTCCAGTAGCCACAATTTCTCCGTCTTTGGCGATAACGGCTCCGAAGGGGCCACCGCCGTTGGCTACGTTCTCAATGGAAAGCTCGATGGCCTTCCTCATCAGTTCTTCTTTTGTCATGTGTAAAAAATGAATGATTGAACTTTATTGTTGATTATTTCCCTCGGAGCTATCTCTCTTTGGGGTAACAAAGGTAGCGTTTTATTGCCGAATTGCAATGCGTAAACCAAGAAATCCGTCCAATCGGCTCGATTCATGCTTGGAAATGGGAGCTGTGAACCATTATGAACTTGATTTGTATTGGTTAACTTTTTATCTTTGCTAAGTGAATTATCCCTAAAAACAAACAAAATTATGAAAAAGTATTACGAAATCATGTCAAGCTGTTTGCTGGCAATCCTGTTGGCAGGCTGTTCGTCGGGGGGAGACGATTCGATAACCCCTACTCCGGATGTTCCTGAGGCAACCAAAATTCCCATATCTTTGAACTGCGGAATCAGTACGCGCGTCACAGATACGGGCTATGATGCCAACGATAAAATCGGACTTTACGTGGTGAACTACGACGGCAGCACTGCCGGCACCCTGCTGCAAAGCGGCAATCATGTGGACAATATGTGCTTCACCTACGACGGCACATGGACGCCCGCTTCCACCATCTATTGGCTGGACGACACCACGCCGGCCGACTTCTACTGCTACTATCCTTACACCACGTCGGCTCAGGTGGAAGCCCATAGCTTCAGCGTGAAGGAAGACCAATCGACCACGGAGGCTTACAAAGCCAGTGAATTCCTGTATGGGAAGGCTGCGAAAATAGCGCCTACCGAGAGTGCTGTCAACATATCGACGAAGCATCTGCTGAGCTGCGCCTTGGTGAAGGTGGCGGCCGGCAATGGATTTACAACCGAAAGCTTGGCTGCATCGACCATCAGCGTCAAGCTGAACAACGTGCTGACCGGTGCCAGCATCAACCTGAAAGATGGAACGATAACTGCCACCGGATCGGCGGCCAGCATACAGACGCTGACCACGGAGGATGGCTACAAGGCTTTGGTTGTGCCGCAAAGCGTGTCGGCCACCAATCTGATTACGGTGAACGTGGACGGACGCGATTTCGACCTTGAGAAGGAATTTACCTTTGTCAGCGGTAAGCGGCATACGTTTACCGTCACTGTCAGCAAGACCAGCAATGGCATCAACGTAGGTGTAACGGGCTGGGAGGATGACAGCATAGACAATGGCGGCGTGGCTGAGTGATGCCGCGTATGCACCAAATCTTATTTCAAAAGAACCTTTATTTATAAACGAAACAATCTATATATCTATGGCAACAACAACCTGCAAAAGGCTTTCTCTTGCCGTTCTGTCTTTGCTGGCACTGACGGCTTGCGAGGATGACCTGGTCAATAAAAACACATCGACGACGTTGCAGCGCATTGAGCTATCGGGCGAGATAGACCAAGTGGCCACGACGCGCGTCAACGACAATGGGTTTGCCGACGGCGACGTGATGGGCGTGTACGTGGTGGACTACAACGGAAGCGAAGCCGGCACCCTGCTGAGCAGCGGAAATCGAGGCGACAATGTGCGCCATACCTTTGACGAAGCCAACTATAAATGGACTTCGGCTTACGACCTCTACTGGAAAGACTCGAATACGCACATCGACGTGTACGGCTATTACCCCTTCGGCTCGCCGGCCGATGTGGAGGCATACGAGTACGAAGTGCAGAAGGACCAAAGCACGGATGCCACCGACACGGAACTGGGTGGATACGAGGCCAGCGACTTCCTGTGGGGCAAGGCCGCCAACGTAGCTCCTACGGACAATGTCATCCGCCTGTCCATGCGCCATCGCATGAGTAGCGCCAAGGTGTCGCTGGTGGAAGGCAGCGGATTCGCCGATGGCGAATGGGCCGGCTTGGAGAAGATTGTCCTGGTGAGAAACACCAAGCGGAATGCACTCATCAATCTGGCCACGGGCGAAGTGACTGCTACGGGCGAGGTATCCTCCACAGGTACCATCCCCTATCAGAAGGATTATGACTTCCGTGCCATCGTGGTTCCACAGACCATCGCAGCAGGTACGGTGCTGTTCGGCATCACCGTAGATGGCGTTTCCTATACCTTCTCGAAGGAGGAAGCTTTTGAGTACGTTTCGGGAAAAATGCACAATTTCAGCATACAGGTGAACAAGAAGGAGAACACCGGCGACTATACGTTTACGCTGATTGGCGAATCTATCACGGCTTGGGAGAACGACGACGTGTCGCACGATGCCACCATGAAGGAATATGTGATAGTCGAATCGACAGCCGGTAATCTGAAAGACTCGATAACAGCTGCAGGCAAGGACTATACGAAATTGCAGAACCTGAAAATTACGGGGGAAATCAACGCACAAGACTTCTATTTCATGCGCGACTCCATGACGGTACTGCAATCACTGAACTTAAAGGAAGTGAAATGCCGGCAAGGTACCTTTGGAGCACAAGGACAAGGTGTCAGCCTGTATTTCAACGGAGATATAGCAGAAGATGACATCATCCCCAATAGAGCTTTCGATGAAAAAACATCTTTAATCCGTATTGTATTTCCAGACCAACTAAAAAAGATTGGTGAACTAGCTTTCCGAAGCTGCACAAACCTAACCGGAAATATCCATATACCTGATGGAGTCACCCATATTGGTTCAAGCGCATTTATGTGGGACAGTTCGCTAACCGGCTCCTTATCTCTGCCCAGCACATTGGTATACATCGGTGGCGGTGGAGCTGTTGATATCGGAGGAGCCTTCAATAGTTGCGGCTTTACCTGTGAACTAAAACTTCCAAACAGTTTGGAGTATATCGGGGCACAAGTATTTAGTGGGTGTACAGGCTTCTACGGAGATTTGCATTTACCCGAGAACCTGACACGCATTGGCGATTCGGCCTTTGAAGGATGCAAAAACCTGACAGGTTCCTTGTCTATTCCGCAAGGAGTATCTACGCTTAGCTACAGAGCATTTGCTTACACGGGGCTCAATGGAACATTGCAACTTCATGATGGAATCACAGGCATTTTAGAAGGAGTTTTTCAGGGAAGTTCCCTGAAAGGAGAGCTGGTTCTTCCTGATAATTTAATAAACATTGGCAACGGAGCATTCTATTATTGTGATTTTTCCGGAGAACTCAAACTTCCCGATAATTTAGTTTCCATTGGCAAAAATGCCTTTTCCGGAAATTGGCGGTTAATGGGGACACTCGAAATTCCAGAGAACGTACAAACCATAGGTGCAGGTGCCTTTGCCAACTGCCGAAGCATAGAGGGACTCATCTTACCTGAGGGTCTAGAAAATATATGTTACGAAAGTGCCTATGGAGACGAGGGCGGTGCCTTCTCCAATTGCTACGGCATTACCAGTATTATTTCTAAAGCCACCATTCCTCCCTACGTACAATCAGGTGCTTTCAATGGTGTTGCCAAAGACAACTTCACACTCGAAGTACCCGAATCAGCCATTCAACAATATCAAGCAGCTGTGGGTTGGAGTGACTTCAAGCGTATTGCCGCACACAGGGAATTGGTGTGTCGTCCCAGCACAGCCAACGCCATCAACACCGAATGTACCCGTTCGTTAACACTCAATGCTGAAGGTGATTGGGAAATAGAAAGCATACCGGATTGGTGCACTCTGTCTCAGACAAGTGGTAGTCAGAAAACTGAACTGACCCTGACCATCCATGCCATGACGCAAGGTTCGGACACCCGTACGGGCGAAATCATCTTCCGGCTGAAGGACAAGGAATACACGCACACTTGCACCGTCACCCAATACAACTACCAATACGGCGAGAATGAAATCATCACCTTGCAAAAGGCCAGCAAGGGCAATAACGGAGGCATCAACCTCGTCTTCTTGGGCGATGGATTTGACGGAGCCGATATTTCGGCAGGCGAATACATGTCGGCTATGAACGAACAGGTGGAGAACTTCTTCGGCATTGAGCCGTACAAGACTTATCGCGACTACTTCAATGTATATACTGCCATTGTCGTGTCGCCCGAAACTGGTATCGGAACTGTCAATACCATCCGCTATACCAAATTTGATACCACCTTTGCCGGAGGAGTGGGTCTGAGGTGTGACTACGATGCTGTCTTCAACTATGCCTTGAATATGCCTACGGTGACGACCGACAACCTTCATCAGTCGCTCATCATCATGACGCCCAACACCACTGACTATGGTGGCATTTGTCAGATGTGGTCCGATGGTTCGGCCATTGCCTTCTGCCCCATGAGTACATACGGCTATCCGCTCGACACACGCGGTGTGCTTCAGCATGAAGCCGGCGGACATGGATTCGGCAAACTGGCGGATGAGTATATCTATCACAACGAGTTCATCGACTTCTGCGGTTGCACTTGCTGCGGCCACGTGGATGCCGTGCAATGGGGCAAGTCGTTGGGCTGGTACGACAACATTTCGCTGACGGGCAAGACGCACGAAGTGCCGTGGAGCCACCTCATTTATGATAGCCGATACAGCGACATTGTAGATATATACGAGGGTGCCTATATGCACAATCGGGGTGTGTATCGTTCGGAGTCGAACAGCTGCATGAACAACGACATCCCATATTACAGCACCGTCAGCCGTGAAAGCATCGTGAAGCGCATCAAGGAATATGCCGGCGAAGAATATTCGTTTGAAGAATTCGTAGCCAATGACAGCCGCGAAGCAGGAACCACTACCCGCTTCAGCCTTACTCCTTACACGGGAGGAAGCATACACGACTATCAGATGCCGCCGCAGATTCACGAAGGCAGTCCGCTGAAGAAATAACCTCATCCAACAAAACAAAACTTTATTTCTCTACACAACTAAAAATGATAATGATATGAATGCACATTTCTATAAATACATCTTGTCGGCAGGATTCATGGGAATCCTGTTGGCAGGAAGTGGTTGTAGCAACGAGGCCTATCTGCCCGACCAAGGGGAGGCAGAAGCGGATGCCGACCGCATGACATTCCTCGTGGCACATCCTGCTCAGCAGACGACTACGCGCGTCACTTCTACGGCATTTGAAGCCAATGATACGATAGGACTATATATTACCCTTCAGGACCAGACATTGGAGCTGGCGGATAACTACGTAAACAATGCTCCTTTGGTGTTCGACGGCAATCAATGGACCCCGAACCGTACCATCTATTGGAACAATGGCACATACGACATTTATGCCTATTATCCGTTTGACACTCCGCTGACCTCCGTGGAAGATGCTCCCTTCAGCGTAGCCACTGACCAGAATGCGGAAGGTGGATACGAAGCATCGGACTTCCTGTGGGCAGGCAGCAAGGCCGTGTCGGCAAGCAACGGACAGGTCTCTCTGCAATTCCAACACCGCATGAGCCGTCTGCTCATCAAGCTGATAAAGGGTGAAGACTATGAAGGCGACTTGCCAGAGGATGCCGAGGTCTATATACACAACACGGTGCCTTCATCTACCATCGACTTGAGCGTTGGTGTAGTCACACGCAATGCTTACGGGTCGGTCAAGAGCATCCGTGCATGTAGTCTGGGCGACCATAAATATGCAGCCATCATCGTTCCGCAACGGCTTGATAATCGTCAGCCGCTGGTGGAGGTAATCATGAAGGGAGTGTCCTACTTGTACGAGAGCAAGTTTCAGTTCAAGCAAGGCATACAGCATTCTCTTCAGTTGGCTGTATCGAAGAATCCTGAACAGGTGAAGATTGAGATTGGTGGTGAAGTGGAGAATTGGGATTAGACGTTTTTCAGACCCTTATATTAACATATAGCTGGTAGGTAGAAATGTCTTTACTCCTCCCTCCTTCATCTCTCCAGAGCGAGGAAGGCAGTGAAGACATTTCATTTTATCGCCATAATTCTTATCTTTGTACCCCGACAGAGAACAAGCAAAAGAAAAAGTCGAATGAAACTACGAGTATGGATAATACTAACCGTCTGGCTGTACATGGCTTCGTGTCATCCGGAGGCGGAAAGCATAGATGCCTTGGCATACAAAGCCAACGAAAACGATGGTTGGGGGTTGATGGCTACCGATGGTGAGATACTTGTCCCGTCGGGTAGCTTTGAACAACAGCCAACGACGGTGGTCAATGGTATGTTCAGCCTGCCCGATGCCAAAGGATACTGTCAGTTGTACAGCATCAGTCAGCCTACCCGACCGGTCAGTCCACGACGCTTTGCACGCATCGGACATTTCTTCGACAAAGTAACCTTGGCGCAGGAAACGCTGCAATCTCCCATCTACCTCATTGACAAAACGGGGAAGAACATAGCTTCTACCGGACAATATCCGCAATATGACATTGTGCTGGCCCATAATTTCAGAAATGGGAGGGCATTGGTAGGTACACGAAATGGCAAATATGGATACATAGATACAGATGGACAGATGGTTGTCCCCCCACTCTACGACATTGCATACGACTTCTGCGAAGGACTGGCATTGGTAGGCCTGACCAACGCGCAAGGTGAAACGGCTTATCAGCTGATAGACCTCGACGGGCAGGTGCGCTTGCCCATTGCGCTAAGTCATTGCCTGCTCGATTACCGCATGAAAGAAAGGTTGCTGATGTTCAGAAATCTGGATACCGGACAATGTGGATATGTGGATGAAGAAGGTTCTCCGGTGGTTTTTCTGCCTGAAGAAGTGCATGAATCTTATGCTATTGAGACCGGAATGGCCGTATTTCAGACATCGGAAGGGACAGGCATCATCGACCGGAACGGGCAGGTGCTGATTCCTGCACAATATGAAGACGCATTCGTGGCCGGACAAGATCGGATTGCCCTAAGAACTCCGCAAGGATGGGGCATCGCACATGCTGACGGCACTCTGTGTTCTCCGACCTATTACGAGGCCATAGGGCATTTCTATTCTTCGGGATGGGCCGTGGCCCGAAGCCGGGGCGAATACTTGCTGGTAAACAAAGATGGGCAGCCTGCCGGGACTGATATGTATGCTCGCATAGTGGAAGATCCAACGGCCAACGGTGAGGTGCCGCAAGTCTTCATCTGTCAGAATCGGACGGGCGGCGTTAAGCAAGCTGCCGGACACGAAACAGACACGTCCTCTGCTGCATCTGCCGGAAAGCAACAAGCAGAAGGGGCTGCATCAACAGACGACAGATTGCTTACCTCTCCGAACGGGAAACTTGTCGAGGAAAACGAATTACCTTCGCACAGCGTAGTTCGTTCCGACGAATGGAAACAAATCGGCCGACAAAGTCCTTTCTACGAAGAAGCCAACAAAGTATTGTCCGGGAAGTTGGAAGAGACGGATGCCGAGAACCGACGCATGATATTGAATTATGTGGAGCATCTGCGCACCTCTTATACCACCAAGGACATCGACTTTCTGGAGCAACTGTTCAGTGAGAATGCTCTTATCATTGTGGGCACAGTGATACGCACTTCCGTCGAAAAGAACGACAGTTATCTGTCGCCTACGCAGGTAGTATATAACGTGAAGAGTAAGCGCCAGTATCTGGATAGGCTAAAGCAGGTATTCAAGGCAAATCGGAGCATACAGCTGAAATTCAGCGATTTTCATATCATGAGACATCCTACCCAAATGGGCATTTATGGTGTCAGCCTGCGACAAGGATATGAGTCGGACATCTATTCGGACGATGGCTATCTGTTTTTGTTGTGGGACTTCCGCGACAAAACGGCTCCCAAGATTCATGTGCGTACTTGGCAACCGGCCATGACCGACGGACATACCCCCTTGCCCGAAGACGAGATATTCAATATACAAAACTTTAATCTGCAATGACATGAGACCCTTCAACGATACTAAGCGCAGATGTATCATTGGCTACCGCCGATGGTTGGCAGTGATACCTTGCCTCGTTTTCTGTTGCCTGACGGCAATGGCTCAGCAGTTTGATGTGCGTTCTTTCCGGCAATTGCCCAATGACATATCGGCTTATATCGACCCTGTGCGCGACCTTAATGGGGAGGCTTGTGCACTGGTGAAGGTGGTGGGTGACGCTGATTTTGCATTCTCCACCCCACTGGGAATCGTACAGCGCCGAAACGATGTGGGTGAGATATGGCTTTATCTGCCCCATGGAAGCCTTTTGCTGACAATAAAGCATCCGCAATGGGGCGTACTGCGTGATTATCGTTTTGCGAATCGGCTGGAGTCGCGCATGACGTATGAATTGGTGCTGAGCCAGCCCATCGTACTGAGCCAACCCGAGATGCCCGAGTTGGTGGACAATCCCATCTTGCCCGACACACTTCCACATCGCCTCATGGCATTGCCTGTGCGTCCATTGCCACGACCAAAGCGCCCCATCGAACGAATGCATTATTTGCTGATGGGAAATATAGGGCTTAGCAGCGAGAATATTTCAGCCGGACTGCGATTGGGCATGATGCGCCGACACGGAGCCTATTTGTTGCTACAAACAGACTTTCATTCCATACCCGACACGCAAGGAGAGTGCAACCGCGAAGGTGTGCCCACAGGCGAAAGCATTTCCCCCTACTACACCGGACGCACAGAGACCGGACGCTGGATGGTGTTGGCCGGCGGTATGCATCGCTTGGTTTCCGAACTTTGTCTGTACGAAGGCATCGGTTATGGTCGATACATCACGGCTTGGGAGACGTCCGAAGGAGTGCTGTTGCGCAACACTGCATTCTCGACCTGTGGAATCAGTGCTGAGATAGGACTTATCTGGCGTTTTCGTCGCTGGGCTGTATCGGCAGGTGCATTGACCATTGCTGCTCAGCATTGGGAAGGAACGGTAGGAGTTGGCTGGCATTTCTGAAAACGGGAAACAAAAATAAAATGCGGAGATTTATAGAAAATGAAGCGAATGAAGAACGAAAATCACATATACCCATCTGCGGCTGTCGGTTGTCCGATGGCGGTGTTTCTGACGATGGTTGTGCTCTGTTGGCTGTGGCAAGCTTGCGAGGCAGACCATACACCAGACTATCTGATGCCTACCGTCGAAGTAGGAGAAGCGCAGAACATCACCCGTACCACAGCCCAACTAATGGGAAGTGTACAGACGGCCGGTACGGGTGCCGTCTCTGTGCTGCGCTTCCGTTATGGCACATCAGATGCACTGGAGAAGGAAGTGGAATGCAATCCACAACAACTTGATTCGGTATCTGCCACTTTGGAAGAACTGACACCCAACACAATCTACTTTTATTGTTTGGAGGCAGGCAATGGCAGCAGCAGTGTGCAAAGCGATGTTCGTTCCTTTACAACTCAACCCAATCAGCTGCCTACCATTGCTTCATTGCGTATGCTGCACCACGGTCCGCTCAGCATCACGCTGCAATGTGTGGTGAAAGACAATGGTGGAGAGCCGCTTACTTCCATCGGATTCTGTTATCAGGCAGCCAACGGTGAGGAGCAGCGATGTGCAGCCGATCTTGCGACGGATCTTGTAGGAGATTCTCTGTTCCGTTCTCGCATCAGCGGCTTGCAGATGGAGACCGACTATACCATACAAGCATACGTTGCTAATTCCGTAGGAGAAACGCGAAGCGAAACATTCAGCTTTCATACCCAACAAACCGTTATGCTCACTACTGCCGGAACCCTCTCTGAGGCAATGGGAAGTGATGAACAGTACCTGTACAATAAGCTCAATATCAGCGGCCCATTAAATGGTACCGACATTCGTTTTCTGCGTAATATGGCAGGTGTTGATGTGGAAGGCGAAGCTACGGGCGGGCAACTAGCCGACATCGACTTGACGGATGCCAACATTGTTTCAGGTGGATTAAGCTATGACGGTATGCGATATACAACGGACAGCGTAGTGGGGCAAGGTATGTTTGCCAACTGCCCTTACTTGCAACGCATCGTATTGCCTGTTGGTACGGTTCGGATAGAAGAAGATGCTTTTACCGGAAGTGTTTTGCTGCAATCGCTCAGTATCCCGGCTGCCACCACGCAAGTTTCGCCTTCTTCATGCGAAAGCTTGGAAACCATTACGGTGTCTGAAGGCAATGCAGTCTTTGCCGATTGCGATGGTGCTTTATACGACGCAGCCTATACCACCTTGCTATGGTTTCCGGAAGGTAAGATAACGGTAGATTCTTTTCCCTCTACACTAAGCACCATCGGTGAGCAAGCTTTCCGCCGTTGTCAGCTGAAACAGATTGTGTTGCCTTCGCTAGTGACTGAAATTAAACAAGGAGCCTTCTACGGAGCATTGCTTGAATCCATCGTTTTGCCCGATGGCATCGAGCGGCTACCCGTTGGAACTTTTCAAGGGTGTAGTCGTCTGACTACGGTCTCATTGGGTTATCGTACCAGTTATCTTTCCAGTTACTGTTTCGATGGTTGTCCGCTTGAGAATCTGTATGTCTATGCAACCGATTTTCCTCCCATGTGCAACGAAACGACATTTACCGACGCTATCTATGAAACGTGTACACTGAATGTGCCGACAGGATGTCGTAAGTTGTATCGCAATTCTACGTATTGGGGGAAGTTTGAGACGATTGTAGAATTTTAATGGCTCTTTGGGTTGGCACTGACCTTTTCAGCTTCTTCCATCAACCACGTCCATTGCTTGCGATATGTGTCCGAATTGCGTTGCTCGGCCAGGGGATATGCCGCATCCAATGCTTCCTTTAGGCGTTGAAGCAAGGCTATGCTATCTGTTTGAGCATTTCCTTTTGAGTCGTGTATGCTGATTTGTTCATCTGACAAAATGCGACGGCAGGCATCGGGCACGGTGATGTTGCCATATACAGGAAAAGGAGTGACACCTACTGTTTTCTTCCCCCACATCCAATAACAGGCAACAGCTCCACCTATCACTAACGCCAAGAGGAGAGCAGCTATTCCGGACCTGCCTATCGGAAGCTGATGTTGTGTAAGTGCGGCTGCTACGTCCGATGCCGTTGCATATCGGCGTTCGGGCTTACGTTGAGTACATTTTCGTGAGATGGCAGCTATATGTTTATCTTTCAATATTGTAGCCATCTCGCCCATTACGAGTCCCAAGGAATAAATGTCAGCCCGCAAATCGGGGGTAACGCCGGGTTGCAAAGCTTCAGGGGCAAGATAGTAGCGTGTGCCGGCAGGCATTTTCAATATGTCGTAGTCATCGTGGTCGGATAAGCTGAAATCTATCAGTTTCACATTGTTGCCATTGTGGGTAATCATGATATTGCCCGGCTTGATGTCGCGGTGCACTATTTGTTTGCTATGGAGGTATTGCAGAGCGGCACATAACTCAGCAATAAATTTATAGGCCAACTGTCGTGTCAGCAATCCACGATCCATAAAATCGCGCAAGGTTATGCCATCTATGTATTCCAATAGGATGCCGTTGCCCAATCCCGGAATTTCCTCCCAGCCTTGTGTACGGCAGATGTGTGGATGTTCCAGCTGATAGCCAATGGCAAACTCCTTCTGAAGTGCCTGCTCATGAAAATTGCTACCTGCATAGACGTCCTTCAGTGTCTTGAATACATGCAGACGGCCATAGCGCTCGCAACGAAACAGACGGTTATAGCCCGATGCAGAAATATAAATTTCCTGCATTTCGGTAAAGTCCTGATGTGTATCGGGACGAGTTTTTACAAATCCGGATGAACTGTTGTTTTCTTCCACACCCTTACAAGCAGTTAAGTAAAGTCAATCCACCGTTTCGGCCGGCAATAAAAGGTGAGGTACGGATGCCGCTGCGCAGCACGTATGGCAAAGAAAGGGGTTGCCCTATCAGGAATGCCGATGCTTCAAAGCAGTCGCCTTCGTGCAATTTAGATTGCCGAGCCTCGGTTACTTCGAATAGAGTATTTCCTTTGTACTTCAGGCGTAAATATCGATTGGGAGACCATCCGATCTCTACCTCTGCACCGGGTGTCAGCTCGTTGCTTACTACTTGTTTGGCGGAAAAGAAGGAAGAATTATAGGCTGTGCTCGATTTAAGCCATGCACAGAAATCGCCAAAATGATTGTAGCCGATGTAACGTGCCAACAGGTCGAGCGTATTACTCCGGGGAATGTGTGTATCGTTGACATATCCCCATAGTCTTTTTAGTGTGGAAGTAGAAATTTTTATTCCCATCTGTCTATTCAGATGGAAGGTAAATTCATCAAAGTCGGTTGTTGTACGCAAGTTCTTTGCATACTTCTTCTCCACATAAGAGAGTAATTCTGCTATTTCCGGTTTAAACACATTCATCTCACTACTCATTTTATTGCTTTGCAAACTTACGAAAAATAGCCGGAATAAACGAATAAAAAGAGCAGAACTTCACTGCAGTGATGCCGCAAAGCCTCTGCAGTGATGC
>JAUNJD010000298.1 GCA_030523205.1 Bacteroides sp.
TAAAAACTCAAAAACTTAAATCTATGGCAATCAACAAAGAAACTTGGAAATTCGTCGTGCAGACGCTCATCGCGATTCTCACGGCCATCGGCACCACGCTGGGTGTTACCTCGTGCATGGGAGTGCTCTAGATGCCCCACTGGCCTGAACCTTAACCGAAAAATCCCGCCTCCGTTCGCTTCCGAATAGCGAAAACGGGGCGGGATTTCCGTGTTTTGTCTTATCAATGTTCGAGCATAAAAACGCAACAATATTTATTTCCACAGAGGCTCATTGCACCAACTTGCAGGGAATCCCATAAAGGCCGGATTTATTTCGGGGTGATTACAGATAAGCGACTTTATATCGATCGCAAAAGAGTTGCCCGGCTGAATAGAGTTAATCCAATAGGCAATGCAACAAAGTTGAGGATAAAGAGATGTTTTTGGAAAGCTGAAATCGGTTATCCACTTGCCGGGTTGACGTTCCGGCATCATGGGACCGGCCACCGGAGCAAAATACTTAATCACCTTCGACCGCATAGCTATCTCTATTACTTGAATGGCCGAAAACAAGAGCACCTTGAGTTGCTTGTCAAAAGCATAATAATCGGCAACGGTTGAGAAACGGCTTCCGGGCTTAAATTCGTGCGTACCTCTATCTGCCTCCATCATGCGCCAATAGTCGGCCAGCCTGAAATAGCTTATTCTTTCCAGTAAATCGTGCGCCTTGGTTTCGTCTTCAATAATAAGTCCACGCTGCCTGAGCACATCTATTTGTTCGTTGATTGATATCGCTTGCTTGGTATATATCATGCCTACATAAAAAAAAGGTCCCGCTGGGTACGCTGTTCTTATGGGAAGCGGGCGGGATTTGTCGATGCAAAAATAGGCATAATTTTCATTTTCGCAAAAATCTTTCAAAAAAATCCCGCCCATTCGCTATCCGGAAGCGAAGAGGCGGGATTTCTTTGTATTTCTCATCAAGCACGCAAGAGAAAAAAAACGTGACGTGACAGTTGTGACAGTTTTTTTTGAAAAATCGTTTTGCTTCAAAATACATCCACTTTCTTGTACTTTTATGCTCCTTTATATAGTTGATGGCAAACAATGGAAGTATCACAAGGAACAACCGGGAAGGGCACTCACTATACGATTAAAGGGTTCACTAAGGGTTCATAAATAAATAATGACGCGAATGTATAATGCTTAAACCTGTTGATTATCAGATTCTTGAAAATTATTAAAAGGGTTCATAAAGGTTTCACTAATGGCTCACAAATGGCTCATCGAAATCGCAACACCTCATCTTGCCAATACAATATCCGTATATGTGCAGTCGGAGGTAAGTGTTTGCCATTCGCCTAAGCCTGTCAGGTCGTAGGTCTTAATCTGTTTGCTGTTGTCTGTCTCTTGTGTCAGCACATAGAGTTTTTGGGATGTGCGACCATCCATATAGTTGGAGGCGACAGAGAGTATTGGAGCAGAACAGGTGGCAAAAGGCGCTTTCATTTGCATGGTGTTGGAGTCCCATAGACGGAATTCGGTTTCACCGCCGTTGGCGGCAGATACTGCGTAGCCCACGGCATACTGATGTGCTCCCTCTCCTGCTGTGTTTAGAACAAGGAAGGGTATCAAGGCATCGCATGTAAGCGGGTCGCAGAGTTGTATGCTGAAACTATATTCTCCGTTTGACGCGGGCGAGATGATGACAGGGGAGAATGTTCCGTCACCGTTGTTGGCAGAGAGAAAAATTTCGTCTTGGACACATACGCCGCTGCCATGCTTCAAGGCATCGGGCTTTAATCCGGTCGGTAGTTTTGCGTAGGGTGGGGTATAGCTACGGGTGTAAATGGTGGAAGGCAAATCGGTAATCAATAGTAAGTCGTCGCTCTCTTGATAGATGTCGTAAAGATTGCTTCCACCGGCTAACGTTATGGGCGACGGGGCATTAGCATCTTTTCCCCAATAGTGCATGGAGAGGTCGTAGCAGTAGAGAGTGCGCACATTGTTTTGCTCCATCATGCCATAAAGAATGTTGGAGCCGGGTTGGTTGATGGGGCAGGAGAAAGTTTGTCCTTCGGATAGCGAAACCACTTGAGTTCCGCGGCCTGTGGAGAGGTCGATATGTTCCACATTGCCCGTGGAATTGGGGGAATCGGCCTTGTTGATGCCGTAAAGTTGTAGCTTGTCGGGGCTTTGGCCGTTGGCTACGGAGATTTCGCCCAGCAACTGCCGCTCGCTGCCACGGTTCAGATAGATTTCGGTGCGCGAGGCGGGAAGATGTCCCGGTGCCAAGAATGTGATGCTTGTGGCGGTTGACCCTGTGATGATGCCTGTCTGGCCACGCATACTCCCTTCTGAGAGAAGTGGGTCATCTATGGCCCAATAGCTGTCTAACGAAATGTTGTCATTCGGCTGGATGCCATCGGCAAGGATGGTTACGGTCTCTCCGGGATTGAAAGTCTTGTTGGCATCGTTTATTTCCACGTTGGTGAGGAAAATGGGTTGCTCCCGCGTGTCTTCGTCATGGCAAGCCGTTAGCAGGAGGGCGGATAGCATGAATAGGCAGCATGAGCCACACAAACGGAATAAATTGTACGTTTTCATAATGTATTCTTTTTTGTTTTATTATTGACAGGAAATTATTGGCTGTTTCGTTGGCAAATATAGCCTTTTAATATATAATAATAGCGTGTTCGCTTAATTTTTGTGAGGAAATTGTCGAAAGTTTTGTGATGCGTTTTCTTTTAGGCACGGATGATTAGTTAATGGATAATTGATATGGATAATGGATAATTGGGCTGCGCTGTCACATCTCATTCTCCATTGTCAATTATCCATTATCAATTAATTAAACCTTTTCGTCGTTCTCCCGAATCTCTACGCGGCGAATCTTGCCGCTGATGGTCTTGGGCAGCTCGGCAACGAACTCGATGACGCGCGGATACTTGTAGGGGGCGGTCACCTTCTTCACATGGTCTTGCAGCTCCTTGATGAGGGCGTCGCCGGCTTTGTCCTTATACTCCTTGGAGAGTACGATGGTGGCCTTTACCACCTGTCCGCGAATCTCGTCGGGCACGCCGGTGATGGCACATTCCACGACGGCGGGGTGGGTCATCAGCGCACTTTCTACTTCGAAGGGGCCGATGCGGTAGCCCGAACTCTTGATGACGTCGTCGGCACGGCCTACGAACCACAGGTAGCCGTTTTCGTCGCGCCATGCCACGTCGCCCGTGTAGTAGATGTTGTCGTGCCAGGCTTCGCGTGTCAGCTCGGGGTCGCGGTAATACTCCTTGAACAGTCCCAGCGGTTTGCCCTTGTCGGTGCGGATGACAATCTGCCCTTGCTCACCGGCTTCTACGGAGCGGCCTTCGCCGTCGATGAGGTCAACGTCGTACTGCGGATTGGGCAGGCCCATGCTGCCGGGCTTCGGCTCCATCCACGGCATGGTGGCGATGGTCAGGGTGGTCTCGGTCTGTCCGAAGCCCTCCATCAGTTTGATGCCCGTCAGCTTCTTGAAGGTCTCGAACACGGCGGGGTTCAGCGCTTCGCCCGCAATGGTGCAATACTGCAAGGACGAGAGGTCGTACTTGGTCAGGTCCTCGTGGATGAGGAAGCGGAAGATGGTGGGCGGTGCGCAGAGCGAGGTGACGTGATAGTCTTGTATCTTCTTCAGGATGTCGGCGGGGGTGAACTTCTCGTGGTCATAGACGAAGATGTTGGCACCGGCTATCCACTGTCCGTACAGTTTGCCCCATACGGCCTTGCCCCAGCCTGTATCGGCGATGGTCAGGTGCAGGCTCTGCTCGTTGAGGTTGTGCCACAGGCTTCCGGTGACGATGTGCCCCAAGGGGTAGGTGAAGTCGTGGGCCACCATCTTGGGTTGCCCCGTGGTGCCGCTGGTGAAGTACATCAGCGAGATGTCGTCGTTGGTGTTGACGTGCTCCGGACGCACGAAGGGAGCCGCTGCCTCGATGCCCTTGTGGAAATCGTCGAAGCCTTCGGGCACTTCGGGCCCTACGCTGACCAGCCGC
>JAUNJD010000299.1 GCA_030523205.1 Bacteroides sp.
GACTGAGGTAGGCTAAGAATACGACTGAGATACCCTCTATTTAAGTATACTGATAATCAGACGCTTATAATTTCTCCTACTTCATCGAAAAGTCTTTACTTATTCGTCGATTTATTTTCGGTTTACGAAAAACGGGCGGAACAAATTTACATTCGTTCCGCCCGTTTTTATGGTTCTTCTATTGGGTAGCTTCAATTAAGCAATGCCGTGAGCCGATACCGAAGAATCAATCTTCTTAATCAAGCCTTGCAGCACAGCACCCGGTCCGCATTCTGTGAAGTCGGTAGCACCGTCGGCAACCATGTTCTTTACAGTCTGTGTCCAGCGTACAGAAGCAGTCAGCTGAGCAACCAAGTTCTTCTTGATTTCGGCAGGGTCAGTGTGGGGCAGAGCGTCTACATTCTGATAAACGGGGCACTTCGGTGTGTGGATTTCAGTTGCGTTGATAGCGGCTTCCAGCTCTACCTTGGCAGGATTCATCAGCGGAGAGTGGAAAGCACCACCCACCTTCAGCGGCAATGCACGCTTGGCACCGGCAGCCTTCATCAGTTCGCAAGCCTTGTTGATGCCTTCGATGGAACCGGAAATAACGATTTGTCCCGGGCAGTTGAAGTTGGCAGCTACACAAACCTCACCTTCGGCACTTACTTGGGCGCAGATTTCTTCTACTTTCTCATCCGGCAGAGCGATGATGGCAGCCATTGTTGAGGGTTGAGCTTCGCAAGCCTTCTGCATGGCCATTGCACGTGCATACACCAGTTTCAAGCCATCTTCAAAGCTCAGGGCACCGGCAGCAACCAATGCTGAGAATTCACCCAGTGAGTGTCCGGCTGTCATTTCGGGCTTGAACTCATCACCCATGCACAGAGCGGAGATAACAGAGTGCAGAAATACGGCAGGCTGAGTAACCTTAGTCTGACGCAGGTCTTCATCTGTTCCGTTGAACATAATATCCGTAATGCGGTATCCGAGAATGTCGTTTGCTTTTTCAAACAGTTCTTTGGCTAAGGCCGAGTTTTCATACAGGTCTTTTCCCATTCCTACGAACTGGGCACCTTGACCCGGAAATACAAATGCTTTCATCTTTCTTATTTTTAGTTGTTTAAAATATATTGGTTGATAAAGGGGTGCAGGACGACAAGAATATTTGCTTGTCAGCCTAAAAGCGCCGCAAAGTTAGGTCTTTTTCTGATATACACCGCACAAATGAGGCTTTTTTGTGCAATGAAGATGAGAAGTTTCTATCAGATACAATAAGGGGATGGCTCATTGAGCGAGCAAAATTGAGGGCGTATATCTTATAAATTAGGCATTTGCGGCCTTATTGTAGTATGTACAATTAGTATGCAGAAGGGCGGAATAAGATACATATTGTAAATCGTACGATAACGATATTTATTGATATTGTATAAAGCATGATATGTATTTTACTGAAAAATAGTGCTTTAAAACATATTATTTTTCTGTTTTATTCTATTGCAGATTGATAAAACTTGTCTATATTTGCAGCGCTTAAACGAATATACCATGCAAAACAAGGAACACATAACACCGTTGGCAAATAACCACATATCCGTGGATTGCGTAGTGGTTGGCTTTGATGGAGAACAATTGAAAGTTCTGCTGATTAAGCGTATGGGTGAGGAGGAAGGTGAAGTCTTTCACGATATGAAACTGCCGGGTAGTTTGATTTACATGGACGAAAATCTGGACGAAGCGGCCAAACGGGTGTTGCACGAATTGACGGGATTGAAGAATGTCAATCTGACGCAGTTCAAAGCATTCGGTTCGAAGGACCGCACGAAGAATCCCAAGGACATACATTGGTTGGAGCGTGCCATGCAGTCAAAGGTGGAACGTATTGTGACGATAGCCTATCTGTCGTTGGTGAAGATTGACCGTGCACTGATTCGCGATTTGGACAACTATCAGGCTTGTTGGGTGGCATTGCACGACATCAAGGATTTGGCTTTCGACCACAACCTGATAATCAAGGAGGCTATTCTGTTCATTCGTCAGTTTGTCGAAATCAATCCTTCTTCTTTGTTCGACTTGCTTCCGCGCAAGTTTACCGCATCCCAGTTACGTATTTTGTATGAGTTGGTTTATGGCAAACCCATCGATGTGCGCAATTTCCATAAGAAAATTGCCATGATGGAATATGTCGTCCCATTGGAAGAAAAGGAGCAGGGGGTAGCCCACCGGGCAGCACGTTATTATCGGTTCGATAAGAAGATATATAATAAGGTGAGACGATAGGAAATAATTGACAATTGACAATTGATAATTGGCAATTGGAAATTAGTAGGTTAAGAAATTGAGAATAAATAAAATAATAAAAATTGATTGTCAATTGGCGAATGCCGATAATTAAATGTCAATTGTCAATTGTTAATTGTTAATTGAAAATGTACTTATTAGGTTATGATGTTGGTAGCTCGTCCGTTAAAGCGAGCTTGGTCAATGCAGAAAGTGGCAAGTGCGTAGCATCTACTTTCTTTCCGAAAACAGAAGCAGCCATTATTGCGGTGAAGCAGGGCTGGGCAGAGCAGAACCCCGAAAGCTGGTGGGAGAACTTGAAGCTTGCAACGCAATCCATTCTTACAGAGTCTGGTGTGAACGGGGGTGAGATTCAGGCAATCGGTATTTCCTATCAGATGCATGGATTGGTGTGTGTGGACAAAGCTCAGCAAGTGTTGCGTCCGGCCATTATCTGGTGCGACTCACGGGCAGTACCTTATGGTCAGAAGGCGTTTGAAACATTGGGCGAAGAGCATTGTCTTTCTCACCTGTTGAATTCGCCGGGCAACTTCACGGCTTCTAAATTGGCTTGGGTGAAGGAAAACGAACCGGACATTTACGAACGGATATACAAGATTATGCTGCCGGGCGACTATATCGCCATGAAACTGAGCGGTGAGATTTGTACCACGGTGTCCGGACTGTCCGAAGGTATGTTCTGGGACTTCAAGAACAACCGTGTGGCCGACTTCTTGATGGATTATTACGGTTTTGACTCTTCGTTGATAGCCGACATCAAGCCGACATTTGCCGAGCAAGGTCGTGTCAATGCAGCGGCTGCCAAGGAACTGGGACTGAAGGAGGGCACTCCGATAACCTATCGCGCCGGTGACCAGCCCAACAATGCCCTTTCGCTGAACGTATTCAATCCCGGTGAGATAGCCTCTACGGCAGGTACAAGTGGCGTGGTCTATGGCGTGAACGGTGTAGTGAACTACGACCCGAAGTCGCGCGTCAATACCTTTGCGCACGTCAATCATACGGATGCACAGACCCGTTTGGGTGTACTGCTTTGCATCAATGGTACGGGCATCCTCAACTCATGGGTAAAGCGTACCATCGCTCCCGAAGGCATTTCCTACAACGAGATGAACGTATTGGCGTCACAGGCTCCCATTGGTAGTGCGGGCGTCAGTATCCTGCCTTTCGGCAATGGTGCCGAGCGTATGCTCGAAAACAAGGAAGTGGGATGCTCCATCCACGGGCTGAACTTCAACCTGCATGGCAAACAGCACCTTGTGCGTGCTGCTCAGGAAGGCATTGTATTTTCCTTCAAGTATGGCATCGACATCATGGAGTCTATGGGCATCCCCGTGCAGAAGATACATGCCGGACATGCCAATATGTTCCTCAGCTCCATCTTCCGCGATACGTTGGCCGGCGTGACAGGTGCCACCATCGAACTATACGACACGGACGGTTCGGTAGGTGCAGCCAAGGGCGCAGGTATCGGTGCAGGCATTTACAAGGACAACAACGAGGCTTTTGCCACGCTCGAAAAACTGGAAGTCATTGAGCCCAAGCAAAGCAATCGTCAAGCCTATCTGGATGCGTATGCACGTTGGAAAGAAAGACTTCTTAAATAATGAAGAATGAAGAATTAAGAATGAAGAATTTAATGAACACAGAGGCACGGAGACACAGAGGCTTTAATATAATAGGTGGCGACTACGTCGCAGAGAGTTCACAGAGCTTTCTCACACCGACTTCTTCT
>JAUNJD010000038.1 GCA_030523205.1 Bacteroides sp.
ACTCCCTTTAACTCCTTAACTCCTTCTAACTCCTTATCATGAATTTATTTCCTTTATTCTTTTCAACGCCTCTTCCAGCTTGGCATCCTTGCAGCAGAGGGAGATGCGAATGTAGCGCTTTCCGTTGCTGCCGAAGATGAAGCCTGGGGTGATGAATACGCGGGCTTGGTGCAGGACGCGCTCGGTCAGTTCCTCTACGTCGGCGCAACTATCGGGTATCCTGCCCCAGAGGAACATGCCCACTTGCTTTTCGTCGTAAGTGCAGCCTAGGGCTTGCATGATTTCACCGGCCAGACGACGACGGCCTTGGTAATTCTTGTTGTTGCCTTCGTACCACTCGCGTTCGGCATCGAGGGCAGTGGCAGCAGCCAGTTGCATGGCGCGGAACATACCGCTGTCGATGTTGCTCTTCACCTTCAGCACCCACTGCACGAAGTCGGCGTTGGAGGCCAGCATACCGATGCGCCATCCGGGCATATTGTGGCTTTTGCTCATGGAGTTGAACTCGATGCAGCACTCCTTGGCACCCGGCACGCTCAGTATGCTCAGCGGATGTTCGTTCAGGATGAAACTGTATGGGTTGTCGTTCACGATGACGATGTCCTTACGGCGAGCGAAGTCCACCAATCGCTCGTAAAGCTCGGGCGTGGCGTTGGCGCCGGTGGGCATATTGGGGTAGTTGGTCCACATCAGCTTCACGCGGCTCAGGTCCATCTGCTCCAATGCGTCGAAGTCGGGCATCCAGCCGTTCTCTTCTTTAAGGTCATAGTTCACGATGTCGGCACCTAGGATTTTGCTCAGCGAGGTGTAGGTGGGGTAGCCCGGATTGGGCACCAGCACTTGGTCGCCCGGGTTGACGAAAGCCAGCGTGACGTGCAGTATGCCTTCCTTGGAGCCTATCAGCGGTTGTATCTCGGTGTTGGGGTTCAAGTCCACGTCGTACCATTTTTTGTACCAACGGGCAAAGGCACGTCGCAATTCGGGAATGCCTACATAGGGCATATAGCCATGTCCGTCGGGGTTCTTGGCAGCTTCGCACAAGGTGGCAATGGTCTCGGCCGAGGGCGGCATATCGGGGCTTCCGATGCCTAGGCTGATGACATCTTTTCCTTCGGCGTTCATCTGCGCCACTTCCTTCAGCTTCTTCGAGAAGTAGTATTCGCTGACACCGGCCAATCGGTCGGCTGGACGTATCTTAGATGTTTGATTTTCCGTCTTCATATTCTCCCAGTATTTTAAGTTCTTTGATGAGTGGTGTGATGGCCGCTATCGATTGTTTGTATCTCAGTATGTTGTCGAAAACGACATCTACGTAGAATTGATATTCCCATTCGCGGCCTATGATGGGCAAGGACTGTATTTTGGTCAGGTTGATGCGGTAGAAGGAGAGGATTGAAAGGACTTGCGAGAGGCTTCCTTCTCTGTGGGGCAGGGTGAACACGATGCTGGCTTTGTTGGCTTCGCGATTGCGGTGTCGGTTCAGCTCGTCCACTTGCCATGGGTCGGCTACTACGAGGAAACGGGTGAAGTTGTGTTTGTTTGTCTCGATGCCTTCCTGCAACACCTTCATGCCGTAGCGTTCGGCGGCAGCCTTTGAGCAGATGGCGGCATGGCCTTTCAGATGCTGGGTCTTGATGATTTCGGCACTGAGGGCAGTGTCTTCGGCTTCTACCACCTTTATTCCGGGATGTTGGCCCAAAAACTCACGGCATTGCATCAAGGCGATGGGATGGGAGTTGACCTCCGTAATGTCGTCCCAATCTTCTTCGGGCAGGCAAACAAAACTGTGCGATATGCGCAGCTTGTACTCGCCCACAATCTGCGTACCACTTCGGCGTAGCAGTTCGTTGTTGTGCAACAGGCTGCCTGCGATGGTGTTCTCGATGGCAAGCATACCTATGGTTTGGCTGTCTTTCTCTATTGCCTTGAACACATCTTCGAAGGTAGAGCAGCAGAGCAACTCGATTTCCTCGCCCTCGAAGTATTTGTGGGCGGCAATGTCGTGATACGAACCTAATGTTCCTTGAATGGCTATTCTTTTCATATTGTCGTTTTACAAAAAAATCCCGCATCCATATACATGGAGCGGGATTCATATCTTTACTTAATTTTTCTCTTTTCAGTTCTTAAGCATCACTGTCACTTGATACATACAAACTCCCGCTCTACTTTCTGGCTAAAGTAAAAGTAAAAGAAGAAGTAATATGCATAAGTAAACATGTTCATACCTTTTTGTTTTTAATTACGCGGCAAAAGTAATACTTTTCTTTTAAATGCAAGCAAAAAACTACATTTTTTTTCAGATGTTTCGTACAATCCACCACATCATGAACAAAAAGACGTAAGTCAGAATGCTATAACGGTGTTGCACGAAGGGCTTCAGCTTCACTGCCCATGTGCTTTGGCTGAAAGTGGTGTAGGCCACTGCCACGAAGTAGGGCATAGAGACGACCAAGAAAAGATTGTAGTGGAGCGCCTGCATCCAATGTCCGTGCAGCAAGGCATAGAATGCTCTTTGCACTCCGCAGGCAGGACATTGCAAACCGGTGAGCTGATGGAATATACATTTGGGCATCCAAGCCGTATGCGACGGATCGACCCAATAGTACAGAACAGCAATCAGGCATAAGCCTATGCCTATGGCAACAATTCTTTTCTTCATTCAGATGCTTCTGCCGTGTTTCAGATACCCAGCAAGGCTGAGAATAGTCCGAAGCAGAAACTGATGATTCCTCCGAGGACACCTAGCCCGACAGAGACAAAAGTCCATGTACGTGCATTCTTGGCTGCATTGAGAGCTTCTTCTATTCTGCCACCATACCAAGCAGAATCTACTCGGCTGGCATATACGATGGCTACAATGCCGGTCGGCAGACAGCAGAAAAGGGTAGTTAGGATGGACCATACAAGGTAGTTGTTGGGCTTTTGAGCAGGTACTTCAGTCATAAGTGTAGATTTTAAAGTTAATACAATGCTACAAAAATAGCAAAAAAAATAAAAAGAAGGTTTAATATGCGAGAAATTTTTTACAAACTCCAATCTTATAGCAAACCGATTGTCCGTTTATCGACTTTCGGGCGGTAGGTCAGCGAGTTTGTACTTTCCATAGTCATATCAAGAGAATCAAGTTTTGTTTATAATCCCAGTATATCCGTCTGCCTTCCACCCGGCTGATTGTTGTACAGACCATTAAAGTTCTGCACTTCCTTCGGGTTCAGTTCCAGTCCTTTCTTCATGTCTTCCATAGAGCCGTCCTTATCGCCGTTCAGCAACTTGGCACGTCCACGCTCGTGGTAGGCCTGTGCAAAGTTGGGGTTCAGTTCGATGGCTTCGTCGAAGAGGGCGATGGCTTCAGTCAACTTCTTTTGCTCGATGTATAGCTGACCTAGGTAGAGGAAAGCTTGTTCGTTGAAGGGATTCAGGTCGGTGACGTGGCTATAATCAGCTTCGGCAGCCTCGTTGTCGCCGGTGGCTTCCTTGATTTTGCCTCGTAGCAGGAGGGCGCTCTCTTCGTCAGCATTCTGGGCAAGGATGGCGTCAATATCTTCCATGGCTTCCTTGTATTGTTGCATCTTGTATAAGGCTTCGGCACGCAGCAGGCGGGCTTCGGTGAAATCATCCTTCAGCACGATGGCCTTGGTCAGGTGAGCAATGCACATCAGTCCGTCACCCTGTCCGTCAACGGCTTTCCCCAGCAGGTAGTGGGCCATGGCATTTCCTTCCTCTATGCCGATGGCTTTCTGTGCGGCGTCGGCCATGGCCGGATAATCTTCCAGCATATAGCAGACATTGGCCAGCGTAAGATAGGCAGTGGCATGGCCGGATTCCAATCGAGTCATGCGTTCCAGCAATTTGCGTGCTTCTTCCAGCTCTCCGGTCTGAATATAGACTTGCACCAGATACCCCATTGTTTCAAAGTCATCTTGGATTTTCAGGGCTTCCGTAAAACATTTGATGGCGTAGTCTATACGCCCCATGCGTTGAGCACGCATACCGTCGTACTTGAATATTTCAAAATTCTTCTGTTCGTTTTTTTGTTTTTCCGCCTCCGGATTCTCTGCTTTACCGGAGAAAAAAGATTTTAAGAATCCCATGGTTATTATGATGTTTTTTATTGGTTATTACGCTTATGATTCGGCAAAGATAGCAGAAAGATTTTGGATTTAGCTTATGCTCAAAACATCTTTTACTTTTATATTGTCCATTATCAGTTATCCATCAACCATTAACCCTCAGCATTCCGTTCGTCGATACAATCTTCTTTTCATCCAGCAGTCGGTGCAACACCTCGGCAATGACGTCTTTGTCCTCCGTCAGTTGTTGAGCAATGTTGGCCGGAGTAAGCGGTTGTTCGGAAAGCATCCGGAGTATCTTTTCGCGCAGAGCATCCTTGTCCGCTACGGGAGCCTTATCTCGATTGCGCAGTTGTATGCACGTATCGCATTGTTCGCAGTTGTGCTCGTTCTTCTCCCCGAAGTAATGCAGCAACATACGGCTTCGGCAGACGGTTTGATTCTCTACATATTCCAGCATGGCGTCGATGCGTTTCTCGTATCGCATTTTTCGTTCTTCATATACAGCCTGAGGTATATTGAGGTACTTCACGTCCATCCTTTCCCGGGTATATATTATATAAGGTGTTTTTTTGCGTGGGATATAGCTGACAATATGCAGCTTGTCTAGGCGGATGAGCGATTCATATACCTGTCGGCGGGTGAGTCCTGTGCGTACAGCCAGCGATTCTTCGTCGATGAACGCATAGTCTGTGAACAGGCCTGTATAAGAACGCAATATCACCTGAATCAGTTTGTCCATTTCGTCTCCCATTCCCTTAAGTTTGTACAGCTCGTCGCGTTGGAGGGTGAAGAGCAGGCGTGAGGCATTGTCCTGTTCGTCCGTGTATTCCAAATAGCCTGCCTGCGTCAGTATCTTCAAAGCGCTATCCACAGGCACAGGGAAGTATTTGAACTTTCGGCAGAAGTCCTCAATGTTGAATTCACGTACACATCCCTGTCCGTCGCCCATTGCCATTTGATAGTAGTATTGCAAATGTTCGTACACACCTTTGATGTATTCTTTTTCAGGAAAAGTATCCGGAATGCGTTTGTGTAGCGTCACTTTGTCCGATTGTGCATACAGAATCACGGCGTATGCCTTTTGTCCATCGCGTCCTGCCCGTCCCGCTTCCTGAAAATAGGCTTCGATGGAATCGGGCAAGTCCATGTGGATGACAATGCGTACATCCGGCTTGTCGATGCCCATGCCGAAGGCATTGGTTGCTACGATGACACGGCTTTCCCCCGTCTGCCAACGCTGCTGACGGATGTCCTTAGTAGCATCATCCAATCCGGCATGATAGAAGTCGGCAGTGATGGCTTCATTGTTCAGCAATTCGGTGATTTCCTTTGTGCGACGACGGTTGCGCACATACACGATGGCACTGCCCGGCATCCGGCGCAGAATGTGCAGCAGTTCGCCAGTCTTGTTTTCGGTACGCCGGACGATGTAGGCCAGGTTGTTCCGCTCAAAGCTCATGCGGAATACATTCTCCTGCTTGAATTGCAGTCGGGTCTGTATGTCCTTTACTACTTCCGGTGTGGCTGTGGCTGTCAGTGCCAATACCGGGATGCCCGGCAGCAATGCCCGTATCTCCGCAATCTTCAAATAGGCCGGACGAAAGTCGTATCCCCATTGCGAGATACAATGACTTTCATCTACGGTAATCATGCTGACGTGCATCTTCAGCAATTTGGTGCGGAATATTTCTGTGTCCAGTCGTTCGGGCGATACGTAGAGGAATTTGTAGTTGCCGAAAATACAGTTCTCCAATGCAACGATGATTTCCTGTCGACTCATGCCCGAGTAGATGGCCAATGCCTTGATGCCCCGTTTCTTCAGATTCTGTACTTGATCCTTCATCAGGGCTATCAGCGGGGTGATGACAATACACAACCCCTCTTTGGCCAATGCCGGTACTTGGAAGGTGATGGATTTACCACCTCCCGTCGGCATTAGTCCCAGCGTATCTTTTCCCTCGCCAATGCTGTTGATGATTTCCTCCTGTATGCCACGGAAAGAGTCGTATCCCCAGTATTGTTTGAGTAGTTGGCGGTACATAATGGTAGATTTCAGATTTTTAGAATTCAAAACTCTGAATTCAAAATTCTACTCAATTCGGCTTGATGTCCTCAATCTGCAATTGCACTTCTCCCCGTTTGTGGGTATTTTCTTCGATGGTGTAGCAGATGTCAAACGAACGTTTGGTCTTGATGAAGCGTACGTGCGAACTCTGTCCGAAGGCAATGCCGTTCATTACATTGTTCGATTTGTTGTCCACCAGCTCCAGCTTGATGTGTTCTTGGTCTCGTCCTACCACTTTGCTCGTGCCGTAATCATAGACATTGTGCGTGCAGAATACCGGTTTGGTATTCTCCGGTCCAAAGGGGTTGAATTTCTTCAAATCATTGAAGAACTTCGGCGTGATGTCTTTGAAGTCTATTTCTGCATTGATGTCAATCACGGCGCTCATCTGTTCCGGCAAGATGTTCTGTGCAACGAATTCTTCAAACCGCTTGGTGAATGCTTCCACATTCTCCACCTTCATGGACAGACCGGCAGCATACGTATGTCCGCCAAAGTTCTCAAGCAAGTCGCGGCAATGTTCTATGGCCTTATACACGTCGAACCCGGAAACAGAACGTGCCGAGCCGGTAGCCAGATTGTCTGTACGGGTCAGCACCACGGCCGGACGGTAGTACACCTCCGTCAAGCGGGAAGCAACAATGCCAATGACGCCTTTGTGCCATGCCTCGTTGTAAATGACGATGGAATGGCGGTCGGCCAATCCGTCCAGGCCGGAGACAATGGCATTGGCTTCTTCGGTCATTGTCTTGTCCAGATCCTTGCGGGTTTCGTTGTATTGGTTGATTTGTCCGGCTTTCTCCAAGGCAAGGGAGAAGTCCTTCTCCGTCAGCAAGTCTACGGCTTCCTTTCCATTCTGTATGCGTCCCGAGGCATTGATGCGTGGCCCTATCTTGAACACGATGTCGCTCACGGTGATTTCCTTCTCCGTCAGTCCGCATACGTCGATAATGGCTTTCAGGCCCACGCTGGGATTGCTGTTCAGTTGCTTCAGTCCGTGATAGGCCAGAATGCGGTTTTCGCCCATGATGGGTACGATGTCCGATGCGATGCTTACGGCTACCAAGTCCAGCAGAGGAATCAAGTGATGAAACTCGATGCCGTTGTTGATGGCAAATGCCTGCATAAACTTAAAGCCTACCCCGCATCCCGACAAATGTTCGTAAGGATACGTGTTGTCCTCTCGCTTGGCATTCAGTATAGCCACAGCCGGCGGCAGCACCTCGTCGGGCACGTGGTGATCGCAGATTATAAAGTCGATGCCTTTCTCTTTGGCATACGTAATCTCTTCCACGGCCTTGATGCCGCAGTCCAGCACGATGATTAGTTTTACCCCCGTTTCGGCGGCATAGTCCACTCCTTTAGTCGACACCCCGTAGCCTTCGTTGTAGCGGTCGGGAATGTAATAGTCAATGTTCGAATAGAACTGTTGAATAAACTTATAGACCAGTGCTACGGCAGTTGTTCCGTCCACATCATAGTCTCCGTAAATCAGAATACGTTCTTTCTTTCCCATTGCCTTGTTCAGGCGTTCTACGGCCACATCCATGTCTTTCATCAGGAAGGGGTCGTATAGGTCCGGCAGTTGCGGTCGGAAAAACTTCTTGGCCTTGGCCACCGACGTTATTCCCCGTTCCACCAGCAATCTCCCGAGTATCGGGCTAATTCCCAATTCCCGGGCCAGTGTTTGGCTTGCTTCTAGCTGTTCGGATGTAATGGGTAAATAATTCCATTTGTGAGTCATTTTATATATTATTTTTTTCTTTTTCTGTCTCAAAGGCAACGGTTCGGAGGGGCCGGATGTCGGATACTTGTTGATAATCAGTGCTGATTAAAGTCGAAACGTTGCATCTTAGGGTGTGGGGTAAAGCTACTTCGCGGTGCCTATTTCCCCAACAAGCTGTAAAGGTAGAAAAAAACTATTGAAACTTAGATTAATTCTAAAGAAAATATTCTTATTATATTATTTTTGCAGAGTAAAATACAAACCGTTTATGCTTACATTCATTTCCTGTGCCAAGACGATGGCTTCGCGCTCTGCGTTGTCCGTTCCCGAAGTGACTGTCCCCCGTTTTCAGTCGGAGGCTGTAGAGAATGCCATGCAGATGTCCCAATATTCATCTGCCGAGTTGGAGAAATTGCTGCGCGTCAATGCCAAGATAGCGGCAGAGAATCGTTTGCGCTATCATGACTTCTGTTCGGCGAACAACCGCCCCATGCCGGCTATCGGTGCCTATACGGGAGCCGTATTCAAGCGCATCCTGCCCAAAGACTATACAGCCGATGATTTTCGCTATGCCCAGGCTCATCTGCGCATCACTTCCTTCCTCTACGGATTACTTTGTCCGCTCGATGGCATCCATCCTTACCGTCTCGAAGGCGATGTTCGTTTGCCCGACCATGAAGGCCTGTCCATGTTCGACTATTGGAAGCCGTTGCTGACGGACGCTTTTATTGAGGATATTCATCAGCAGGGTGGCATATTGGTTAATTTGGCCAGTGCCGAGATGAAAGACCTTTTCGACTGGAAACGAGTGATGAACAAAGTGCGTGTCATTACACCGGACTTTCAGGTTTGGAAAGGCAGCGAACTGAAGACGGTGGTCATTTATGCCAAGATGTGTCGTGGCGAAATGACCCGCTATATACTGAAAAACCGCATTGAACGTCCTGAAGACCTTCGTTCCTTTACTTGGGAAGGATTCAAGATAGACGAAGAACGCAGTACGGAAGACCATCTGATGTTTACGCTTGAATGAAAGCGTACTATTCTTTTTAAATAAAAGCAGCCGGTCAAAATAGCTTTGAGGCTTCTTTTGACCGGCTGGGAGAAATAATTAGTGTTTACTTAAGTGCAACCGCTGTTGCATCAGGTAAGAGCGCTTTATCGCTTTATAGTTTCTTCAAGAATTCCACTTCCACGATTCTCAGGTCGTTCTTTCCCTTGCTCTGACGGTCCAGCTCGTTGGCTGCACCTCCGGCTACCTCCGTAATCTGTCCGAAGGCATCACTCTCCGTTGTGCTTCCCTTCAGGCGTATGGTGATTTGATCGGCAGCTACGGGATGGTCGATGTTGAGGTGGACGTATCCCAGGCTCTTTTCCGTTTCGCCTTCCCACACTTTCGTGTCTCCGGCATACACCTCCAGTGGGTATCCGCGCGAGCGCCATCCGGTCAACTTGATGCAGATTTCATCCACTGCGGTGTTCTCCTTCAAGGTGTAGGTAATCCATGCTGTACTCAGCTTTCCGTCGCTAACCCATTCGCTCAGCTCGTTGTCGTCGTAGCTGCTGAACACCTTCTCTGTGTTGGAGCCTGCTGTGGCCGAAACGATGGCAATGCCCCTCTTGGTATCTTGATAAGAAGGAGTGAGCAGTGTCTCGCCCTTCTCCAGATAGCCCTTCAACGTAGCTTGCGGCAAGTATTCGCTCAAGCCGTCTTTTACCTCCACGGGGATGGTTTGCAAGGATACGGAAGCCTTCGGCAGTCCTTTGGCACTGGCAGTGACGGTAATCTTTCCCGCCTTGGTGGTACTGCGTATCAGGGCACGGTTGATGCCACACTCTACGGGCAGCGACTTGCTCAAGATGTAGTTGTCCGGTCCTTGTGCGATGCCTCCACGCCATTCGGCCGCTCCGCTGAGGCTGAACTTCACAGTGCGGTTGTCCAGCGGGCAGCGTACTCCGTCCTTATCTACCACTTCAACTTGCAGCAAAGCCATGTCGGCACCATCAGCGTGGAAGCCTTCGGGATTCTGTATGGTGGTCAGCTTAAGCTGTGCCGGTTCGCCTGCGGTCTGCAAGGTGTAGCGGCTCACTTCCTTACCCTTGGCATCGTAGCTGATGGCTTCCAGCTTACCGGCTTCGAAAGTAACGTTCTCGAAGGTGAAGAGGAAATCGTATTCACGCTTGCCCTTGCCCAATGACTTCCCGTTGAGGAATAGTTCTACCTGTTCGCCATTCGATACCACATAGACGGGCTTCACGGTCTCGGGCTCGTAGTTCCAGTGACCCACGATGTAAGTCTGATACTTGTCGGTGTCCACCCATCCATTCCACATCACTTGGTGGGCGAAGAATCCGTCCTTCGGTATGCGCATGGCATCGGTCACACCGCTCCGGCGGTAGTTCTCCACACCACGGAAGTGAGTGTTGCTGTCCGAGAAGATAATCTTGGTGCCGCCTGCGCTGACACGCTCACCCGTACCCGGACGCTCACGCCAGTAGTCGAACCAGCGGCGTACCAGCTCTACGGTGAAGGAGTCTTGGTTGCGGTTGTAGTTGCGGGCGTCCATACCTTTCTTTTTCAGGTTGGTGACGGTCGATTTGTAGTCATCGTTCCCGTCGCCATTCTTGTGGTAAGGATAGGAGTAGTCGTCCCAATATTTGCGCAGTGCTTCGTCGCGGCAGTATTCAGTAGCCCACATGGGGTGTTTCTTGCTCTTGTTGATGTACAGCATTTCGCCGCCGTATTCGGCTTCGTTGATGTCCAGCATCTCACGTGAGCCGATGGCACGGCCGCCGTAGGGGTCGAACGTGTCGCGCACGGATTTCATCTCTATCATGTGCTCGCGGCTGATGGATTCGTTGCCGCATTCGTAGAATACGATGCTGGGATTGTTGCGGTTGTAGATGATGGCGTCGCGCATCAGCTCCACACGCTGCGCCCACTGCCGTCCTTCGCGATCCTTCTCGGCATCTCCGGCGGGCATGGCGTGCATCAGTCCTACGCGGTCGCACGATTCAACATCCTGCTTCCAAGGTGTGACGTGCATCCAGCGCACCAAGTTGCCGTTTCCTTCCACCACCATACGGTTGGAGTAGTCGCTCAACCATGCCGGTACGCTCAGTCCTACGGCCGGCCATTCATTGCTCGTGCGTTGGGCGTATCCCTTCATCTGTATGACGCGGTCGTTCAACCACACCTTACCTTCGGCAAAGCGTGTCTTGCGGAAGCCGGTGCGAGTGGAAACCTCGTCGAAGGCATTGCCGGTTCCGTCCTTCAATGTTGTCTTTACGGTATAGAGGTATCCGTATCCCCAGCTCCAAAAATGCAGTCCCTCCACGCGGGCTTGTGCACTGACGGTTCTTTTCTCGCCGGGTTGCAGCGTGATGCTTTCGCCGTCGAAGCTCTTCACTTGCTTGCCGTCGGCATCGGTCAACGTGACGTGATAGCTGAAGCTACGTGTCTCGGGGCTGTCATTCTTCACCTCCGACTCGGCGTGTATCGTTGCCTTCCGTCCGGGGATGTCGAAGTCGGTGGCATAGATATAGACTCCGGTAGTCTTCAAGAAGCTGTATAGGGGCAGTGTCTGATAGACGGGGTCCGTCACGTGCAGAAAGACGTTCTTGGGTATGCCACCGTAGTTGGCGTTGAAGTTGCGGTCGTTCCACTGATATTTGGTATTGGTGGCCCGCTCGCGGTACTGCCAGTTGTTGTCGATACGCACGGCCAGCACGTTGTCGCCCTCCTTGATGTATGGCGTGAGGTCGAATCCGCAGGCCATTACGCCGTTCTCGTGCAGACCCAGGTATTCACCGTTCAGGTAGAAGTCTCCGGCAAAGCGGATGCCTTCAAATTCCACGAACACCTTCTTGCCGGTGGCATTCACCTTGAAGTGCTTCCTGTACCACACGATGGTGTCAGTATGGTTGTCGATGGCCACTTTGAATGCCTCGTCCTCGTTGAAGGCGCGGGGCAGGGACACCTTGCTCCATTTCTTGTCGTTGTAGTCCGTTTTCTCCGCTCCCTCGATGTCGCCAATGTGGAGCAGCCACTGATAGTTGAAGTTATACTTACTGCGTACCTCATCCGCTCGTGCTCCTTGGGCCATCAGAGCGATGAGTAAAAAAGAAAATATGAATATTAAACGCATAGGTTAATGATGTATTATGAATGTTGAGTTTATTGTCATTTCATTTCTCAGTTACCGTCGGGCTTGGTTAAATCCACATACGGGTAGGCATCCCATTGGAAGTCCTCCAGCTTGTCGGGTTGCGCCGGGTCGAAGCCCTCGAAGTCCGGACGCAGGTAGTCCGCCAACGGCAGTTTCGCATCCTTGATGCCCTGTGCGATGCATTTGGCAACCTCGTAAGCACCGAACATATTGAAGTGGCTGTTGTCCTTCATTTCTTTCGAGTGTCCCGGGAAGGCACCGGCAGGATAGTGTACGAAGATATTCTTTGAGCCTTCTTCACCCATCGTCTCGCAGAGCACCTTGGTCATCTCCTGCAATTCGATGAGGGGCACCTGCTCGCGGACGGCAATCTCGCGAAGCACTTTCGGGTAGTCGCCGTGCGTGTCGAGGATGTGCTTCCCGTCTTGGCTCCACTGACGGCGGCGGGTAGGTGTGACAATAACCGGATTGGCTCCCTTCTCGCGTGTCTTGTCAATGAATATCTTGATGTAGTAGGCAAAGGAATAGTAAGCCCCCTTGCCGGCTCCTTTCTGTTTCTGGTCGTTGTGTCCGAACTCGACGAACAGCCAATCGCCCGGCTTTATCTGCGTCAGAATCTTCTCCAGTCGGCGTTGATATTGGAAGCTGTCGGCCGACAATCCCGATTCGGCGTAGTTGGCCACACACACTTGGTCGGTAAAGAAACGCGGTATCATCTGCCCCCAGCTGGTATAAGGATCGGAGTCGCCATCTACCACGGTGGAGTTTCCGCAAAGGAAGATAGTGGGGACGTTCTCCACCCGCTCGATGACAAGCGAGCGAATGCGTGGTGCCTCACCGTTGAACTCCAGCGTCAGTCGGTTGTCCCAGTTCAGCTTGCTGCGTTCGCGCGACTTTATTTTGACGAAATATCCCGGGCGAATCAGCGTATCGCGTTTGTTGATACAGAACGATTCTGTCTTCTTCTCGCCCTTCTTGGTAGCCACGTGTTCTAGCAGCAGGCGGCGGCTCTCACCGCGCACGGTGGTCATGCCGGCCGATTTGTCGCTGCCCAGCGTCACGGTGACGTGATAATTGCCGTCGGGCACCTGTACGGAGAAGAAGAACGGCTCATTGCCTTTGCCATCCCAGGAAGTCTCGCGGTCGTATCCATAGCCTTGTTGGTCGGAATAGACCGTCTGCGGTGTTACTTTGACGAACCCCTCAGCCGTTTTCTTTCGGGTAGAGAAGTCGAACTTGAACGTTTGTGCCTGTGCAGTCAGCACTGCGGCAAGCATCAGCGTAGTCAGATAAAATCCCTTTCTCATATAATTATGCTTTTTAAGTTTTAAGTTTTCTTGTTTATAAGATTCTGCGGACGGGTATGATGTTTTTCTACTTGAGGTCCGTGTTCGTAATAATAGATTAAAAGGGTGAATATTCATGATATTTCCGTTTGCAAATATATGATTTTGCCCTTGCGGTCGGATGAGAAAGGATATGGTGATATTGACTAATTGATGTAATATTTGTTCAATCGTTGGAAATCAGTTTGTTATCAGCATTCATAACGAATGGCATGGCAGGCAGATTGTCTGAGTTGACAAGATTGGGCATGGCCGTTTCGTGCCAACCGAAGCGCACCTTGACGGGATGTTTCACCTCGGGGTGATACACCTTGACGCTGTCCGTTCCGCATACGTCGGCCAATGCCGGACGGAAAATGCCGTCTGCACCGGCCACCTCAAACCAGTTGAGGCGTCTGCGGTCTCTCGATTTCAGCCCTTCGCCCACGTGGTTGAAGGTGACGATGACAGTGCTGTCTGCCGTTTCGGCTTTGATGGCATGGGGGCCGGTGGCTTCCATGTTTTGCACGCCGTAGTCGGCCACCAAGGCCAGACGTGCCAGCCGTTCGCCCACCTTCCATTTATACGAAGGATGTATGTCACCGGCGTTGTCCACCAAGTCCCATATCGAGATGAAGTCGCTGTGCGGTATCATGCTTTGAGCTTTGATTTGCTGTTGGCGGAAGATGGGGAGCTCTTCGGCAGTAGCCGGTTTCCCCTGTTTGGGCGTACGACCCGAGTAAAGGTGGGGTGCCAGCAGTACATAATAAAAAGGTGCATCGGCGTTGCCGAAGATGCTGCGCCAGTTTTCGGTCATCACTTGCAGCTTCTCCGCATATCGGCGTTCACCGATGCCGCTGGTGATGTTGCTCTCACCTTGGTACCAGAGGAACCCGCGCAGGGCGAAGGGTGCCAACGGTTCTATCAGTTTGTCGTACAGGTTGCCCACGGTCTGTCCTTCCAGCACTCCCTTGCCGGCTTCCTGTTCGGCTGCGAACATCGGCGATTGGGCGTATGCCTGCTGTGCGGTCCATGCCTCGATGCGTGTGCCGTTCACCGCCGAGGTGATGATGCCCACGGGCACGTCCAGCTTCTGTTGCAGTTGCTTGCCGAAGAAGTAGCCCACGGCCGAGGTCTCCGAGAGGCTGATGCTGTCCGCCACCTTCCATGCCACGGGTTTGTTGTCGCGGCGGGTGGTGAACACACGTATCTTTTCGTTCACGGGCTTCTGTAATTCTTCGGCACCCAAGTCCTTCCCTTTGGCGGGAGCGGCGTACTTGCCTCGCGCCACCTTGTAGGCCATGTTCGACTGTCCGGAACATAGCCACACCTCGCCCACCACTACGTTGTCGAAGCTGAGGCTGGTATGTGTCCCCTTCACGGTGAGCGTACGCGGTTCGTAAGTGGCGGTAAGCGGTTTCAGCGTTACCTGCCAACGTCCTTCTTTGTCGGCACGGGTGCGCAGACGTTGCCCGGCAAAGCTGACGGTGATGCGTTCGTTCGGCTGTGCCGTACCCCAGATGGGGACTTCGCGCCCTTGTTGCAGCACCATGTTCGACGACAGAATTTGTGGAACGGTCAGTTGTTGTGCCAGTACCGAGGTGCATTGCAGCAGCGTCATCAGCATCATGAGGAGGCTTGTCTCAAGAAATCTCTTTTTCATTGTTGTATATTTTAGTGTTTTTTGCGTGGCACAAAAATAGCAGAAATCTATTCGTACAAAGCAACATCGCGCATGGTATTATTGACGGATAGATGGAAAAATTGTTATCCTGCGTCTTATGGTGGACCAGTGGAGGCTATAAATCCTTCATAATGCATCATATATACATATCAAACACAGATTCTCCATTGTTTGCCTGCGTCCGTTGCCCTATCTTTGCCACATGAAAAGTTTGTTTTTAGTAAAATAGATAAGTGTTAAGGATTTAAGGTTTAATAGCATGTGTTTTCAATAGGCATTGATGATATAGGTGTTAGTTAGAAAATTGTTTGTACTTTTGTCACAGGGGCAACCGAAGCATTCTTCTCGATTCAGGCGAAGGGCTTCGGTTGTTTTCTTTTCGGGTGGTTTGTGCGGGAAGTTATATCCTTTGGGGATGATATATCTGTTGCCCCGTGTTCATCGTTGGTACACAGATGAGATGGATACCACGGATGAACAGTTTTTCCACATTATTCATCGTGTAAATGAGAAGGAAATCAGAACCTCTCTTCCTCGTAGCGAGTAGTCGTAACTAAATTTATTGATACCGGAAAAAATGGAGTATGAATAGTGCCTTGTATCAAGAATGTTGTTCAAATCAATCCCTATCCTATAATAAGAGAATTTGTGAGATACCCCCAAATCTAAAAGGCCCATTGATTTTGAAACATTCTCCGATATTTCTTTCCATAAGATATCGGCACCCATCTTTACCTGAAAGCCCTTAAACGGGAACAGGTTCAATTTAAAGCTATGACTATGTGACAATAATCTGTTTGTTATGTTATCATATTTCACGTAGCTCGTTGCCAGGTTCCCGTCATAGTCAAATTCGATGAATGACCATGGCTTGGCTATAATCCTTGCTACTATGGAATATGACCGACCATATTGGATACGGATGATTTCGTCCTGCGACACAGAGTTGCGCCCCCACATATAGGCTCCACCCAAAGAAATCTTTGTGTTTATCGGAGAAAACATCTTGGTCAGGTTCAGCATTCCAGTGAAGTTTTCCGCATTATTCGGATAGGGCATCGATGACACTTCAATAGATGAACCTGTTATATTGTTGTTTGTGATTACATTTGACCTTGAATTGTCATATATCATGTCGGCATTCATAAACCACATATCCAAAGGCAGCTTGAAATCGTAGTGAAGTAAGACGTTAAACGACCTATGGTATGAGAATATACCTGTCTTGTATGACATGCTCAGATTGTCCGTGCGGACAGGAGCCGTCATAAAGTCTCCGATATCGCCAGACTGATTTAAGTATGATATTTGAGACCTTATTGTTGATGAGGGAGAGACAATCCTGTTGAAATATAAATACGGACTAATGGAGAAACGGGAGTCTGATTTTTCCACTGGGCAAGAGCCTCTGTTTGTCACGTGGTTATATTCCCATTTCAAGTTAGCGGAAGCTCGTACAACATATTTTCTCATCGGATGGATATACTCGTATTGAGGTGCAAACCAGAGTTGAAGATTGTTGCCGACCGCATTATTGTTTGCTTCCGGGTAGTTAAGATTCGATTTAACCACATTGTTAGCATACAACACAGAGAGGGGTATCCAAATCCTCGAACGTCTATACTCATAAGCGGCTGAAAGGGTTTCCTTCGTTAAGAATCTGTAGCTTTTTGCCGACTGAATAAAACAATTATCATTATCCTTATCCGTCACCTCAATACATCCCTTGGGGGGTTGAGCCATATTCTATGCCGGAGGTTATGTTCCATCTTAAATTGTTTGTGCGCCAAGTGGATGTAAAATCATTGCGTATCAAGAAATCCTTCACATTTTCAAGTTGATTGAACTTGGCGCCATCCAAGATGGAAGGGACTTCATTTTCCTTTATGCCGACATTGCCAACAAGGGTATTTGTCAGATATTTGTTATTACTATTGAGTTTGTATTCTAACGACACCGTAGGGCGATGCACAGAAGACCGCAAAGATTGTTCTTGATTGATATGCACGGAACCATTCTCGCTATAATAATCTTTGTATGACAGATAATCATAGGAGATTTTGGTGTATGAATAGCCGGCATTGGCACGAAACGTTGCGTCCTCACCAATCTTGTTAAGCGTGTTCAGTGTAATAAAACAATCCGTAGGACTAATAAATCTGCCTCGTTCCAACGGAGGGGTTGACAAGCCTAAATCTCCCAACAACTGTGTAGCGGAGTAAAGGGAACCACTCTCGTCATAATGGTCCGCATTGGCATTTTCCGCAAATTCGGTTACATTGCCATACTTAGCATTCAAAATAGACTGAAACTTATTATTAAACATCATTCCGGCTCCTGACACCTGATATAGCCAATCATCGCCGTATCCTCCTTTGACTTCGTATGAGCCTATAGGTCGAAATTTGGCCTTGGAATTGAGTCTTACATTGATTGCGATATTGTCGCTAAAAATTTCTTTATCCATCTTCACCGATTGATGATTGCTTAATATCTCTACATTAGCAACAGAAGATGCCGATAAGTTGTCAGTGGCTATATTATATCTACCACCAAGCAAATCCATCCCCTCAATATAAAAGTTAGATATCTCTTTACCCAGATATTTGATTTTTCCAGTGTCAGACATGTCTATCCCTGGCAGGTTTCTCATGGCGTCTTTCAAAGTGATGTCACCTTTGCCCGCAAACGCCGACAACCGATAGGAAACGGTATCTCCTTGCAATACTACCGATGGTGCAGTCACAATCACTTCCTTCAATTCTGTGTATTTCGATTTCAATCGAATCACCATATTCATGATGTTGTGACCGGTTGCGACACTCATTTTGTAAGCGTCATACCCCAGGCATTCCACTATTAGGTTCGCCTCCAGCCATTCTCCCTCGATGGCATACTCAAAGAATCCGTTTTCATCGGTTATCTGGAAGTATAGCATTTTCCCTTCGCCATCGACAAGTTTCGTCGTTGCCACATCGACAGGCTCATTGTCTTCATTGACCACATGTCCGGAGATAACAATCTTTGCGTTGACAATACTCGCAAACAGCGATAAGGTTATGACAGCTAAAACACGTATTGACATCATATAGCATAATCGTTATTCGTTCTCCAATGGGATGTAAGGATGAATCCTCATACGCAGTTGTATACCATTGATTAGAATAGTAGATTCTGAAGGGTTATCACCATATTTCCTTATTTCCATTTCCCCTATTGATTCCGTGGGAATATTTCCCATCGGATTCTCTTCAAATTTGTTTTTGGCATGAATGAATCTTTCTCGACTTGTCGTGATACTTCCTTTATTGTTCAACGGAGTTATATCCACCGAACTGCTACGGAAGGTAATAGCACTAAAGTGATGCGTGCCTTCCAAGTCTGTCGCATCTAATATCAGTCCCGGCAATCCGGTAAACTTCCAAGGTCCATTTTGAGTGGGAATCTCAGGTGCATATCTTACAATCCATGTCCTTCCTCCATATTCGCCCTGAGCAATGCGACATGTATATCCGCAAATCGTATCTTCTCCTTCCTCCACTGTCCACTTGACCGGATACCGACCCTCTTCGTAATTGTAGGAGTTCGGTGTAATAACACTTTGCACCGTTATCTTACCTTTCGGGCTATTTTGATAGACAGTTTGGTCGAAGAAGAAAACATTTTTCTGTTCACGAAGTTTATATGAACTGATAATCCTATCGGAGCAACCGGCTTGTTTCACAGAGTCGGTCTGATAGGAAGAATAATCATAGAATTTTCCAACTCCGGCCCCTATTTGCAACATACAATAGCCGACATCGGTAAATTGCTCTTTGTTCTTATCTTGACCTGAAACGGTGTATTTGTATATACACTCATATAAGGATTCTATATTTTGAGCCAATAGAGAATCTGCGCTTAATAGTAACATAAGCGCTATAACTAAACATTTCATGTTTAATATTTAATAAATACGTTTGAATTTATATCAACAGTCGCTGTTCCGGATAATCCTTTGAATGGCGTAGCAAATGTATTAGGCGATATGTATATCCTCCTTAAATGAGAACATCCTGCAAAAGGATTACCCTCAATTTCACATGATTCTTTGGGTAGGAACAGCTCTGTGAGATGCTCACATCCGTAGAACGCACTATGACCAATGCGTCTTATACTCTCAGGTATATCAATGACTTTCAATTTGGCACATTTGAAGAAAATAAGCCTTGGAATGCTTTCCAAGCGAGGCGGGAGCTTTATTGAAGTAATATTGTCGCAATAAGCAAAAGCCCTTACACCGATGGTCGTAACTCCATTGGGTATTTCGGTAATTGATATATTACTACATTTTACAAATGCGTTCTCATCAATTGATTTAAGTTCCTTTGGTAATTCAGACATTTTCAACTTATCGCATTCCCAAAACGCACTCGCCCCAATGTGATTCACAGTATCCGGCATATTGACTTTCGTTAGCTTTTTACAGCCTGCAAAAGCGCCATTGCCAATTACATGAACATGGCGGGGAAGTGTTACCTCCGTAATGTAGAGATTATTAGCAAATGCTTCTCGCCCAATAACTTGAATGTTCGACAACTCGTCATACTTGCTCAAATCCAAAATTCGGCGATTCCCATTATACTTCAATAATGTATCCCTATTTTCAGATAATTCCAGTGCTTGAAGAAGATTGTTGCCTAACTGTTCTCCCAATGCCGATGTTGAGATAAAAACACCTACAACAAACAGAAGAAGCCTGATGCTTATTGCCACTGTTTTTACTCCTTTTTCCCCTTCTTGGTCGTAATCAGTATCACGCCCTCCATAGCCCCCTGCTCGCCATACTTCTTGGCGGCCTCAGAGCCTTTCTTCAATACCGTCATCGACTTGATGTTTTCAGACTTGATAGCCGAGAGCTCGCCTTTATAGACTTCTCCATCCACCACATAGAGAGGTTTGGGCGGCTTGCGCACAAATTCCTTTGAATAGATGACGTGCAGTTTTACGACGTTGTTCTGCAGCGAATCGAGATAGAATTCTATGATTTTATATTCGCCTATGGTCTTGCCCACAAGTACGGAACCGTCGAAATTCTCAATCCGTTTTCCGTCTACCTGATACCAATTAAGGGTATCGGCCGGAAGGGTCGAAGCGAATGCACCGAGCGTGCCGATAGTGACCAACAAGGCAGAGAGTAGTAATTTCTTCATCATCGTTTTCGTTTTTTAAATGGTTTATGAATATTGTTTATGATAGAAAAGTCAGTTGATGGCCACCAAGGTGTACGAATCGTCGCGGTACGAAGTCAGCACATAGCTTGCCTTGCTGCCGTCGGAGTTGGTCACAGTAACGATTGTCTGCCCATCGGTGTTTTCCACCGTGATGCTTTCGGAATTGCCGAAAGCCGTTTCCGCCAGTTCGTAGATGTCTGCAATGTTCATCGCCGTAACTTCCGTGGAAGATGACATGGTCGATGGAGTTTCATCGGCGGTTTGTCTTGATGGAAGAAACAGGAAGGCAAGCACGGCGGCTGCTGACGCTACCGATGCGATGGCTATCCGAATAAGTTTACGTTTGGAGATTTGTCGCTCAGACTCGACAGATGCAGCTTCAAGAATACGGTCGAACTCAGCCACGGCATCGTCATCGGGTATCCAGTCACCGGAAGACATTGCGTTGGCATCGGGCATCCCATTGCCATCATTTTCCAAGGCCACTGCCGACATCGAACTTGTAGCAAGAACCAATCGGCGTACATCTTCCTCATCGGGAAACGACTGCGCATCGTTGTCTTGATAGAACATCAAGAGTTGCCGTTCTTCCTCCGGCGTGGTATCGCCGTTCATATATCGTTCGATAATCAGTCTGCGTTGTTCTTTGTCATTGATATCCGTCATAATAAGTCCCTCCCATTGATTTGTTCCAACAATTTTCTTCGTGCAGCCGATATGAATGTCTTGACGCTGTTCCTCGCAATTCCGCAAGCGGCGGCAATCTCATCGAGATCCATTCCCTCGCTCCGCATCCGCAGCACCCTTCGCTGCATGGCGGGTAGTCGGCGCATGGCTTGCTCTATCCATCGCTCGGTGTCGGCGGCAATGACTTCCCGGTCAGCCGTTTCGGCAGCGGGCAAATTCATCGTGCCGTCAATCGTCGCCATCATGTCGCGCGAACGTCGATAATGGTCCACGCACAGATTCTTGGCAATCTTCACAGCGAGTGCCTCCGGGTCGTACTGCCCCAGCTGCTCACGCATCCTCCAAAGCCTCAGCATCGTCTCCTGAACAATGTCTTCGGCCTCCGTCTCCCCTCCCACAGCAGAGAAGAAGCGGCGGCACAACGCCATCAGCCTTGGTCGCAAGGCACGGGCAATAGTTTCAAATTCGACATCGTTCATCTTTCATTCAGCTAACGTTCTGACAATAGAACGAAAAAACGATGAGAAGGTAAACTTAAAAAAAGTGAAATGACGAAGAAATAGGAGAAAAGCATTCAAACGGAATAAACGAAATAAAGGAGGAAAAACGATTATCACAAATGTTTTGTATCTTTGCAGCGATAACGCGCTAAAATAGGAAAAGTTATGTGCCAAGCAAGTTTAATTTCAAACAGCATTGTACGATTGAGCACCCGTTCGTACAAACAGAGATTGGAAACTGCAACTCCCAATGGTTGCAGCGTGTCACGATTGGCCCGTCTGAACAAAGATTTAGACAACTTTTATGAGCTCCTTTACAGCCAATGGCAGTCAGTCACCAAAGAGGACTACAACATCTTTGGACAACAACTCAACATCATGCTGAGAACCCTAAAAGAATTGGTGAGTGCATACAAGAAACAGCTTCCCACATCCGAACTGAGCAAAGAAGTAGAGAAGCTGGGCATGAATTACGCTGCCCTTCAAGAAGTTAACAACGACATCGTTAACTTCAAAATAAAGATGCCTCAAGACACAGAAATGAAGGAACTGATGAAACGTGCCTCAATGGTGTCCAAACATGTCGCCGTATGATTCTATTTAAAACAATTTCCTCTTTCCGCCATCATTTATCCGAACTCCTAAAAGTACGACGTAAAGTTTATGCCGGTGTTTCTGATGAGATAAACAGGGAATTTAAAGATAAGTCAATCGACCATATCCGACAAAACAATGATATGATTTTGATTGAAGGCGATTTGGTGGTCATCAAATTGCGCTTACCGGACAAGAAGCAACATTTGTCCAAGAAAGATGGTTTCCGCCTGATTTACCTTGTTTCAAAGGTGGATAGTTTAGTAGTCTTTCTGGACATCTATCCTAAAAACAGTCCGTTACAGCAACTGGACATAGACGATGCAGCAGTAAAAAGACTCATCACCGAATTTATAGAGGAAGGAGAAGCCGACAAATTGGAAGACATGCAGATGAAATAGTGATTTGTCTGCCCTATCTATCGCTGAATCATAAGGGAAATACGCATTAACCCAACCGACCTACGACCTTTCCACTCCCGACCTGCAACCTTAGCATCATTCACCTTGTACCTTAATACAAAATAGATGCCATCTATTCCTATA
>JAUNJD010000039.1 GCA_030523205.1 Bacteroides sp.
CTCCGATAACTCCTTATAACTCCTTCAAAAAGTCTTCTATGCATATGAATTAGATTTTAATGTAGATTTTCTTCTTATACAACACATATCCGCATCCGCCCATGATGGCAGCAAAAGCCAATGAATAGACAGCCGATGCCAGATAGGGGTCGGGTATGCAGGCTTGCAGACCGCTATATACCACCGGCTTGAGCTCGAAGGTGCCTATCACAATGGCGGCTACTTCGCTCAGCACATACAGAAACAGTGGATTGACGCCGAATACCTCGAAGAAGCGGCACCATTCCTTCTTTCCGCGTATATCGATGAAGTACGTCAGTGTGGCCTGAAGCATGGCAGCCAGTCCGCACGTCACCAATACGAAGGTGGGCGACCAAATGCGCTTGTTCAGCGGGAGGGCTTCCGTCAGCAGGAATCCCACAGACATCAACAGGAACCCGACGATGAACAGGTGGAGTATTTTCTTCTCCAGCGGCTCGTCGCCCAGTATCAGTTTGCCGCACAGGAAGCCTATCAGCGTGTGGGCGATGGCCGACAACGTACTGATGAGGCCTTCGGGGTCTATCGGACTTTTATGATAGAGGTGCTCCGCTCCCAGCAGTTGGCGGTCGATGATGCCAAGCAGGTTGTTCTCGTCGGCTATATACCCACCTCCGAGGCAGACGAGCAGAGTGTAGCCGACCAGCAACAAGGCAGCTATCCAGCCCAATGCACGATGACGGACATACAGTGCCAGCAGAGACACCACGCAATAGCACAGGGCAATGCGCGGCAATACGCCCGTCAGTCGTAGGTGGTCGAAGGGAAGGAAGTCGCCTTCGCAGATGTGTTCAAACCAGTGGATACCCCAGCCGATGAGCAATATAAGAACCGTCCGCCTGAGTATCTTCCGAATGACCGGTGCCGATGGCTGGAACTGGAATTTGCGCAGGGCGATGTACGTCGATATACCCATGATGAACAGGAAGAAGGGAAAGACGAGGTCGCAAGGCGTCAGCCCGTTCCAAGCAGAGTGTCGCAACGAGTCATACGATAGCCGTCCTCCGGCATTGTTCACCACAATCATGCCTGCTACGGTAATGCCACGGAGGACATCGAGGGATAGAAGACGATTCTTCATTTTGAGTTTTTAGGTTCTTAAGTTAGTTGACGAGTTGACAAGTTAACGAGGCAACAAGTTAGAGAGGGAGAACGCAGAAAAGTGAAGTGGGTTGCAGAGATATAATTAATAAAGGTCTGTGTTCATCTGCGCTCGTTAGCGTAGTCTGCGTACTCTTCCTTGTTGTCTTGTTAACTTGTTCCCTTGTTTACTTTAAATCAATAAGTTTCATCACTTCGCGTGCCGCCTCTATGCAGTCGCCTTCCGCATCAGTGGAATACGGATTCTTGGCCAGCGTCCACGGCTCTTCCATGGCGTAGTAGTCCAGCTTCACTTCCGGCTTGCCGTCCAGTTGGTCTTGGAGGGTTTTCCAGTAGGCGGCCCATCGCTTGTAGTAGAAGTCGCGCAGGATGCCGTTCCATTCCTTGTGGGCATAGTCGCGCAAGCCGCCATCGTCGGCGCAGACGCGGTTGCCCCACGTGGTGATTTGTACGCGGGCATTCCATTCGTACAGGTCTTTCTCGGCTTCCGTGGTACCCCGGCTTCGGGCTTGGTTTATCCAGCGGCCTACACGAAATTCGCTCCGGGTGCCCAGCAGCTTGTCCTGTGCCAGCAGCAGGTCGAGGAAGTAGTGCGAGTGGCGGGCGAAGCTACGCTTGTCGAAACTCTTGAAGTCGGCCACCGTTTGGTTATAGACGATACGTCCCTTGTCGGCAGCGGCTTGGCGCACAATATCGACTAGGTCATATTCAAAGTTGTTGTTTCCCTTGTACTTGTCTGCCACCGCCAGCATCAGGCGGGCAGCTTCGGCAGTCACGGTGGGGTCGTAGTAATTGGCCATCTTCGACCAGCTCGATACTTGGAAGTTGTTCAGCGAAGGTCGTCCGCAGAAGATGGACTCGTGAGGCCCTTGCTGATTGTTGCCGAAGGGGCAATTGTAGATGGTGTTGGCCAGCAACGTCCACGCCTGTTCTATCTGCGGGTCGTGCGTACCATAGCGGGCAAAGAGGTAGTTCTTCAGCCAAGCCTCCTTGGTAATCTTCTCCGGTCGCCACGGCAGTTCACACATCAGTTCGAACATGATGGGATTGTTCTCGATGCCTTCCATTGTCAGGCCGATGCCCTTCAGGTTGGCAGCCAACGGGTTGTTCTTGGTCAGGTAGAAGTTGTTCAGCAACTGGTCCATGCGTCCGTGCAGACCTACGTTGCCACCGAAGTTCAGCAGCATACAGAACAGCCAATCGTGTTGCTCGTATCCTTTCTCGCGCTTCCAGATGGAGGGGATGCCCCACATGGGTCGCGCTTCGCTGAAGAGGTCCAGTATCAGCAGGTCACCGCTTGCGAGGTTCTTTATCATTTCCGGGCGTGGGTTTTCCGTCCAGCCTTGCACTACCCATACAGCCTTGGGGTTTACCTTCTTCATGGCCGTCATGATGGCCTGTCCGGCAGCGTCAAAATCCACTCCCTCGGCGTTGGCTGCTTCGTGGAAGGGGTCCATGCTGTAATAGTCGGCCTTGCCGAACAACTTCTGCTGCTCCTCGTAGTAGAGGGCGGCTATCTCGGCATAGCGTGCATCGGTGGGTTGCAGGAAAGCAGGGCGGGTGAAGCCGTTCCACAGTTCGGACTTCGTGATGTTCAGCCCCAGTTTCGCATCGGCATCGTGGGGTACCATGCCCGAATAGCCCGGGAATACCGGCTTGATGCCGTACTCGCGCATACGTTTCAGTATCTTCTTCTGCAAGGCTTCCTGTTCGGTGTACCATGAGTCGGGGTTGGGGCCTCCCCATCCTTCCAGATTGTTCATGGCCCACCACGCCAAGAAGGCAGGTCCGGCAATGAAACGGTTTATCTCGTCCTTGCTGTATCCCAGCTTTTGGAGCATATTTCGCCAGATGCACTCTTGTCCTACGGCAGCCAGCGGCAGGTTGATGCCGTGCAGGGCCATCCAGTCTATTTCCTTCTCCCATCGTTCCCAGTCCCAGAAGGCCATGGTGTAGGAGTAGGTGCAGTAGTTGAAGTCGTAGCGCAGGCTGAGGTCGGTCTCGTGTCGTTCCTTCTGCGTCACGGCAGGCAGTACGTCAGGCAGTTTGGCCGTCATGCCGTTCCATGAGAGGTGTATGCCTGCGTAGTATTTCAGGTACCACTGAATGCCGGTGGCAATGTTCACGTAGCTGTTGCCGCGCACCACTACCTTGCGGCCTTTCTGGTCCAGTTCGAAGAAGTCCGTGTTGCCTTTCTTCAGTTCTATTACAAACTTTTTGGATGCTCCCGGGTCTATTCGTTCCAGCAGACCGGTTATCGGGTGAGCTAACAAGCAGGCGGGCAAAATGGCGCCCATGAAGATAAGTAATAAGAGTTTGTTTTTCATTTCACATTCAAAGTTATGATGATTCGTTACAAAAATAATCACTTTTTGCTTAACCGAGGGAGAAAATAAGAAAGATTGGGGAGAAAATAGAAAACTGAGGCAAAGTAGATAAGGTTTTAACGCAATTTACTGCCCTACTCAGCCGGAATGAGTGAGCGAGTTAACCGATTTCACTTACTGACCCATTATAAAATCAATCCGGATGATTTCCATAATCAATCCGGATGATTTCCCATACCATCCGGAATGATATATCAATCGGTATGGGAGTAAGCCATACTCGGTATAGAAGTGAGACCGACTCAGTCCGGCACGGAAGGCCTTTCGGTGCGTTCCATAGCGCAATTCGGTTGCCCGCCTATCGGCTTTCACCCCCTTTTACAGCATGATGAAGAGTTTGTGAAACCTCGGTTGCAAAAAAAATAAATGTGTTTTTTGATGGAATTAGAGATAGAGTTTTTATCTTTGCTTGCGAAGTATGTTTTGTTAAATCTACCAACAAAAAATGAAAGGCCCAAGATATTCCATTCTTTACACCTTATTGATACTACTCGTATCTTCCCTGTTTCCGTCTACTCTCTTAGCCGACCATTTCCTTTACAAGCAGATAGCGCTGAACTCCCGTTTGCCGTCCACGCTCAACTGCATCTACACCGACACAAGAGGATTTGTATGGACAGGTACAAAGTTCGGTCTCGGGCGTTTCGACGGTCACGAACAAAAGCGATACATCGGACGTCAATCAGACCCCAATTCACTGCCCAGCAACCAGATTTTTCAGATACAGGAGGACAGCATCGGCAATCTGTGGATACTGACGGACATGGGGGTAGCCCGATATGACTACCGCAACGACAACTTCATCCCGCTCTACAACGAACTGGGGAATCGACTTATAGCCTACTCCGTGTGCCGATGGCAAGGCAAGCTGCTGTTTGGCTGCACAGGCAAAGTCTATGCCTACGACAGCGCAACGGGCACACTGGAGGAGAAGTTCATGATAGGCACGGACCAAATGCTTGAAATCACCAAGCTGGTGCTCCCTACCCCCGACACGCCGCTTTGCGTCAGCCGCTGGAGGGGCATCTATGCCATCGACTTGAAGACGGGGGTGTGCAAGCCCGCTCCTTTTAAATGCGGAAAAGAGATTTCGGTATTGTTCGTCGACTCCAAGCAACGCATCTGGATAGCCCCTTACAACCAAGGCCTGCACTGCTACGACATAGACGGCAACGAAATAGCATCTTATACGACCCGTAATTCGGAGCTAAGCAACAACATCGTCATCTGCGTCGCCGAGCGGAAAGGACTGATATGGATTGGCACGGACGGGGGAGGAATCAATCTGCTGAACCCCGAAAACAACCGCATCACCCACCTGGAGCACGTGCCGGGCGACAAATTATATTCTTTGCCCACCAACTCCATCAACTGCCTCTACAACGACAGCTACAACAACATTTGGATTGGCGGTGTATATAACGGCCTCATCAACATGAGGGAAGTTTCGATGAAGACCTATACCGAAGTAGCCGAAGGGAACAGCCTTGGCCTAAGCCACAACATCGTGCTCTGCCTCTACCGCGAAAGCCCCAACCGTATATGGATTGGCACAGATGGAGGAGGAATCAACAGCTTCAACCCCGCCACCGAACGCTTCACGCACTACCTCTCGACCGACGAGGACAAAATAACCTCCCTCTGCGAGTTTACACCGGGCAAGCTGTTGGCTGCCGCCTTCTCGCAAGGCCTGTTCGTGTTCGACACCGCCACCGGCCAAAAGACGCCCTTCACCGTCATCGACGAGAAGACCACCCATACCCTTTCGCAACGGGGATACTCGGTGTATCTGCACCGCAACACCCCCAACACCATCCTGCTGCTGAGCGACCACGTATACATTTATAATATCAAGGAAAAGAAATTCAGCATTGCCGCCGAGGCGGAGCCGAACCTCATCAAATGGGGGACGCTGCAAGCCATCACGCACACCAAAGACCATACCTACCTGTTCGACTCCAAACGGATATACGAACTGGACCACCGGACACAAATCCTAAGGTCCATCTTCTCGTGCAACAGCGAGATGGCCATCAACTCCGTGGCCTACAACCCCAATACGGGCATCTTCTGGATAGGCACCAACCAAGGGCTGAGCCAATTCGTCCCCTCGGAAAACAAATTGCAGACCGTACAGACCAAATTGTTCTCAGACGTATCGTTGGTGGTATGCGGCAGCGAAGACGAGATATGGATAGGGTCGGAAAGTATGCTCTATTCCTACTCCCCCCAAGAAGACCGCTTCATCATCTACGGAGAGTCGGACGGTGCGATGCCCAACGAGTATATCCCGCGTTCGCAGTTGGTTGTTCCCGGCGAAGGCGTTTATATGGGTGGCGTCAAAGGTCTGCTCTACATAGCCAACGAACGGAATCTGCGTATGGTAAGTCCGCCCGAGTTGCAAGTATCAGACATCATCCTGAACGGTGAATCGGCTTACAGCCAACTGGACAAGAACGAAGACGAACTGTCCGTGCCCTGGAACAGCAACATCGTCATCCAAATCATGGCTAAAGAAGAAGACATCCTGCGCGAGAAGTGGTACCGCTACCGCATCAAGGGCATGGACAACACATATACGGAGACCTACAATCCGGAAATCGTCATCCGCGCTCCACGTCCGGGCAGCTACAAAATCATGGCTTCGTGCACCTCCAAAGACGGTAGCTGGATTCCCGAACGGCAAGTGCTTGTGCTCAACGTGCTGCCACCTTGGTATCAGACGTGGTGGTTCATCATCGGATGCGGGTTGGTCATCGCATTGTTCATCATCGAGATTTTCCGAAGAATACTGAAGAACAAAGAGCACAAACTGCAATGGGCCATGAAGGAGCACGAGAAGCAGGTGTATGAGGAGAAGGTACGCTTCCTCATCAACGTCAGCCACGAACTACGCACACCGCTGACGCTGATTTACTCTCCCCTGTGCCGCATCCTGAAGTCATTGCCGACGGACAGTCCGCAATACCAGCCGCTGAAAGCCATCTTCCGGCAATCGCAACGCATGAAAGCACTCATCAACACCGTGCTCGACCTGCGCAAGATGGAGGTTGGTGGAGGCCAACTGCACATACAGCCCTACCCCTTCAACGAATGGGTGAAACAAGTGGCGCAGGACTTTGCCAGCGAAGGCATGGCCGAACAGATAAACCTCTGCTACCAGCTTTCGCCGCAGATAGAGACGGTGAGCTTTGACAAAGACAAATGCGAAATCGTGCTGAGCAACCTTTTGGCGAATGCCCTGAAGCATAGTCCGCAAAACTCCACCATCACCATCGCGTCCGAGTTGTTGCCCGGCGGTCAGGAGATACGCTTATCCATCTCCGACCAAGGATGCGGATTGCAGCAAGTGAATATGGACAAACTGTTCACCCGCTTCTATCAAGGGAACGGCGAACAGAACGGAACCGGCATCGGCCTTTCGTACTCCAAGATTCTGGTGGAGCAACACGGCGGCAGCATTGGCGCCCGCAACAACGACGGTGCAGGAGCCACCTTCTATTTCGACCTTCCGCTAAAGCAAGGCAGCGAGAACATCGACTGTCCGCCCAAGGCTTATCTGAACGAACTGATATCGGACGAGCACAACAAGCTGCCCGTAGAGGGAAGCAGCTTCGACGTATCGGCCTACACCGTGTTGGTGGTGGATGACAATCCGGACATGACGGACTTCCTGAAGAAATCACTGGCCGACTACTTCAAAGAGATATGGATTGCACCGGATGGTGTAGAAGCACTGAAGCTGGCAAAGAACTATACGCCGGACATCATTGTGAGCGACGTCATGATGCCACGCATGAACGGCTATCAACTCTGCCAACAATTGAAGGAAGACATCAACGTCAGCCACATTCCGGTCATCCTGCTGACGGCCCGCGACGACAACCAAAGCCAACAAGACGGCTATAAGAATGGTGCCGATGCCTACCTGACCAAGCCATTCGACATAGACACCCTGCTGGAACTGATACGCAACCGCCTCAAAGGACGTGACTACAACCGGAAGCGCTACATGAATGCCGGCCCGATTCCCATTCCCGAAGAGACGACGTTCAGCCAAGCCGACGAGACCTTCCTGCTGAAGCTGAACCGAATCATCCAGGACAATCTGGACAATTGCGACCTCGACATCAACTTCATCTGCAAGGAAATCGGCATGAGTCGTGCCTCGCTCTACAACAAGCTGAAAGCACTGACCAACATGAGCACCAACGAGTATGTCAACAAGTTCCGTATGGAGAAAGCCATCCAACTGATTCATACGACGGATATGCCATTCACCGAAATAGCGGAGAAGGTGGGATTTGCCACACCTTCTTATTTCAGCACGGCATTCAAGCAATATACCGGAGAGACACCTACACAGTATAAAAAGAAGAAAAGAGCCGAGAGCCAATAAACGCCCTATCGCTTGCCCAAGTCTCAGAAGTGCAGTATCAACGGTAGGTATAGAAGCGGAGGCAAATAGAAACATACCATATAGCAAGAGGGGTGTATATGCTTCACAGATATACACCCCTCAAACTCTAAAATAACAAATGCCTTACTTATGGATGTTTAGAGTTTTAAAAACACACTTGTTATAACCAAACTGCTTATTATTCCGCAGAGCTTTCATCGCTCGATTCAGAAATATCCATTACACGTACCCAGTCCACAATGAGCTGAACGGGCAACGAACTGTCATCTACGGTTTCACCCGGCCAGTCGCCTTCCGAGCCACCCAACGACATATTGAGAATAATATCAAAGTTGTATTCGCCAAACGGATAGCCCATGGTTTGTGCAGCCTCAATAGTTGTACGAGTCACTTTATGTGTCTGTGCGTTGTCGATGTACCAAGTGATGGCCTCGTCTGTGCGCTCTACGGCATACACATGCCATTCGGTCACGTCGCTTCTCACGCTGGAGCTGAAGGAAGAATAAACACTGGAGCTAGGACCTACGTGGCAAGTATGCCAAACGTAGTTCGTGTTGGCAACCACCCATTCCATGATGTCCACCTCACCACCGGCAGGCCAGTTGGGCACACCGCTACCATAAGGCATCTGCCAGAAAGCGGGGAAACCACCGGTCACCTTGTGCGACATACGCAGACGAGCCTCCACACGGGTATTAGGAGCAAAGCCGAAAGTAGTACGGATACCACCGGTCTTGTAAGTGCTGTCTTCCACCTTGGCCGTCAAGTAAAGCATACCGTCGCTCACGTCCACACACTCATAGCCTTCCGTGTTGTTCATATACTGAAGCCACGTACTACCACTACCGGTAACCAATTGCCAGCTATCCGTGTCGGGGGTAGAGTCGTCCGTACTGTTAAAGCGGTCGATGAACACGGTACCTGCCTCCGTTTCGGAAGGTTCGTAATCGGTATCGATATTCTCGTTTTCTTTGGCTGCTACATAGTCTTCCAGCTTAAAGGCAACCTGATATTCCGAACCGTCGGCCGTCGTAATGGTGAAAGGTCCGGTCACCTGGTCCCAATATTCACGTTTCATCTTGGTACTGTTGGTACCCTCTATCGCAATCTCCACACTATCCGATACAGCCGCAGGCAGAGGAGATATTGTAGCACCATCGGGCAACGTATAGCTGATGGAGGCAATATCCTCACTATACGTCACACCTTTGAAGCGAGCCGTGTCAACGCTGACCTCGGAGTTTCCGTCAATACCGGCATAAATCACCGTACCGGACGTGGTGACAATGGTGAGATTGGCCAAAGGAATGGTCTCTCCATTGGAAGCTGTCTGATATACAGTTTCCGTTTCCGGAGCAATATAGTCTCTTTCCGTACAAGCCGAGTTAAGGCAAAGTGCCGAGAAAGATAAAATAAACATTGTCGTCAATTTCATAATTTTTAAATTTTCTACTTGGATGTGTTTTTAGGATAAGGATTCTTCCGGTTCGTATCCGCATGAGAAAGTGTATCCCCCGGAAGAATCCTCCATTTTAAGAAATCGAAATCCTGAAACAATTAATCATCGTCCCAATCAACATTAGGCGTATATTCAAACTTCTCCATCACGGCACTGCCTTCGGTAGTACCGATGTTTACAGTCAGATTTGCTGAATAGTATTGAATATAGCATCGGGTTGTACCGCTCAGATAGCCTGTATAGCAATATTCACCGCAATACTCATCCTTATACGAACCATTGATATCGTCGGCATAGTAGGCCATCAAGGTTTCATCGTTGCACTTCCATACAATCTTGGTGAACTCGGTCTTTTCCTCGCCGTCAGAATCTGTACGGTCGGAAGGTGTCAACTCCATTGCTATCACATTCGTACCACTCTTGATGTCGGGCAACGTACCGGTGAAGTATCCTTCTGCCGGACGGGCAAATCCCCACGGAGTAGTAAACATCAACGGTTTGTTGGGGTCAGAATCAGCATTCGAAGAGTTCAGCTTCACGCTAACCGTATGCGTTTGGTCAACAGGAGGATCTTCGTAAACCAGTTCCAGATAAGGAATGGAGTTGTTATGGCTTGTAACAGTCAGTCGGAATGTTCCCGCACTGTAATCGCCCTTCGAGATAATCGTTGCACTGCTGGCAAACGTACCGTCAGCACCTACCGAACCCGACAGAACAGACCAAGCAGAAATGCCACTACTGTTCAGCTGCGTAGTTTCCGTCTCGGGTTCGTAAGCTTGTTTAAATGTAATGGTCTTCTCAATGGGCACCTCGCTACCGATAGCACTTACAATGAGACTGGCTTCGCGTACAACGGTTCCGGTATTGGCAGCCAAACTAAGGGTAATTGTACCACTACCTGAGTATTCGGTACCGCCATCAATCGTAAACCAATCATCATCTTCGTCTTCCTTGGCAACCTGCCATTCCGTATCCGACTCAACATAATAAGTCACCGTACATGCATCAGCATCTTCAATGCGACTATAACCATACTTCACATAGCCGTATGCATCGTCGTCCGTCAGCAACGGAGTCAGCACAATACCTTCCTGCGTACAAGACACCTGCACTTGGGTTTCTGTACTCTTGTTACGGTCATAAACCGTAAGCACGGCATCGCGGGCTTCACCCTTGTTGACACTGAATGCCAACGTCAGCGTCTCGCTACGTTCCTCATAGTTCTCACCGCCCGACGTACCATCTTCGATGGAGAGCCAGTCACTACCTTCGGTCACTTCGGCACTCCAGCTTTGGTTGGAAAGTACCAAGAAAGAAGCGGTAATCTCATTCTTTTCCCACTCGGTAGCAGACACTTCTGTCTGTTCACTATCTACTACCTGCAAGTAAGCGATACCTTCCTGTTTGAGGTTAAACACCTTACCGGTCCAGTGCTCACTGCTGATGGAGATGGAGTCACTACGGTCGTCCAGCGAAGTATTCTCCAAACAAGTAATGGTAACAGTCGTTTCCACATTAGCCTCACCCGAAGATGGGGAGATGGTATACCAATCGGGATCACTACCCGTCACCGACCAAGCGTGGTCGGAACGTACCCGAATCGACAGGGTCGTTGCGCCTTCCGAATCTATCACATATTCATCGTCCAGCGTGTACGAGCCACTTTCCTCAAAGCGCAAATCCACGCTTATCAGGTCATCGTCGCCACAGGCGGTCAGCCCGAGGCTGCCTGCAAGCAGCAGCCCCAGAAGACCGATTATGTAACATTTCTTTTTCATTGTCGTCAGTTTTTAAAGAGAAAACAATCAATCAATGGTTTCAGCCTTGAAAGACTTAATCACGCAATAGTCGTCAGAATAGCTACTGCTGTTGAACATCAGCATATAGCTGAGGTAACGTGACAGGTTGGTGTCGGTTGCCGCACCGGCAGTAGTTGTCGAGAGTTCATTGCCATCGTAATCGTACAACGTAAGAGTAGTAGTTTCGGTCGTCATGGTCAGCACAACCTTAGCAATACTTGCCGATTGTTCCTGCAATGCCGGTACCGAATAAGTACCCCACCAGTCTGAGTTATTGGTAATGAAGTCGGCTGATGCGCCCACAAACGTCACACCACTTTCGCGTGCAAATACAATACGGATGTTCGGCAAATACCAAGTAAAGTGATATTGATAACCTCCGGCAATCAGCAAGGCGTGTGAAGAATGGATTTCCGAGAATTCCCATGTAAACGTACCACGCTTGTACGAGCCACTGAAGCCAATGCCAAGCGCATCCGTACTGTAAAGTTTGATACCTTCATCCGTGTAACGGTCATCAGAGAGTGAAGAACGAGAGGAGCTACCTTCATTACCACTTGTTACCGTCAAGAAGCTGATATCAGTAGACCTAGACTGCGTGAATGTCACTTCCTTGGAGGCAGTAGAAGAACTCAACTCCATAGTCACGGTAAATGCACCTGTACGCGGAATAAACATATAGTTCGATTCGCAAGTCACCGTAATGCCTGTGCCATCATCGTTCTTCGCTACGGTGAACCAATCATAGGTTGTTTCATCCTGCGTCACGGTCCAGTTATAACCTTCGGTTACATCCACCGGAATGGTAAAGGTAGCACCATCGGCAGACACTGCATCTATATCTTCTACCTCATCGGTATTAATGTTGAATGTAAGACCAGACTGTGTCATGCTGAACTCGAAAGTTTCTACTGCCGTGCGTACCTTGAAGGTAGCTGTACGGTCAACCGTCTCGTTGGCACTCATGGTTACGTCAATTGAAACGCCATCGGTTTCGGTAGCCTCACCGCTTGTCTGCGAGAACTGTACCCAGTCATTTTCATTCACGATTTCCCAGCTCAGGTTAGAACGCAACTTCAATGTCTGCGTACCTCCTTCAATAGCGAAGGTATTGTTGATGGCATCACCGTATGCACTTACATCGGTTTGCGGATTCTGCACGATGCTTACCGTAGTAGGAGTATCGATGCCTGTTGCTACAATATTAAGTGTCACTGTACGCTGATATTCGGAGCTATTGGAAGCCATAGATACCACAACTTCCGAATTCAATCCACTCACACCGCTCATCGCCGGAGAAACGGTACACCAGGTTTCAGTCGTTCCATCTCCATCCACCACTTCTATATCCCAGGGTGTATTGGACATGATGTTGAATACGATGTCAGACGGTTCGTCTGCACTGACGGTATAGGAAGCCTGTGCGTCACACTCCAAGTTGAGTGTGCCACCCGACTGAGTATCGATGCTATAGTCTTGGCAAGCAACCAATCCAGCCACCATACATATCATTGCTGCCCATGCAGCCGTAATGTTTTTAGTCATGTTCGCTTTCATTGTATATATTCTTTAAAGTTTCTGATTAATCCCATCCATCGTTTTGTGGCAGGAGGTTTGAGTTAATTAATATCTTTTCCAAAGGAATGGGGTAAAGTTCCATGCAGCTGCGCCAAACGCGGTATTCCACATTGGTACGAGCATATTGCTTTACGCCGTTTGATGAAGTAATGGACACGCCATCCAACTGCTTCTGTGTGTCACTGCCAATCTGCCAACGGCGCACATCCCAGAAACGATGGTCCTCGAAAGCAAATTCCACGCGCCATTCGTTGCGCAACATCTCTTCAAACTCGTCGTTCGAAGTAGGAGCCTTGTCGGGCATTCCGGCGTTGGCACGCACTTGGTTGAGAGCTTCGAGTGCCGTCATTCCGTATGTGCCTCCATCTTCATAACTTCCGGTGGCATAGAACATGGATTCTGCGTATGTCAGCAGTGTCTCGGCATAGCGATATACAATCCACGCATGAGTGGTAGTCACTTCAGAACCTTCTTCAAAATTGGTCGATTCAATGGTGTATTTCTTCAGGAAGTATCCCGTAGGCGTACCGCCTTCACTGCGCAAGATATTGTCTGCACCCGAAGGAGTCAAATCAATGGTACTACTCTTAAATTCCATTCCGTCGGCCAAGATAGCACGGGCAAAACGCGGGTCACGATCCGAATAGGGGTCAGAAGTATCGAAATCGGGGTCGTCCGTAACAAATCCGTCTTCTTCCAATGTTACTTCATATCCATTGATAGTCTCGAAAGCATCCACCAAATTCTGCGAGGGGAAAGTTCCCGTCAGCGTAGTAGTGCGCTGACCTGCGGTGAAGCGGATAGGGAAATTCATCAGTTCGAAATCCCAAGTGCTACCACCACGGATAGCCAAAACCACTTCCTTCGAATCGGGATTGTTGGCAGCTTCCGTACCCGTCAGTTCGTAAAGACCGGTCTGCATCAAAGCCCATGCGGCAGCAGCCGACTCTTCCCATTTCGTAACGTCGCCACTGGCATTGTGCAGCGGGCTGGCGGCATAGAGCAATGCTTTCGACTTCAGAGCCAAGGCATAACCGCTTGTCACACGTCCCACTTCAGAATCGTAGGTCGTAGAAGAATAACTGGTAGGCAACAGTTCGCTACATTCATCACACTCCTGCACGATAAAGTCGATAACGTCTTCAAAAGCAGTCTTCGTAATGACGCGGTCTTCATCTTCGGTCAACACCGTTGTAGGCATGGCGATATCGCCGTAGCGACGTGCCAGTTCAAAGAAGAATGTTGCACGCAGCACCCGCGCCTGTGGCGCAAAGGTTTCGAGCTGCGTCATCCATCTTGAGTAATTCGATTCATATTGGAAACGAGAGAAGTCTGCTGTCTCCAAATCTTCCAAGAAAGCATTGGCTGCACGTACACCTTCGTAAAGCGACCAAGAGTCATCTATCACGTTCGTAGCAGACCAGTTGCCCGTGTTGAAATCCTGCACGGAAGCACTCTCATCAGCAAACTCCGCATCGTCGCAACCACATTCTCTCATGGCACCGTCCAGCACTCCAAAGTCTTGTGGCAAGTAGGAATAGACGTTGGTCAGAACCTGCTTGGTCGTGCTGAAGTATGCGTATACGCTCTCTTCCGTTACGAGACCATCGGTTTCATCGAAATCCAAGTAATTGCACGAACTGAATGCCGTCAGGCAGAGCGAAAATAATAGTATATGTTTTGTTCTCATAATTCTATCACATTAAAAATTAAATTTAACTCCTGCCCAGAAAGAGCGTATGCTAGGATAAGCAGCTACCAACTGTTCGGGGTCGGCAAATCCAACATTGTCAAGCGAGAACAGGTTGGTGCCCATCAAGTAGACACGCATATCGGCAAACCGCAGCATAGACTTCGGGAAAGTATATCCTATCTGCAAGTTGCGCAACTTGATAAACGAAGCATCGCGATACCACAACGAACTGTTCTGATAGTTGTTCGCGTTGCTTTGGCTCGACAGACGCGGCATGGTGGCCGTAGTCTTTGTGTCGGTGGTCCAAGGAATTTCGCGTTCCAGGAAGGTGTTCGAGATGGTTCCGTTGTTTATCAGCGGTGTGTAGAGCGGGCTGTCCAGCAGGTTGAGGGTAACACCCGTAACACCTGAGAAATCAGCTGAAATATCAAAGCCCTTGTAAGATGCATACAGACTGAAGCCAAACCAAACCTCGGGCGTGCTGCTGCCACACATCTTTACGATATCCTGACTATCGATTTTGCCGTCACCATTCTGGTCTTTGTATTTCACATCGCCCGGCAGAACGGTAGAGAAGGTTTGTGTAGCACTGTTGTTAATCTCCAGTTGGTCATTGAAGAATCCGATGGCCTCCAAGCCGTAGCACTGATTCACCTTATTGCCGGTATGGTCCAGATAGCTATATTGTTGATAAGCTTGATTCTCATTCACCACCTCACTGGTCATATAAGTAAGATTGGCACTAACTCCGTACTTGAAGTCGTTGATTTGGTCGTTCCAGCTGAGGGAGAGGGCAGCACCGCGATACTTATAGATACCTGCATTGGTCTGTCCCGGTGTGATACCCATGATGCCGGTCACGCGGGTTTCGTTGGAAACAAGGATATTGCTCCGCTTTTCGAAGAATCCTTCGGCACTGATGTCCAAGCGATTGGAGAACATGCTCAAGTCCACTCCGAAAGTAGCGCGACGCGACTTCTCGGCTGTCAGACCCGTTACTGCCAACGGAGTAGTCTCGCTGTAACTGGTACTAGCCGTACCGTTGGTAATGAAATAGTAGGAACCGCCGGTAGAGTAACTGCTACGCCACAAGTCGTGCGAAAGGTTGCCATCCCAACCCGACAAACCGAACGATGCATGCAAACGTAGGTAGTCGATAAACTTCACATCCTTCATGAAAGCTTCGTTGGAAGCAATCCACGCAGCCGAAACGGCCGGATAAAGAGTAAATCGGTCGCCTTCGGGCAGATACGAGCTACCGGAATAGTTGGCAACAACGCTAGCCGTATAACGGTTGTCGTACGTATAGGTTGCATTCAGCATGGCCGATTGCCGCTTTTGGCTATTATTCTGTCCGTTGAGCGTATATGAGTATTGGTCGTAAATGGCTGCACCACCTACATGATGTTTGCCAAAGGTGCGATCGTATGCGATTTTACCTTGGAAATTGGCTTCAATGTATAGGCTTTCAAACTCTTGGTCTGTCAAAGTCAGTGTGGGCGAGTTGCTGCTCCACTGTGTGGGGGTATAGACCATAGAGCCGGTAGAGCTGTCAATGGAGGCATCGTGCCATTTGTACGCATAGGTCTTGGATGACTTCTCGTACATGGAGCCTCGATTGTCGAAAGAAACTGCCAACGATGCCGACAAGCCTTCGGTAATAGCACTCAAATCCTGCTCCAGACTAAGGTCGGCGTAGAGTGTTCCATACGAAGTGCGGCAATGTCCGCTGTCGCGAAGCACGGCAATGGGGTTGTTGGCCAGGTAAATAGAGTTACCGCCATACGTACCATCGGAATGGAGGATGGGGAATGCTGCTGCCGGAATCATATACAGATTGGAGAAGAATGTATCCGAATCGTAATTGGGTCCGTTCTGTTCCTTCAACTGTCCCATCAAGTTAAAGCGCATTTTGGTAGTAGGAGTCAGGTCGGCATCCAAGTTGGTACGTACGTTCAGGCGCACATCCTTCGTCTTGGAGTCGTAGCGGCTGTCGTTGATGTTATAAGTCAGCATGGCCTTGTCAAAGTAGTATCCTACTACGGTATAATAGCGGAAGCGGTCGCTACCACCGTTGAACGTAAGGTCAAGACGGTGTGTGTTTCCGGGATTCTGATAAACCTCATCCCACCAATTCACGTCGGGGAATTCCGTCGGATATTGTCCGGTGCGGAAAGCTTCCAATTCGAGCGAATTGTAAGGAACGGTGGAGCCTTCGTTTTCGTAAGCCTGATTCAAGGCTGTAGCATAAGTATAGCTGTCGGCAAACTCGGGGCTGCGGAACTGCGTGTTCAGTCCGAAAGTGTACTGTGCCGTCACCTTCAGCTTTCCGCTTTGTCCGCGCTTGGTGTTCACCAACACAACTCCATTGGCACCGCGCATACCGTAGAGGGCACAAGATGCCGCGTCGGTAAGTACGCTAATGCTTTCAATTTCCTCGGAAGTGATATCGGACAGGTTTCTTACAAAACCGTCAATCAACACCAGCGGCTCATTGCCATAAAGGCTTAGAGTGGCTTCGTTGTAGGCCGACGAACCGGTTCCCTGCTCAACGTGCAGTCCGCGTAGCTTGCCGTACAACGCCTTTTTGACATCGATTTCGGGTGATTTTACCAACACATCCGAACCGACTGTCGCACTTGCATAGGGATTCACCTGTGCAGAAACTTGTCGGCGATAACCGATGTTCACCAGAGAATCCGTTTCGGGGACAACATCCTGCGCCACAGCAGTAGCTCCGGCCAAGAAAGTTCCCCAAAGCATGGTTAAAATATATCGCTTATTCATTTTCTTCTTACTAAAGTTAAGATGTCATTACACTGTTACCAGCCCGGATTTTGAGTCATTCCGTACTGCTTGTTTATCTCGGTCTGCGGGATAGGAGCCAGATACCACTTTGCATTGAAATTGGTCTGCCATGTACGAGCATGTGTTCCTGTCAGCGTCTTTGTCGAGAAAGTGTAGGAAGTAGGTGTACGGGCATCATCACCAACCGATACCAGTCCATAAAGTGTCTTGGTGAAGTCTTCCGAACGTCCGTAGCGGATAAGGTCGAACCAACGTACTTCTTCGTAACCAAATTCCAGTGCACGTTCGCGAAGCACTGCTTCCAGGAATTCATCCTCGTCCATATCGCTGGTGTCGATTTCGGGCAACTGGCCCAGACGGGTACGTACCATGTTGAGGTAGTCTTCCGGACGGTCGCCATTCGAAGCACGTCCCGGTCCTCCATTCAGGTGGTTCAGAATCTCAGCATAGCTCAAGTAAACTTCCGGCAAGCGGAGGTAAGGCCAATGCGGAAGCAAGGAAGTACGGTCGGATGATTGCTGAAGGATGAACTTCATCATGCGGAATCCTGTACCGCTTTCCATAAATCCGCTGGTGGCGTTGGAGTAAACCGGAGCCAAGGAACCGTCGCGGTAGATATCACCCGGCACGGCTACCGTCTCGTAGAGTCGGATATCGCGTGTAGGTTCTCCATCAGCATCGAAGAAAGGCTGTGTTTCCGGGTCTTCCCAATCAAAGTCATCAGAGAAGTCTGTACCATCGCTCCACGGGAACATATTGACATAGTTCAGTGTCGGGCCCCAGTAGTCGGAGTTGGTAATCATATCGTCGTGAATGCTAACCGACGAACCGCGGCGGGTAGAGATAAGCACCTCCGAGCTGGCACGGTTGTAGTAAGCCTTGCGGAAAGCAGCACGCATATCATCGGTAGAAGTGCTTTCGGGAACTTCCAACTCATATACGCCATTGGTTTCCAGCTCTTCCAGCAACTGTTCGGCCGTAGCCAAGGCATCTTCCCAACGAGTTACGTCGTAATTGCCGTAGCAAGTATATTCGTCGGCCTCATCGTGCCATTGCGTATCCGAGTTGAACATCGGGCTGGCAGCAAACAACTGCACGCGCAACTTCAATCCGAGTGCACCGGCGCGCGTCATACGTCCGTTGTCGCTGTCGCTATGTTCCCATTCCAGTCCGGGCAGGGCTTCGTCAATCAACGTCACAATCTTCTCAACGCTTTCGGCAAAAGTCAGTCGGGGGAAGCTCATGTCATCAGTAGTTTCTATGGCATGGTCTATGTAGGGGAAACCGCCAATGTATCGCAACATTTCAGCATACGAAAGGGCAATCAGCATACGTGCTTCAGCCTTTCGTTCTGTCTTTTCGGCTTCGGTCATATCCGAAACACGATCTACATTTTCAATATAAATCCAAGCATAACGTATCGTATACCAGTCTTCCTCGCTACCAAAGCAATAAGCCGCATTGGTATTGATAGAATTGGCAGTAAGCGCACCGTTATAGTACAATTTCGTGGGACCGTCACTGGCATTCTCACGGTAGCTCGAACTGAGGTCGGTGAGACATTCCAACTGGTTGGTACCCAATTTGTCGATAAGTCCGTAGGGCAGATAGGTATAGGCCTGCGTCAGAACCTTCTCGGCATTCAGCTTGGAACTGAACATGGAGTCCAAGGTCGATTCGTTAGACTCGGGGGCAGTGCCCAGAAAGTCGTCGCCGAACTTGATATCCGAGCACGAGCAGGCGAAAGTGATGCCCATTAGGAGTGCCGACAGCTTTATAAGTCTTTTCATATCTTTCTTGCATTAATGGGGTTAGAAACTAAGATTCAAGCCAAAGCTGTAAAGCTTCACCAAAGGATATCCTCCGTTGTTCGTTGTGTTTCCCTCGGGATCTATCAGTTTCAGCGGAGAGAATGTCAGCAGGTTGTATCCGCTGAACGTCAGAGACAGTGAGCTGATGCCCAATTTCTTAAGGAACGGCTGACCACTGAAGGTATAGCCCACATTCAAGCTCTTGAGGCGCAGATAAGACGCATCTCTCAACCACAGGGTAGACGTAGGGCCATTGTCGGTGGCAAAGTTCCACGTGTTGTTGGCCGGACGCGGATAGTCGGCATCGGTCTTAGTCGGAGTCCAACATCCATCATACAAGTGCTTCAACAAACCACGGTTTCCGGCATTGGTGAAAGGCACCACGTAGTCGGCTTCCATCAGCTTGTTCACGTTGGTAGCACCCGTCCACTGCATAGAGAACGAAAGGCCTTTCCATGAAAAACCGGCATTCAAACCAAAGGTATACTCCGGACGGGAAGAATAACCAGCATATCCTTTATCGTTATCATCAATCACACCGTCACCATTCAAGTCCTCAAACATACAGTCACCCGGAGCAATAGTTACCATGGTAGCATCCGGTTGAGGCAGATTGGGGTTCAGCACGGTCTCACCAGAATCGTTTACGATAAAGTCGCTTTCTTGATACAGACGGACAAATCGCCACAATCCGGAGTTACGGTCGGTTGAATGTCCGGTTTCGTTCTGATATGAATATTCATTTTCTACTTCATCCATATAGATGATTTTGTTGCGGGCAAAGGATACGTTGGCATTCACATAGTAGTTGAAGTCGCGTATCTTGTCGTTCCATCCTAACGAGATTTCGTAACCATGATTGTCAACAATACCCAAGTTCATGTTGGGCAACGAAGTAGCAATAATGCCCGGATAAGAATTCGGTGAAATCAAGATGCCCGTACGATGCTCGAAGAAGTAATCGAACGTCAACGACAGGCGGCTATCCAAGAACTTGGCATCCAAACCGTAGTTCTGCTTCTTGGCCGTTTCCCATGTAACAGCTGTATTGCCGGGTGTGCCGTAAGCATAACCTTCCGAGCTGGTAGTGTTGTCTATACCAAAGGAATAGCTTCCGCTGGACGACCATGCACCTTGCTTGTACATGAATCGCGTCTCCATACCCACGTCACTACCTACAACTCCGTAAGATGCACGCAACTTCAGATAATCAAATACCTTTTGCTTCTCCATAAACTTCTCTGCTGTCAGTACCCAACCGGCAGATACAGAGGGGAACAAACCGTAACGGCCACTGCCGGGAGCAAAGTTCTCGGAACCGTTGTAACCGACGTTCACATCCACCATATATTTGCTTTGATAGCTATAAGTGGCACGGCCTACAAAGCCGATATATCCACGAGGGATGTACCAATAGTCGGCCAAGTCGCCGCTACCGTCGGTCAGCGTAGGATAGTAGTCGCGCGACTGATTGTAGAGCAACAAAGCACCTACCTTGTGGTCGGTATTGAAAGTGCGGTCGTAGTTGAAACGTGCTTCCAAGTACCAGTTGCGGTCGCGGTCGTACTCTTCGGAGTAAGTAAGCGGCGTAGCCGAACCTCCGGGCACGTATACAATGGTCTTATCATAAGAAAGAGACGTTTCGGGGATGGAGCTATCTTCCAAAGCGGTCTTGTGCCAAGCGGTCTGATATTCCACGGCACCACCGGTACGCTCCTTCAGCAGCATGAAGTTGTTGTCGTAAGCACCTTTCAGCGAGAAGCTAAGTCCGGGGGTGATGAAATCCAGCTTCTGGGTGATGTCGATGTCCATATTCAACTGCGTGTCATACTGTTGCTGATAGCCTTGTCCATATACGAACTGAAGACCGTCGCGCAACTCAACGTCGGGCAACGAGCTGGAGGGTACAATCGTACGGATGCCGTTTATCACACCGGGACCGGAGAACGGGGTAGACCATGCCTGAATGGCTGTCCAAGTAACGTCGCCCCACGTATATTCCTGCGTGGAGTTTGGCGACTGAGTGATACCGATGTATCCACCCACACCCAGCTTCATGGTGGTGGTCTTTGTCAGGCTGAAGTCTAAGTTCGCACGATAGTTGTAACGATTATATTTATAGTTGTTGTCGTAAGGCAGTGTATTGAACGACTTCAAGATACCGTCTTGGTACAGATAACCGAGCGATATGAAGTATTTCACGTTGTCCGTACCACCGGAGATATTGACATTGTTCTTACTCTGCAGGAAAGCATTCTTAAAGAGGTAATCACTCCAGATGACGCTGGGGCGATAAATGGGGTCGGAACCTGTGCGATAGGCTTCGATGGCCAAGTCGGAGAACTTAGAGGTATAGCCATTGATGTCTGCACGGTAGTTGTAGAACTTGGCATATTCGTAACTGCCCACCTGCTTGATGACATTGGAAGGCTGTTGCAAACCCATCGAAAGAGAAACGTTGATGCTCGGTTTGCCGCTCGAACCACGGCGTGTAGTAACCAATATTACACCGTTGGCACCACGTACACCGAACACAGCCGTTGAAGAAGCATCCTTCAACACCGAAATACTCTCAATTTCATTGGGGTCGAGCTGAGAGAAGTCGCGCTCAATACCATCCACCAAGATAAGCGGTGAACCGGCCGACTCGTTCAACGAACCCGAACCACGCACATAAATCTGGGCAGCATCCTTACCGGGCTGTCCACTACTCTGCACGGCCGAAATACCCGGCACGGAACCTGCCAACACGTTCGTAACGCTAGCCGCAGGAGACTTAACCAACTCCTTGTTTTCGATGCTGGACAACGCTCCCGTAATAGTGGCTTTGCTCTTCGTACCATAAGCAATCACAACAATTTCGTCCAAAGCCTGGGTGTCGTCCTTGAGCGTCACATTAATCACTTGCCGACCGTTGACCGGCACACTCTGTTCCACATAACCAATAAACGAGAACACTAAGGTGGCATTCTTGTCAACGGTAAGAGAATAGTTTCCGTCCACATCGGTGACAGTACCTGTTCCGGTCCCTTTCACCGTGATGTTAGCTCCGGGAATCCCTTCTTTTAAAGCTTCATCAATTACACGCCCCTTGACCTGTATCTGTTGCGCATACACGCCTAAAGGGAATAGCATGAAAAGCAATAAAAGGGTCACTAAGCAGTTTTGCCTTTCTTTTTTCATACGTTTAATTAATAGATTAACAATTAAAAATAAAATTCACTACAAATATCGGACAAGCGTCAATTATTCGCTTTAAAATACGTCTTTTAAACTTAAAAAATTGAATAAATGACCCATGTTTCGTGAATTTTATAAATAATAGGAACCAATAATTTAATTTTAGGCAATGACATACGGGGTGGCCTTAAACGGAATAAGACGCTAAAAGGGACTTATTTGAAAATCAGAGTATTTGCACTTTATTGTTTTTTATTCAAAATAAAGCAGTGCTTTATAAGCTGTACAGTA
>JAUNJD010000300.1 GCA_030523205.1 Bacteroides sp.
ATCCGAAATTATTATTTGTACAACATACAATATCTCCTTCTTTTATTTGTTTTATCAATGTAAAAGGTCCTATTGCTGTCGAATCATCTTCATAATCTTTCTTTATCTCATCAATGGTATAATTTGTATAGTCTGTATGATTCCACCCTATAGCCATGATGTTTTTAGAAAGGAAGCTTTTCCATGCATCTTTCTTTTGCCCCTTACAATGAGTTGGACAGATGAAATAGCACTTGTGTGTCTTCTTCAAATCGTCAATGTCACAATTATTTGGAATTAGAAACTTGGCAGTATCTTTTTCTATTCCCAACGTATCCATGAAATATTCAAATTGCTCAGACAGAAATTCATCCGTTATTTCCTTATACAATTTCAGTTCACGGAACCTGCTATTTGTTTGCGTTCCATCTCCAGAATTGGATGCATGTTTCTCTCTTGTATTGTTTTTGTAACCGACAAAACGACTTGGAGCGAATAACAAGGTATTCCCAAACGGTTCGACTACATACCATTTCCCTTGCCTAAATCGTTGCAAAGCCCATTCTTTATCTTCAGCCACAGAACTTTTGGCATAAGAATAGAGAGTATATATGTTCTTAACGACATCGATTCTGTTTTCTATAAAATCAGTTCTTTCCATACTTTTCTATATATTGATACAAAATTACAAAAAAGCTGTTATAATCTACTCAATATAGACAGATTATCACAGGATTTACCCGAATTATGATTTTATTTCATCTTAAATATTCCAGTCTTCAGGTATGTAACTTCCCCCTGTTTTCTTACGTTTTTAACTTATTCGGTTTGTTATCGTCTAATACCATAACAAAATCGATGTTAACCATATTAGCATCATTTCCCCCTCTTTTCTCTATATTCCCAAAGATTTTCCATAACTTTGCTTATATAAATCTCATATTTTAATAGTAATTTCTGACAAAAACGAAATATATAAAATGCTGCATTCAAGACAAGAACAAATGGAAGCCTTCGGACGCTTCCTCGACATCCTCGACGAACTGCGCGAGAAATGTCCGTGGGACCGCAAACAGACCAACGAAAGTCTGCGTCCCAACACCATTGAAGAAACTTACGAACTATGCGATGCCCTGATACGCCACGACACGAACGACATCTGTAAGGAGCTGGGCGATGTACTGCTGCACGTAGCCTTCTACGCCAAGATAGGCAGCGAGACGGGTGACTTCGACATCAAGGACGTGTGCGACCGACTGTGCGAAAAGCTCATCTTCCGTCATCCGCACGTGTTTGGCGACGTCAAGGCAGAGACGGCCGGACAGGTGTGCGAGAACTGGGAACAACTGAAGCTGAAGGAGAAAGGTGGCAACAAGACGGTGCTGAGCGGTGTGCCGGCTGCCCTACCCTCGCTCATCAAGGCCTATCGCATCCAGGACAAAGCACGCAACGTGGGCTTCGACTGGGACGAGCGCGAGCAGGTGTGGGACAAGGTAAAGGAGGAAATCGAAGAGTTTCAGGCCGAAGTGGCCCACATGGACAAGCAGAAGGCCGAAGCCGAGTTTGGCGACGTGATGTTCAGCCTCATCAATGCCGCCCGCCTCTACAAAATCAATCCGGACAATGCACTAGAGCACACCAACCAGAAGTTTATCCGCCGCTTCAACTATGTGGAGGCGCACAGCATCAAGCAAGGCAAGAACCTACACGACATGACGCTGGACGAGATGGACCGGCTGTGGAACGAGGCGAAGGAACTGGAAAAAGAATAAGCCCCGAAGCAGGAAGCGCTGCCGACAAAAACAGACAGGAGGATATGCCCGCCATGTGTGCGCCATATCCTCCTGTTGCTTTTCCTAACGAAGTGTTATCCCAGCGGGGTTCCGCCTCCGCCCGTGCTACCGCCATCGCCGGTGTCGCCACCATCGCCGGTATCAGTACCGCCGGTGCTTCCGCTGTTGCTGCCAGACGTAGTCGAGAGTTTATCGATGTCCCTCCAGGTTACATCTACAACGATACTTCCTCCATTTTCACCAACTCATTTCCCCTTACCTGCACCACCAGCAAATGCAACTCTGTGTCTTGACACATCTGCTGCACACGCTCACCGACGGCGTATCGGCGTATCTGCTCCACAGCCTCCTGCCACTGACTTTCGGTCTGTGCGTCTGTGGCCTTGGCGGAGAGGTATTTCAGTTCGATGATGTAGCTGTGCGCTGTCTGTGGATAACGCACGTGGTCGGGCATCAGGAAGAGGTCGCAGTAGCCGTGGTTCAGCTCTACCTCGGGGGCAGTGAGATAATAGGAATTGATGCTGAGGTAGGCGGTAAAGAAGCCTTGCAGGTTGCGCTCGCCCTCGATGCCGGTGCGAACGGACGACGTATTCTTGTAGGCATCGGCCATCATCTGAAGGGCAGGACGCCAATCGCCACGTATCGCCATGGCCTGAAAGGATCTCGCCATGGTCATAAAATCGAGCCGGGCCACTTGCTGGTACTCCGTCAATAGATATTCGTAATATTGCTTCCGCACGTTGTTGTTCGGGATGCTTAATTCTATCAACATACCCAGATCCTGCGTCATGGTCAACATTCCATAGTAATAGAGCAGGCTGACGAAGTTCTGTTTGTCATAAATGCGCTCGGCCGGGAAGGTTAGGTTCAAGATGGCTTCTATCTTGCCCTCCGCCGCTATCTCGCGGATGATGCTCCGCTGTTCGTCGCCCATACCGTCCAGCTCGATGAGACGCTTCATCTTGGTGTAGTCCGTGCGGGTGTTAAAGTCGAGCATCTGCTTGGGCGAAGTGCCCAGTTCAAGGTAGTTCTTCAGATAATAGACCACCATGTCGCAGTTGAACATTTTCGGATCTCTGTCCAAACTTTCCTCGGCGAAGCAATAATTGTCGTACCAAGGCTTCATTTCGGCAATCATCGCCTCGATGTCGGCTTTCAGCAGGCCTGCATCCTTGTAATAGTTCAGCATGGTGCGCACGTCCTCTTCGCTGAAGCCCAGCATCATGTTGAACAGAGGATTGGTGGAGATGTTGCGGGCGATGTTGAACCCGCTCGTCAGGTCGTCCAGCGTCACGGGGCTGATACCCATCATCAGGATGCGGTTGAAGTTGGCCTTGTATATTTTGAAGACTTCGCGGTAGAAGCCGGTGGCATGGGTCAGGGCGTGATACACCTCCTGACCGCGCTCGTTCAGCACGTTGTTGGTGAAGTTGTCGTACTCGTCGATGATGAGGTAGAGCTGATGCCCTTTTCGTTTTGCTTCAAAGCAGATGTGTCGCAACTGTTCGCCCGAATTGGGGGCCATCCGCTCGATGTCCTCCACAAAGCCTTCGCCATAATAGGCTGCATTGCGCTTGGCAAAGTCTATCAGCACTTGCGAACAATAGGAGTGGAAACGCTCTTCCAAGTCGCCCCGCCCCACACTTGCCTGCGAAAAGTCGAAATATATCACTTGATACTTGCCCTTCAGCTCGGTAGGATGCTCCGCTATCCACAGCCCCTTGAACAGCTCATCGAAACGCTCTTGCCGCGACGTGTCGTAATAGTCGCGCAGCATACTGAGGAAGATACTCTTGCCGAAACGACGCGGACGGACAAGAATCAGGAAATCTCCCGCCGCCTCCAGCCGGGGCAGGTACATCGTCTTATCGACACAATAATGATTCTCACCACGCAAGTCTGCAAAATTGGCGATGCCGTAAGGCAACATTTTTACCTCTTCCATGGTTCATGATTTTTATGGGGGGTGGAACATGATACAAAGATAGTGAAGCAAAGTGAGCACACAAAATAAAAGGAAAACTTTTTGCTTGTTGCCCGACTCGCCATAGAGAACAATCACCTAGAGATACGACAGGATTATCAATGTAAACATTCATTATTTTTCAAAAACTATCAAATCCATCCGTTTGGACATAAAAATCCCCGCCAGAACAACTTCTGACGGGGGTAGAATCACTCATTGAGTGATATAGT
>JAUNJD010000040.1 GCA_030523205.1 Bacteroides sp.
CAGTCTTCCTTCACCTCCATCGTCAGCATTTCGCGAAGCACCGCTACGGCTTCTTCCACCGACGACACATCGCGCACCGACATACTGCGTCGGTTGTTCTGCTCGCGCAGGTCGCAACGGCGGGTGTACTTCATCATGTAGGCTATGACTTTGCCGAAGGCTTGACTCTGATAGTAGGGGCTATCGGGGTTGGAGACAAAGAACAACGCCATGCGTCCTCCCTTCAGGAATACTTTCTCGGCACCCAAACGGGCTGCTATGCGACGAAGAGGCACAATGCGAAGAAGTTCCTCCGTCTCGGGAGGAATGGGGCCAAAGCGGTCTTCCAAGCGGGCACGGAAAGCCTCGACATCGGAGTCCAACGTCAGGCCGTCGAGTTCGCGGTAGAGCAACATTCGCTCGCTGCTGCCCGTGACGTAGGTGGCGGGCAGAAGGAGTTCGAGGTCGCTCTCCACCTGACATTCATCAACAAATTGTTCGCCGCTGATGTTCCCGCCTTCGGCTTTCAGCTCTTCGGCATACAGGTCGGCAAACTCGTCGGTCTTTAGTTCGTGTACGGCTTCGGACAGAATCTTCTGATAGGTCTCATAGCCCAGGTCGGCAATGAAGCCGCTCTGTTCGGCTCCCAGCATATTGCCTGCGCCACGAATGTCGAGGTCCTGCATGGCTATGTGGATGCCACTGCCCAGGTCGGAGAAGTTCTCGATGGCCTGCAAGCGACGCCGGGCTTCGGGAGTAAGCGAAGAGAGAGGAGGAGCCAACAAGTAGCAGAATGCCTTCTTGTTGCTACGCCCCACACGCCCGCGCATCTGATGCAAATCGCTCAATCCGAAATTCTGCGCCTGATTGATGATGATGGTGTTGGCATTGGGTATGTCGATGCCACTCTCGATGATGGTGGTGGCCAAGAGGACATCGAAATCGTAGTTCACAAAGTCGAGAATGACCTTCTCCAGTTCGGCAGGCTCCATCTGTCCGTGGCCGATGCACACACGACAATCGGGGATGTTACGCTTGATGAGGTCCTGCAATTCGTAGAGGTTGGCAATGCGGTTGTTCACAAAGAACACCTGTCCATTGCGGCTCATTTCGAAATTGATGGCATCGGCAATGATTTCTTCGTTGAACGTATGCACCTCGGTCTGTATGGGGTAGCGGTTGGGGGGAGGCGTCTGGATGACGGAAAGGTCGCGGGCCCCCATGAGCGAAAATTGCAGGGTTCGCGGAATGGGGGTGGCGGTCATGGTCAGTGTATCGACGTTCACCTTTAGCTGACGGAGTTTCTCCTTGACGCTAACGCCGAACTTCTGCTCTTCGTCGATGATGAGCAGACCCAAGTCTTTGAACTTTACATCCTTGCCCAAGATGCGGTGCGTACCGATAAGGATGTTGACATCGCCGGTGGCCAATCCCTTAAGGACAGCCTTGGCTTGGGCAGAAGTACGGGCACGGCTGAGGTACTCCACGCGGCAGGGCATCCCCTTCAAGCGTTCGCTGAACGTCTGGAAATGCTGATAGGCCAGCACGGTGGTGGGCACCAATACGGCTACCTGCTTGTTGTCGGTCACGGCCTTGAAAGCGGCACGAATGGCAACCTCGGTCTTTCCGAATCCTACATCGCCACATACCAATCGATCCATGGGACGGGCACTCTCCATATCGGCCTTCACGTCGGCAGTGGCCTTGCTTTGGTCGGGCGTGTCCTCGTAGAGGAAAGAGGCCTCCAGCTCGCGTTGCAGGAAACTGTCCGGACTGTATTGGAAGCCTTTCTCTTCGCGGCGGCGCGAGTAGAGGCGGATAAGGTCGCGGGCAATATCCTTTATCTTGGTCTTGGTGCGGTCCTTCAGTTTCTCCCAAGCTCCTGTGCCTAGTTTGTTCAGGCGGGGAGCTTCGCCTTCCTTCCCTTTATACTTGGATACCTTGTGGAGGGAATGAATGGAAACAAACACCACGTCTTCGTTCTGATAGACTATCTTCATAACCTCCTGCGTGGTGTTTCCGTTGGGAATGCGCACAAGTCCCGCAAAACGGCCTACACCATGGTCGGTATGCACCACATAGTCGCCCGGAGTAAACTGGTTCAGCTCCTTCAGGCTGAGCGCCACTTTTCCGCTACGGGCTTTGTCGCTTCGCAGGTTATACTTATGGAAGCGATCGAACAGCTGATGGTCGGTAAAGACGCAGATGTGCAGGGTGTTGTCGGCAAACCCTTCGTGGAGGGTACGCTCTACGGCGATGAAGTCGATACGGTCGCCCCGGTCTTCGAAGATGGCACGGATGCGGTCGGTCTGCTTAGTGCTGTCACTACAGATGTAGAGAGTGCATCCCCGACTGAGAAAATCCTTGAAACTGGCAGAGACAAGGTCGAAGTTCTTATGGAAAATGGGTTGCGCGGAGGTATCGAAAGTCAGCGTGGCATCGGGTGTGCCGGTAGGTTTGTTTCCCATCTCCAAACGTCGGAAATCGAGGGCACGGAGGGAGAATTCGCTTCCATCGATGAGCTTGCCATCGAGGGTGATAGCCCCATTTTCTTCGGCTTCGCGGGCGGCGATGGCCTGTGGAGTGAGCGACTCATCGTGCACATTCTGTATGCGCTCGCGCAGCCAAAGGAGGTCGCGCATGGCCAACACGGTATCGGCTTGCAGGAAATCGAGGAAGGAAACCATGCCCCCACTTCCACTCTGCTCCAGGCTATGGCTGAGGTCGGGCACAATGACAATGCTCTCCTTCTTCTCCTTGGAAAGCTGCGTCTCCACTTCGAAGGTGCGGAGGCTCTCCACTTCGTCGCCAAAGAAGTCGATGCGGAAAGGATATTCGGAGGAGAAAGAAAAGACATCGACAATGCTGCCGCGCACGGCGTATTGTCCGGGTTCGTAAACGTAATCTACATACTCGAAGCCGTAGCTGCGTAGGACTTCGGTGACGAAACCCATATCGACCTTTTCGCCCGCATGGAGTTTCAGGGTCTTGTCGCCCAATTCTTGGCGGGAGACCACCTTCTCGGCCAGCGCATCGGGATAGGTGACAACGCACAATCCGGCATCGCCCTTCTGCAAGCGACTCAACACCTCGGTGCGGAGTATCTCGTTGGCGGCATCTTTCTGTCCATACTTGATGGCACGGCGGAAAGAACTGGGGAAGAAAAGCACACGCTCACTGCCCAACACCTGCGTCAGGTCGTGGTAAAAATAACCGGCTTCCTCCAAGTCGCCGAGGATGAAGACAAAGGGACATCCGGCCTGCTCCACCAATACGGAGGAGTAGAGTGATGCAGCCGAAGCACAGAGGCCTCCGCAAAAAACGTGACGGACGGAAGTATCGTTTAGTAGCCGTTTGAGCCCCTCCACGTTGGGATGGGCGGCATATAGTTGTTGAAGTTCAGAGAGAATCATGAAGAAACTTGCGTTTATTTTAAATTCCACCGCAAAAATACATAAATAATCTGTTGTTTTTATCTACGAATAGTGGAAAAGCACTACTTTTGTTTCTAGAAACCGGAGAGGCGCCGCAACAGACAGAGGCGCAGGCTCCTGAAATACAACAATCATATAGTCAACATGCATACATCAGACAGCATCGTAATCATTCCCACCTACAACGAGCGGGAGAACATCGAAAACATCATCCGTGCCGTACTTGGTCTGGAACACGGATTTCACATACTCGTCATTGAGGATGGTTCGCCGGACGGCACCGCCGCCATTGTAAGGAGGCTGCAAGGAGAGTTTACCGACCGCCTGTTCATGATAGAACGGAAAGGGAAATTGGGACTGGGAACAGCCTATATCGCAGGCTTCAAATGGGCTTTGCAGCACAACTACGAATATATCTTCGAGATGGATGCCGACTTCAGCCACAATCCCAACGACCTACCCCGCTTGTACAACGCCTGCGCCACGGAAGGAGCCGACGTTTCCATCGGGTCGCGCTACGTCAGCGGAGTGAATGTAGTGAACTGGCCCATGGGGCGCGTACTGATGTCCTACTTTGCATCGAAGTATGTACGCTTCATCACCGGACTGCCCATACACGACACCACGGCCGGATTCGTATGCTACCGCCGCCGGGTGCTGGACACCATACAGCTGGACAAGATACGCTTCAAAGGCTATGCCTTCCAGATAGAAATGAAGTTCACGGCCTACAAACTAGGCTTCAAGGTGACCGAAGTACCCGTCATCTTCGTCAACCGCGAGCTGGGCACGTCGAAGATGAATAGCAGCATCTTCGGGGAAGCCGTATTCGGGGTTATCCGACTAAAATGGGACAGCCTTTTTAAATGAAGAACTTCTTTGAATGAAGAACGAAGAATGATGAATGAAGAATTGAGCATTATCAATTATCCATTAACCAAAGAATGAGAACATTACTGCATAACGCAACGATTGTCAACGAAGGACAATCCATCCAAGGCTCTGTCGTAATAGAAGGAGCACGCATTGCCGAGGTGCTGACCAACGGAAAACCACTCTCCGCCCCTTGCGACAAGATGATAGATGCTACGGGCTGCTACCTATTGCCGGGCATCATCGACGACCATGTACACTTCCGCGACCCGGGACTGACACATAAGGCCGACATACTGACCGAAAGCCGTGCAGCGGCAGCCGGCGGGGTGACCTCCATCATGGATATGCCCAACACCAATCCGCAGACCACAACCCTCGATGCACTGAACGCCAAGCTGGACTTGCTGAACGAGAAGTGCATCGTCAACCACTCGTGCTACTTCGGGGCTACCAATGACAATTACACCGAATTCGACAAGCTGGACAAACACCGCGTGTGCGGCATCAAGCTGTTCATGGGTTCCAGCACGGGAAATATGTTGGTGGACCGCATCAACAGCCTGCAACGCATCTTCCAAGGTACGGATATGCTGATTGCCGCCCATTGCGAAGACCAAGAGACCATCAAGCAGAATACCGAAAAATACAAGGAGAAGTTTGGTGAAGACGTTCCGCTGGCCAAACATCCGTCCATCCGATCGGTGGAGGCGTGCTACCGCTCGTCGCATTTGGCTGTCCGACTGGCTACGGAAGCCAACGCACGCTTGCATCTGCTCCACATCTCTACGGCCAAGGAACTGAAACTTTTCCACCAAGCCCCTCTTGCCGAAAAGCGCATTACAGCCGAAGCATGTGTTGCCCATCTGCTCTTCGACACGGCTGACTATGCTCGTCTGGGTGCCCGCATCAAGTGCAATCCTGCCGTGAAGCGCCGTAGCGACCGCGATGCCTTGCGCTCTGCTGTGCGCTCAGGACTGATTGACGTCATTGCCACTGACCATGCCCCGCATGTGCTTGCCGAAAAGCAAGGTGGTGCATTGAAAGCCATGTCGGGTATGCCGATGATTCAATTCTCGTTGGTCAGTATGCTGGAGCTGGCAGACGAAGGTGTGTTCAGCATCGAAACGGTGGTGGAGAAGATGTGTCATGCGCCCGCTCAGCTCTATGGCATCAGCCAACGTGGTTACATCCGCGAAGGCTATCAAGCCGACCTTGTATTGGTGCGCCCCTCTACGCCGTGGCAAGTAAACACTGACGTCATTCTGAGCAAATGTGGCTGGAGCCCGCTGGAGGGACATACCTTCAACTGGAAGGTAGAGAAGACCTTTGCCAACGGACACATTGTATATCAGGACAATGCCGTGGATGAAAACTATCGGGGGGAGGAGCTGAGGTTTAATTAATTGACAATTAACAATTGACAATTACAGTTAAGAATTGAGAAGGGATAATTTTTGAGGTTTGAAAATGGTTGAAACAAAATCCTTAGCTTCCGGTGGTTCTGTACTCACTTATCAGGTGCACGAGGTAGTGCCCTATATCAACTGGATATATTTCTTCCATGCGTGGGGCTTCCAACCTAAGTTTGCCGCCATCGCCTATGTACACGGATGCGAAGCCTGCCATGCTTCGTGGTTGGCTTCCCTCGCAGACGAGGACCGCACAAAAGCCAAGGAGGCTATCCGTCTGTTCAAGGAAACCGAACAGGTGCTGAACGTGCTGGAGGCTGACGTTACCCCCATCACTGTCTATCGCCTCTGCCAAGCCAATGCCGATGGCGACGACTTGATATTGGACGGCACCGTCTTCCCCCTACTCCGCCAACAGACACCTCATGCCGACGGTAGCCCGTACCTCTGTCTGAGTGACTTTGTACGTCCACTCTCCTCGCACATACCGGACACCGTGGGGGTATTTGCGGCTTCGGTGCTCAACGGAGAGACGGTCATCGAGCACTACAAAGACGACCCCTTCCGAAGCCTCATCGTACAGATTCTGCTGGAACGTTTGGCCGAAGCCGCCACGGAGAAGATGCACGAATACGTCCGCAAAGTGGCATGGGGCTATGCACCGGACGAGTCATTGCCCATTGCCGACTTGCTCGTCGAGAAGTATCAAGGCATACGCCCTGCCGTGGGCTATCCCTCCATCCCCGACCTATCGGTGAACTTTATCCTCGACGAACTGCTGGACATGAAGCAGATAGGCATCACGCTAACCGAAAACGGCATGATGCACCCCAACGCCTCCGTCAGCGGACTGATGTTGGCTCATCCCGCTTCACGCTACTTCTCCATCGGCAAGATTGGAGAAGACCAATTGGCGGACTATGCCCGCCGCCGCGGCATGGAAGTAGAAAAAATGAGGAAATTCCTCGCCAACCTGTGACTTTCGAGAGGAGGCTTGCGACAAGTAGGTAAACTCTTCATTAACAAGATGGATAAACTTGAACAAGAATTTATGTCCGTGATACGGGAATATGAGCGCGTCATCTATAAGGTGTGCTACCTATACACCACGCCCCATGCCACCCTCAACGACCTGTATCAGGACGTGGTGCTGAACTTGTGGAAGGCCTTCCCCAAGTTCCGTCAGGAATGCAAGATATCGACTTGGATATACCGCATCGCCCTGAACACCTGCATCAGCTTTATCCGAAAAGAAAAGAACATTCCCGAAATCGTCACCCTCACCCAAGAAGCCGACCGGACAGAGGAGGACGACGAAACACAAGAAATGCTAAGGCAACTCTACCGCATGATTAACCGCCTAGGGCAGCTGGAGAAATCCATCGTCCTGCTCTATCTGGAAGAGAAAAGCTATGAGGATATTGCCGAAATCACCGGATTGACCGTGACCAACGTGGCCACCAAACTCAACCGGATAAAGACCAAACTGAGGAAAATGAACAAGGATGAATAAACATAGAGCATATACGAAACTCTATCATATAAACGAATAAAGGAGATATCATATATGGAATTGGATGAACTGAAAAAATCATGGAGCTTATTCTCCAAAGAATTGCAGAAGGAAACCATTGCCAACGAGGAGCAAATAGCCGAACTGATAGCGAACTACAAGGCTAAATCGACCAAGAGTTTGGGACGCATCACCGACTTTCAGCGTGCTTCGCTAGCTCTGGGCGGACTGGTCTTGCTGCTATGCATCGTGTCCATCATCTTCATTTCACAATGGGTTGAAGACGAACTCTGGCAAGATAAAATAGCCGTGATACTCGGGTTCATAAGCCTAAGCCTACTGGCAGCGATGGTATGGGATTGGAAGACCTATCGCTGGAGCTTACAGACACGCATCGACATAATGCCCGTGGCCGAGGTCAGCCGTCGCATGACCGTCTTCCGCCAATGGATTAAATACGAAGTTATCGGCCTCTGCATTTGGATTGTGGCAGTCAATGCCTTGGTGTATTGGCTGAGGGACTACGACGAAGCCCCTGTCGTTGCACAGATTTTCTTTATTGCCTCCTCCCTGACATTCGATGCCATCGCCATCTACTTCCTCTATAAGAAAGGCATTTACAAACACCTGGATAGCATCCGAAAAAGCATCGAAGAATTAGAGGACATCGACACTACGAACAAATAAAATTTTGTATCTTTATGCGCAATTTGGCAGGCGGCATGACACGCTGTTCATAGAACTATGCTTTGTACATCTTAAAGCATAGTTTTACGGACAAGAAAACACTGCTTTTTGCCACTAAAAACATATTTGTATTTTTATGAATAGAATGACCCTGCTCCTCGTCTTGTTTCTGTTGCTTCCCGACCTGTATATCTACTTCGTCCATATCGTCCGAAGCGCCCGACGGAAAGCATTACGCCTTGCCTATTGGCTTCCGAGCATCGCCTTGCTCCTAACATACATCTACTATATGCTCTTGGGTGGAGACAATGCCCTATCCGAACACCCACAAGCCATCGGAAGATTGGTGATAGGACTCATGGCATTCGTCATACCCAAGGTTCTTTTCATACTATGTTCGCTGGTAGGGGTGGTGGCACATGGCGTCGTTCGTGCTTGCCCGCGCACGCCGTTCACCGGCATCGGACTATTACTGGGCATCCTCTGCTTCGTCAATGTGCTCTATGGGCACTTCGCAGGCATCACGCAATTCGATGTGAAGGAAGTAGACTACCATTCGGCACACCTGCCCAAAGGATTCGACGGGTATCGCATCGTGCAGATTTCGGACATACACATCGGAAGCTGGAAAGAAGACCCTGCCGCCGTGCAGCGCATGGTCGATCTGGTGAATGCGCAGGAAGCCGACCTCATCGTCTTCACCGGCGACTTGGTAAACCAACAGAGTCATGAGCTGGACGGATTTCAGAGCATTCTTTCACAGCTTCATGCGCCGGATGGTGTGTATTCCATCTTAGGCAATCATGATTATGGCACATACTACCATTGGAAGAATAAGGAGAAGGAAACCGAAAACCTCAGCTATCTGCTAGAGCAGCAAAAGGCTATGGGCTGGAAACTACTGAAGAATGAACACGCCATCATCCATCACCAAGGCGACAGCATTGCCCTTATCGGAGTGGAGAACGACGGAGAGCCGCCCTTCTCGCAATATGCCGACCTGCCCCGTGCCATGCAGGGCACCGACGGTATGTTCCGCATCCTGTTAAGCCATAACCCTACGCACTGGAGGCGCGAAGTGCTATCGGCTTCGGACATCGAACTGATGCTGGCCGGACATACCCATGCCTTTCAAATGGAATTGTTCGGATATTCGCCGTCCGCCCTCAAGTATCCCGAATGGTCGGGAATGTATCGTGAGGGCGAACAGTCGTTGTACGTCAATGTGGGCATCGGATATGTAGGTATGCCCTTCCGCTTTGGGGCTTGGCCGGAGATTACGGTGTTTCAATTGACAAATGTCATTTTTTTATTAAGTATTGAATGTTGACTATTGACAATTAGCGGGTTGATTTTTTCACAACCCACGAATAGGCCAGCACCACGATAAAGGAGACCAAGGGCACGATGAAGGAAAGGGACATGGAGCTAGTCCAGTCGGCCACGCTACCCATCAACAAAGGTCCTACCGCACCGCCCACGGGCGACATCATCAGGTAGGAAGAAGCCCGTTTGGTGTAACTGCCCAGCCCACGCAGAGCCAAAGCAAAGATGGTGGGGAACATGATAGCCTCGAAGGCATAGCCCAAGAAGAGGGCCACCAACGAAACGATGCCGCAGTCCAGCACTATCAGCGAGGTGGTAATCACCGTACCCACAGCACAAAAGAGAAGCACCTTCTCAGCACGGATATAACGCATAATCCAGCTTCCGGCAAACCGTCCGCACATAAACAGCCCCAGCCCACCGAATGAGAGCACTACGGAAGCATCGCGTGCATTCATCCAGCCATCATCTACCACGTAATTGATGAAGAAACTATTGATGGATATTTCGGCTATCTCGTAGCAGAAGAGGGCTACAACGCCAAACACGAACAAAGGATGATGCCATAAGCCCTTGCCCTGCTCCACTTCCGTCTCATGGTGTTCCAACTCCGGCAGACGGATGCGGGAAAAGAGGAGCGCCACACCCAACACGATGATGCCCATCAAAGTATAAGGGATGGAAATGCCCGACTTATCTTCGGAGAACAGCAACAGTCCACCAATCAGCGGACCGCAGATGCATCCCAACCCGTTGAAGGACTGAGCCAAGTTCAGACGACTGGCAGCCGTCTCCTTTTCTCCAAGTTCGGTCATGTAAGGATTGGCCGCCGTCTCCAGAAACACCAATCCGCAAGCTATGACAAAGAGGGAGAACAGGAAGAAATGGAACGACATCCAATGCTCGCCCGGAATGAACAGCAAGGAGCCTACCCCATAGAGCAACAGTCCGAAGACCACTCCACGACGATAGCCGTACTTATTGATAAACAGGCCCGCGGGTATGGCCATGACAAAGTATCCCAGATAGAACATCACCTGCACCCATGCCGAATGGGCACGTGTAATCTCCATCACTTCCTGAAAATGCTTGTTCAGCACATCCAGTATGGCATGTGCAAATCCCCATAAGAAGAACAGGGACGTCACCAGAACGAAAGGAATCCTATACTCTTTCTTTACTAATTTCTGCATGATTGTATAAGTCTGACAATAACATTCATATATTTTCAGGGGGCAAATGTACATGATAAATTTCAGAACAGAGACAAAAATCTACATTTTCCGTGTCTGTATCTATAAAATACATTATCTTTGTCGCATCAAAAAACTACATCCATGAAGATTATTTATAATATTTACCAAATCTGTTTTGCATTACCTATACTGCTGGTACTGACTATTCTCACGGCACTGACTACCATCATAGGCTCACTCTTAGGTGGTGCTCACTTTTGGGGATATTACCCCGGCAAGATATGGTCTCAGCTGACTTGCTACTTGCTGCTCTTGCCCGTCAAGGTGCGTGGCAAGGAGAAACTGCACAAGCGTACTTCCTACGTATTTGTACCCAATCACCAAGGTGCTTTCGACATATTCCTTATCTACGGTTTCATAGGACGCAACTTCAAGTGGATGATGAAGAAAAGCCTGCGCAAGATACCTTTCGTGGGGAAGGCTTGCGAAAGTGCCGGGCACATCTTTGTAGATCGCAGCAGCCCCAAGAAGATATGGGCTACCATGCGTCAGGCCGAATCTTCGCTGAAGGATGGTGTATCGTTGGTGGTATTTCCCGAAGGTGCCCGCACGTTTACGGGACACATGGGCTATTTCAAGAAAGGAGCTTTCCAGTTGGCCGATGAGCTTCAGCTGGCCGTAGTGCCTGTCACGATTGACGGTTCGTTCGAAATATTACCTCGCACCGGCAAATGGATTCACCGCCATCGCCTGATTATGACCATCCACGACCCTATCCCTCCCAAAGGGAAAGGCATAGACAACATCAAGGAGACCATGACCGAAGCGTATAAGGCCGTGGAGAGCGCATTACCCGAAAAGTATAAGGGGATGGTGAAGAATGAGGACCAAGAGGTCATCTGAGCATTTACTATCCGAGGGCATTTACTATTTTACTATTTACTATTTGCCATTCGGAAGGGAAGCCAATTTGGCTGCGCGTCATGCTGAGCGGAAATCATTTTCTGTTTTCCTCCAGCTTCTGATGTTCTTCTATCAGCTTCATGTTTTCTTTGGCTTTGGAGAGGAAATCTTTCACGAAAGCATTGTCCTTGAAGGTCATGGGGGCTGTACGCATGATGTCTTCTATCTGCGGAGTCATGATGGGATAAGGCAGGGTGCTGCATAGCATCATGAAGACGCTGGGACCCAGCACATTCTCATAATTATCGGTAATGAAACCTTTCACATAAGTGTTCATTTCGTCCACCAGCGTTTCGGCTTCCTTCGACAGCTGCGCACGCACTTCCTCCAGATTGGCGCCGTCGAGCACCATGCGGGCTTCCTTGCGGTCCAGTTCATCGAGCTTCACTTCCATTGCATTCCGCTTGTCGATAAACTCATACAGGGCATCGTTCAGAGGAGTACCTTTGGCCTCCAGTTGAGAGTTCGATATAGTGACCGTCACCTTTCCTTTTTCCAGAATCAGGGGCATGATGCCCTCATCGTCCATATAGAGCGTCACCATCATAACGGAATCGAGCGGTCCCTCCATGGAGAACAGCCCATGCACCACTTCCGCCGAATCAATGGTTTTCCACTGACCGCCCTGAAGGGTACGGAGAAACAGTTGCTTTCCGTCGAGGCTGGTTATGGAAGAATTTCCATCAATCTTATACTTGCGGCTACAAGAAGTGAGAGTTACTAACAACACTACAAAAGGTAGGATATGGCTTACATTCATTCTAATCATGCACCTTACGATTTATGATAATTACGTGACAAAGGTATTAATAATCCTTATAAACGGACAGCAAAGAAACGTATTTTCATTTGCTTTACGTATTTTTGCACATAAATGATTGTGATATATTTAAAACGAGAATGACTCATGTCTACATACGCACCGTTTGCCAAGCCTCTATATGTTATGCTGAAACCTGCAGGGGCTATATGCAACTTGGCATGTGACTACTGCTATTATCTGGAGAAATCCAAACTATATCAGAACAATCCCAAGCATGTGATGAGCGAAGAACTCTTGGAAAGATTCGTACAGGAGTATATACAGGCACAGACCATGCCACAGATATTGTTCACCTGGCACGGCGGCGAAACACTGATGCGCCCCCTCTCCTTCTACAAGCGTGCTATGGAGCTGCAACGAAAATATGCCCACGGACGTACCATAGACAACTGCATACAGACCAACGGCACCCTGCTGACCGACGAATGGTGTCGCTTCTTCAAGGAAAACAACTGGTTGGTAGGCGTCTCCATCGACGGGCCACAGGAGTTCCACGACGAATACCGGAAGAACCGACAGGGCAAGCCATCGTTCGTCAAAGTGATGCAGGGCATCAACCTGCTGAAGAAGCACGACGTGATGTGGAATGGGATGGCCGTGGTGAACGACTTCAATGCCGACTATCCGCTGGACTTCTATCACTTCTTCAAGGAAATAGGCTGCCAATACATCCAGTTTGCCCCCATCGTAGAACGCATCATGCCTCATCAGGACGGACGACACCTGGCTTCGTTGGCCGACCGCGAGAATGCTACCGAACTGGCCGACTTCTCCGTCACTCCCCGGCAATGGGGTGACTTTCTTTGTGCCCTGTTCGACGAATGGGTGAAAGAGGACGTGGGCAACTACTACATCCAGCTGTTCGATTCCACATTGGCCAACTGGATGGGCGAGCAACCCGGCGTATGCTCCATGGCCAAGACGTGCGGACACGCCGGCGTGATGGAGTTCAACGGCGACGTATATGCCTGCGACCACTTCGTGTTTCCCGAATACAAGCTGGGAAACATCTATCAGCAGACGCTGGTCGAGATGATGTACGGCGAAAAGCAACAGGAGTTCGGACGAATGAAGCAACAGTCGCTCCCCACCCAATGCAAGGAGTGCGAATGGCTGTTTGCCTGCAACGGCGAGTGCCCGAAGAACCGCTTCGCCCATACAGCCGGCGGTGAAGGCGGGCTGAACTACCTATGCGCCGGATACCGACAATTCTTCAGCCACGTAGCGCCCTACATGGACTTCATGAAGAACGAACTGATGAACCAACGCCCGCCTGCCAACGTGATGGAAGCCGTCAGGCAAGGGAGATTCGGATAAGCCGAAAAGCCCTACTTCCACCGGAAGCATTTATAAACGAATCATATTATATCATCAAAAATAGAAAAAGCGTATGAAAGTGAACATTAAGAAATGTCTGATTATAGCGGCCGCCGCCCTCATAGCAGGTTCGGCCCGTGCAGACGAAGGTATGTGGCTGTTGCAACTACTGAAGCAACAGAACTCCATCGACATGATGAAGAAACAGGGGTTGAAGCTGGAAGCCGACGACCTGTACAATCCCAACGGAGTGTCGCTCAAAGATGCCGTGGGTATCTTCGGCGGTGGATGTACCGGCGAAATCATTTCGCCCGAAGGCTTGATTCTGACCAATCATCATTGCGGATATGCCTCCATCCAGCAGCATAGCTCGGTGGAACACGACTATCTGACCGACGGATTCTGGGCCAAGAGCCGCGCGGAGGAGCTTCCCACAAAGGGGCTGAAATTCCGCTTCGTCCACCGCATTGTGGACATCACCGACCTGGTGAACGAGAAAATCCGCTCGGGTGAAACTACCGAAGAGAAGGCCATGACCTTCCCCTTCCTGAACAAGATGGCCAAAGCTGAGTTGGCCAAGAGCGACCTCAACGGCAAACCGGGCATCGAAGCACGCGCACTGCCCTTCTACGCGGGCAACAAGTTCTACCTTATTTATTATAAGGTATATTCCGACGTGCGTATGGTAGCCGCACCTCCTTCCTCCGTCGGTAAGTTTGGCGGCGAGACGGACAACTGGATGTGGCCGCGCCACACGGGCGACTTCTCCATGTTCCGCATCTATGCCGACAAGAACGGTGAGCCGGCTGAATATTCGGCAGACAACGTCCCCTTGCAGACGCCCAAGTATCTGCCCATCTCCATCAAGGGACTGAACGAAGGCGACTATGCCATGATTATGGGTTTCCCGGGCAGCACCGAACGCTACCTCACCCAAAGCGAAGTAAAGCAACGCATGACAGCCATGAATCAGGCTATGATTGATATGCGCGGCGCTCGCCTGGAAGTGTTGCGCAAGTACATGGAAGCCAGCGACAAGACTCGCATCCAGTATGCCAACAAGTTTGCCGGAAGTAGCAACTACTGGAAGAACTCCATCGGCATGAACAAGGCCATCATAGACAACAACGTACTGACCACCAAGGCTGAAATAGAGCAGAAATATGCTGCCTTCGCCAAAGGCAAGCCCGAATACGAAGGCGTGGTAGAGAAAATCAATGCCATCATCGAGCAAGGCACACCGACCATGCGTCAGCTTAACTACATCAGCGAGGGATTGCAGCGTGCCATCGAGTTTGGCTGTCCTTATCAGGTAATGGACAACATCAAGAAGGGCATTGAGGAGAAGAACGATTCCTTGCTTCAGGCCTCGCTGACCCGGCTAAAGGAAGTCTATGAACAGCTACACAACAAAGACTACGACCACGAAGTGGACCGTGCCGTAGCCAAAGCCATGTTGCCTGCCCTTGCCCAAGCCTTGAATGCAGACGAATTGCCCGACTTCTACCAGACCATTGAAAAGGATTTCAAGGGCGACTACGATGCCTACGTGGACAACATCTACGACAACTCCATCCTTGCCAATCAAGAGAACCTCGACAAGTTCCTGAAGAAGCCTACCGTGAAAGCCATCGAACGCGACCCGGCTACCGCCTACTCTCGTTCAAAACTCAACAAGCTGCAAGAACTCAGAAAACTATATAACGAGCAGAATGAGGGCATCGAACTGCTGCACAAAGCCTACATCCGTGGCTTGAACGAAATGAATCAGCCTGTACCCTCCTATCCCGATGCCAACTTCACCATCCGCCTGACGTATGGAAACGTGAAGTCGTACGACCCGCGCGACGGCGTACACTACAACTTCTACACCACCACCGACGGCGTACTTGAGAAAGAAGACCCCACGAACCCCGAATTTGTAGTGCCCGCCAAGCTGAAAGAACTGATTCAGAAGAAGGACTTCGGACGCTACGCCATGGCCGATGGCAGTATGCCCGTCTGCTTCCTGACCACGAACGACATCACGGGCGGTAACTCCGGCTCACCCGTCATCGACGGCGAGGGCAACCTCATCGGCTGTGCCTTCGACGGCAACTGGGAATCATTGAGCGGCGACATCAACTTCGACGACAACCTGCAACGTTGCATTGCCCTCGACATCCGCTATATGCTCTTCATCCTCGACAAGCTGGGCGGCTGCGGACACTTGATAAAAGAAATGAACATTGTGGAATAATTTCAACCCTCAGGTTCACTCCTTACGGAACTGAGATACCCTCAGTCGTATAGTGAGGGTATCTCAGTCGTATAATGAGGGTATCTCTGCATACGACTGAGATACCCCCCTTTCAGAACACCTTCTAAAGCACTTTTTAATGAAAAAAGTTATCTTATCAGTTTTACTTACATTCGCGCCTTTCATCGCAAAGGCTGACGAAGGAATGTGGATGCTGACCGACCTGCAAAAACAGAACGAAGTGGCCATGACGGAACTCGGTCTGCTGATACCGGTCAGCCAAATTTATAACCCCGACGGCATTGCCTTGAAGGATGCCGTGGTACACTTTGGCGGTGGATGCACCGGTGAAGTCATTTCGGCCGAAGGCTTGGTGCTCACCAACCATCATTGCGGATATTCTTCCATACAGCAGCACAGTTCGGTGGAACACGACTACCTGACCAACGGATTCTGGGCCATGAACCACGACGAAGAACTGCCGTGCAAGGGACTTACCATCACCTTCATCGACCAGATTCTGGACGTCACCGACTACGTGCAGGAACAGCTGAAGATTGATTCCGACCCGAAAGGCACCAACTACCTCTCGCCCAAATACCTGAACATGGTGAGCGAACGCTTTGCCGAATCGCAGGGCATCACCTTGGGAGCCGGACAGAAGCTGGAGCTGAAAGCCTTCTACGGCGGAAATCGCTACTACCTGTTCATCAAGACAGCGTACAGCGACATACGCATGGTGGGTGCTCCTCCCTCCTCCATCGGCAAGTTTGGCGCCGATACCGACAACTGGATGTGGCCCCGTCATACGGGCGACTTCTCGCTGTTCCGCATCTATGCTGACCGCGACGGACAACCGGCTGCTTACAGCAAGGACAACGTACCCCTGAAGGTGAAGAAGCACCTCACCATCAGCCTGTCCGGATACAAGCCGGGTGACTTCACCTTCGTCATGGGCTTCCCCGGACGCAACTGGCGCTACATGATTTCCGACGAGGTGGAAGAGCGTATGCAGACCACCAACTTCATGCGTCACCACGTGCGCGACGTGCGTCAGAAGGCCCTCATGGAACAGATGCTGAAGGATGACGGCGTGCGCATCCACTATGCCAGCAAGTATGCCTCATCGGCCAACTACTGGAAGAATGCCATCGGCATGAACGAAGGCCTTGTCCGCCTGAAGGTTCTCGACACCAAGCGTGCCCAACAAGAAGCACTGCTGGAGCGTGGACGGCAGTTGGGCGACTCTTCTTATCAGCAGGCCTTCGACCTCATACGCGACATCGTGCGTCAGCGTCGTCCGGCCCTCTATCATCAGCAGGCCATTCAGGAAGCATTGGTCACCGGGCTGGACTTCATGCGCATCCCCAACACCGCTTCCTTGACAGCCGCCCTGAAGAGCAAGGACAAGGCACGCATACAAGCCTCGGCCGATAGCCTGAAAACCGAAGCAGAGAAATACTTTGCCGCCGTGCCCTACCCCGAGGTAGAGCGCATCGTGGCCAAGAAGATGCTGCAAACCTATATGCAATACATCCCCGCCGACCAGCGCATCAGCATCTTCCAAATCATCGACAAGCGATTCAAGGGAGACAGCGATGCCTTTGTGGATGCCTGCTTCCAATATTCCATCTTTGGCAGCAAGGAAAACTTCGACAAGTTCATCAGCAAGCCCAAGCTCTACAAGCTGAACAGCGACTGGATGGTGCTCTTCAAATACTCCATTACCGACGGACTGCTGCAAACGGCCATCTCCATGATGGAGGCCAACAAGAACTACAATGCTGCCCACAAGACGTGGGTAAAGGGCATGATGGACCTGAAGCAGGCTGCCGGAACGCCTATCTATCCGGATGCCAACTCCACTTTACGACTGACTTACGGACAGGTGCAGCCCTACTCTCCGGCCAATGGCGTGGAATATGACTACTACACCACCATGAAGGGAGTGATGGAGAAGGAAGACCCCAACAACTGGGAGTTCGTAGTGCCCGACAAGCTGAAGCAACTCTACCGGTCCAAGGACTTCGGACGCTATGCCTTGCCCAACGGCGAAATGCCCGTCTGCTTCATCGTCAACACCGACAATACCGGCGGAAACTCGGGCAGTCCCGTGTTCAATGCCAAAGGTCAGCTGATAGGTACAGGTTTCGACCGCAACTACGAAGGACTGACAGGCGACATTGCCTTCCGCCCCTCCTCGCAACGTGCCATCTGCGTCGACATACGCTATACACTGTTCATCATTGAAAAGTATGCCGGAGCATCGCACATCATCAAGGAGCTGACGATAGAATAAGGATTCTCGTTAAGGAGTAAGAGCCAATAGGCTTTTAGAAATACATTATCCAGACATGAATGAAGCGGATTAGGCGGATTTTTATTTATTCGCTTAATCCGCATTAGCCTTCTATCTCGCTCAGTTCCAGCCAACGCATGGTTTTCTCGTCTATCAGGTCGGTCAGCAGGGGCAGGCGTTTCGACTTTTCCGTCAGTTCATCTACTGACAGGGTGCCGCTGCACAAGGCTTCTTCGATGGCTTTCTTCTCGGCCTCCAGCTCGGCAATCTCTTGTTCCAATTGCTCGAACTCGCGTTTCTCCTTGAAGGACATACGCCGACGCTCGTTCTGACGCACCTTCACCGTTTTATCTTCGCGTGGCTTGGCAGCCTCTTTTTCTTTCTCCTTCTCGTAGCGTGCCTTCGCTTCCTTCCACTCACGATATTGGGTGTAATTGCCGGGAAAGTCGCGAATGTCGCCTTGCCCACGGAACACCAGCAGGTGATCGACCACCTTGTCCATGAAGTAGCGGTCGTGGCTCACCACGATGACACAGCCCTTGAAGTTCTGCAAATACTCCTCCAGCACGTTCAGCGTCACGATGTCGAGGTCGTTGGTAGGCTCGTCCAACACCAGGAAATTGGGATTGCGCATCAGTACGGTGCACAGGTAGAGCCGACGACGTTCGCCACCGCTCAGTTTATATACGTAGCTGTGCTGCGTTTCGGGGGTGAACAGGAAGTGTTGCAGGAACTGAGAAGCCGTCAAACGCTTGCCGCCACCCAGTTCGATGACCTCGGCAATGTCCTGTACCACGTCGATGACCTTCATCTGCTCGTTGAATTGCAGCCCCTCCTGCGAATAGTAGCCGAATCGGACAGTTTCACCAATATCCAGCCGTCCGCTGTCGGCCTGCACCTGCCCCATCAGAATCTTGATGAAGGTGGACTTCCCTGTACCGTTGTTTCCCACGATGCCCATCTTCTCGTAGCGGGCAAAGATGTAGGAGAAATCGTCCAATATCTTGAGGTCACCAAAAGACTTGTACAAGTGGTCGGCTTCGAATATCTTGTTGCCTATGTAGGACGCCTTGATGTCGAGCTTCACATTGTCATCGCGCATACGTTGCTTGGCCACCTTCTCCAGTTCGTAGAAAGCTTCTTCGCGATAGCGTGCCTTGTGCCCACGGGCTTGGGGCATACGGCGCATCCACTCCAACTCGGTACGGTAGAGGTTGTTGGCACGTTCTATCTCTACCGTCTTGGCTTCCATGCGCTCCTGCCGTTTCTCCAAATAGTAGCTGTAATTGCCTTTGTAGGAGTAGAGCGTGCGGTTGTCTATCTCGATAATTTCGCTGCAAACGCGGTCCAGAAAATAGCGGTCGTGGGTCACCATCAGCAGGCTGAGGTTGGTGCGGTGCAAGTATTCTTCCAGCCACTCGGTCATGTCGAGGTCCAGGTGGTTGGTTGGCTCGTCCAGTATCAGGAGGTCGGGCTCGGTGATGAGGGTATTGGCCAAGGCAATGCGCTTCAACTGACCACCGGACAAATGCTTCACTTGCTGATTGAAATCACGGATTTTCAGCTGCGAGAGAATCTGCTTGGCCTTCTGTTCGTACTCCCATGCCTTTTCGTGGTCCATGCGTGCCAATAGCTCGTCCAGCCCCGGATGGCCTTCGGTCTGCATACAGCGTTCGTACTCCTTAATCAGCTCCACGGTGGGATTGCCGTGATGGAAGCAGGCTTCGAGCACGGTAAGTTCTTCGGGATAGCGCGGGTCTTGCTCCAAATAGCCCACACGGAGGTCGCGGCGGAAAGATATGTTGCCGGAATCGTAACCCTCCTTGCCGGAAAGGATATTCAGTAAAGTAGATTTGCCACTTCCGTTTTTGGCGATAAGGCCGACACGCTGCCCTTCGGCCAAACCGAAAGAAATATTCTCGAACAAAACCAAATCGCCGAACGACTTGGTCAGATTCTCCACTTGGAGGATGGGATTAATTGTTGCCACTTTGAGTTCTTGAGTTTGTAAGTTTTTGAGATAGTTGACGAGTTGACAAGTTAACAAGGCTACGAGACAAGGTATATCGTAAACACCTTGTTGACTTGTCAACTTATTGACTTGTCAACCGACTAAGAGATTGCCTGTTCGTATGCCTCGGCCAGATTGACCGGCTGTCCGGCCTTTATGCGACTCCAAACGAGCTTCATGGGGTCGATACAGGTGTCGTCTTCGGTATTCAGCAAGATGGGGGCTTCGCGGTTTCCGTCGATGAGGGTGCGCCACTCCAGACCATCAACTTCATTGGTCAGGATAACGCAGAGGGTGATGCCGAAGGCCAGCCATGCTTCCTTCTTCTTCGGACTGATGCTGCCTTGGTCTATCAGTTGCTGCATATTAGGTATGTCTTCTTCTTGTCCTTGGAAGTCTTTCTTCAGCTGTTCCTTGACGCTGTTTACCACCCATTCGTAGGCCTCGTTTATCTGATAAATTTCGGAGAGGCGCACAGGGATGATTTCGGCCGGATACTTCACGCCTTCCTTGCGCACCTGCAACGAAGCAATGACAGCCTCGGCCTCGGCAACAGTGCCACCCTTGGCCACCGTGAAGGAACATTCGAACGCAATATCATCTATCCCCGTAATCCACAGATGGGAGGTGTACCAAGCACCGTCTTCTTCGAACATCTCTTTGCTATAAGCACACGAAAGCGTGCCCACCTTGACAAGAGAGGCGTTCGAGTTTTCGGCCAGTTCCTGACGAACGGCCTCTCTTCCGTATGTCGCCTTTCCTTTAAAAGCCGAAATACGGAAATTACCTGTCCACTCATTGGGATTGTAAAAGAGGAAAGAACCTTCCCCGTCTTCAAACTCATTCCAGTCTGTCGGGTAAATCATGGAGAACCAAGCCCCCGGAGAGATAAATTTATTGCCTTGTTTCATACGTACCAATTTCTAATGTCGGCAAAATTAACACTACGGCTGTTGATATGCAAAAAAAGGGAGGCTTATTTTCCGATGGGCTGTATCCGCCTGCGCACATCTTTGGATATTTCGAGGAACATATAGTTCAGCTTGCCGGAGTGTATGCCTTCTTCGTTCTGGTGATATTTGTTGTTGGCATACTCCTTAGACTTGTCGAAGGTGATGCGCGACATCTGATTCTGCGTCTTGCCCACCATCGTAGAGTCCAGTTGCTCGTCGGGAAAGAAATCGTCCAAATCGACATCGCCTATCATGGTGGTTTCCAAGAAGTTCATATCCTTATGACCAGAATCGGTGTAGTAACCCACAAACATATGTCCGGGCGTACGTACCAGTATCGGTTCGATGTTGATGGCACGAAGCAACGAAGCAAACAGTACGCTGCCATCCACGCAGTTGATTTGTGAAGAGTTGAGCGCATCGTCGAAGGTACGTACCCGTTGCGAGAAGACGACATTGCTCGACAGACTGGTGTTGGACACCGAACTATAACGGAAGTTGCGCTTCTGCAATACGTTCCACAAGGCATACACTTGCTTATCCACAGCCGTTGCCGTACCGCCTTGATAGCCAAGGAAACGGTTGACGATGCGCGTATCCAGTGCCTCGCGCAGTAGCTGGTCTATCATGGGATTCTCCTCGTTGACGTAAGCAGCAAAGAAGATGCCCGTATCGTGAAACTTAGTCCCATTGGTGACGTAGCCCAGCAGACACTCGTTGATACTACGCACAGAGAAGGTACGCACACGCTGACCCAGCTCCTTGCCGTTCAGCTCTACGGACACGGCCACACTGATGGGCTCAGCCTGATTGTTGTTCTTCAATACTTCGTAGTTCCAGATGATGTCCGGATAGATGACGTATTCCGTCCGTGGCTTGGCCAATACAAACTCTGACACGGAACGTGCATAGAAAGGAGTCTCGGCTACCTCGATGCGTACCCGACTATAAGCCTTCGTTGAACGCAAGCGGACAGCGATGCATCCTTTCGGATTGCCCACATAGACCGAGTCGGCAGGCACTATCACCTGTGCATCGGTGGTAGCCACCGACAGAATGCTGCTGGGAAAGATGTTGCCGCCCAAGTCGTCGGTAATCTCGAAGCCTGCACGGAAAGGGGATGTCCGGAGCCAGAGTGAGCAGCCCACCACCAGCACCAGCAGAATGATGATAAGGGGAAGACGCCACCTGCTCTTCCCCTTGTTTTTATCTATCAGAAAAAGTTGCTTCATATCGCTCATGTTATAGCGACAAAGATAAGGACTTTAGATGGATTTTGCAATATGCCTTACCACCCGGTTAGTCCGCATATAATGTGAAGATTAACAACCGAATGTTTCGGACACCGCACAAACTGTAACCGAATCGTAACACTTGTTTCATTTCTTCGTAACAAAAATGCCTCACTTTTGCCAACGAAAAGAAATAAAGTA
>JAUNJD010000301.1 GCA_030523205.1 Bacteroides sp.
CAACAGCTTCACGGTGGACAGAGAAAAGCCCTTCGGCAAAGCAAGCTCGATGTTGTATTCTTCCGGCTCTTCCAACACATCATCGAGTGCTTCCTGTTCATCGGGTATCTCCTCCTTCGTATAAGGATAGAGCATTTCCACACATTCCGAATGCGCAAGGTTCAGCACACGGGTCACACGGTCCACATTGCCCGACTCGCCGATGTCAAACACCTGATGCCGGGAGTGCTCATCATCCTCTTTCTTGATGTCACCCTCCACAAACGAGTAGTTCTTCGCATCGTAGAGTAACTCCTCACGTTTGAACACAAGCGTCACCTGTTTCGTCTGCTCATCGCTATTTCGGCCACAACAACATACCATAAGATACGATTGTTAAGTAGTAGTATAAGTGGGTCTCTCCGGTCTGCTTCGCTTATACAGCGCACGCTTCACGGTTTCAAGACTGACTGCCGAATGCTCTATGTACGTCTGCGCATCGTCCTTGTTGGTGATGGCAAACCAGTCGCCGAGTGCCATGTCCACCAGATAGGCATGAATGCCGTTGCCAAGGCTGTCTGCCGAAGCATTGTTGTAGTTGCTGGGCAGCTCGAATGCCAACGTCAGTACACCGTCATTGTCAATCTCCGAGTTGATGAGGTTGTCACTCGTCGATTTGTCCTCCGACAGGTATTCACCAAGCAGACTTTTCAGAGCCGAGAATGCGTTGGCCAAAGAACGCCGAATCTGATAGCTGTTCTCCGTGTCGTCACTGGCCTGCATGTTCGATGCGGCCTCGTAGTTCTTCGCTCCCTCGGCTTCCCGTGCCTGTCCGGTCAGATACGCCTTGTTCTGAATGTCATACACAAGTTCCTTCACTTGTTGCGTCACCGTAAGTGTCTTCTTATTTTCTGCCATATCTCCAAAAATTTAAAATTCAAAATTATCCATTATCAATTGTATGTCGGTCGCACAGGCTTCTTCTTGAAGAAAGCCTTGCGCAGAATATCTTCCATGTAGGTAGCTGCCTCGGTGGCATAGCCCGTAGCCTCCGCTTTGTTCGTGAAGGTGTACCATTTGGCGGTAATGCTCATCACGAAGAAAGAGAAAAGGCTACGCTGCATACTCTCTGTCAACGTGCTGTCAAACGAGCTGGACAGGTTCAGCGTCAGCTTATACACATTGTTGGTCTCCGCTTCGCTGTCAAGCACCTTCTTCAAGCTGTTGCACACCGTATTCTTGCACTCATTCCAGAACCGTTCAAGCATCGTCTGGTCCTCGTCCGTGGTGAAGATGCGGTCGTAGGCGTGCTCATCGTCCATCTTAGCCCCAGTGTACGAAGTGGTCTGTGCCACTTCCTCATACACTTCATCCTTGTTTACTGTCAATGCTATTTCAATCATACATTCAAAAACTGAACAAATTATAAGTAAGTCCTATGCCCACATACGGCGCAAACCGCAGTGTTCCACCGAATTGCATTCCATATCCAGCTTGCACCCCTATGCTCCACCGCTTGGTGGCTGTACGCCGTGTGATGGTTGTCACCTCACGCCTTGGGTACAGTTTGAAGCTGTCAAGGCTCGACATATATCCGCTTACGTAGGCCGTATAAGTGCTGTCCTCGTAGCGTTTCTGCGTGATGGGTACCACCACCTTAACGCTATCTACGCCACCATCTACGCTGTCTGCGGTAGGCAACTCCCGCAGGACGTAGCGCACAACAAAGCTGTCCTTGGGTATCGGCTTGTAATAGGCAATCGTATCTACGTACGTTGTCCTTACGGTATCCACGTATGCCTCCTTCGGCCTCTTCATCAGATGCACGTTGAAGCCCGCCGATACCACCAGCAGGGCAATGAGCAATACAACCGCTATGTTTCTAAGCCTTTCCATAATCACAATAAATCCCAACCCTTGTACACATCATCCATAACAGCCGGAACGCCGTTCTCCACATACGAGATTGCCGCCGCCATAGCGCACATCGTTTCCCGGTCCTCAATGTCCGGCACGTATGTGCTTGGCACCTGCAAGTCCTTGCATACGCTGTTGATATAGCTGGACGTATTGTTTTCCGTAGGCGGCGCCCACCTCTTTATAAAATCGGCAATCGTGATGCAGCCCCATTTTTTACGGTAGTTCTGGAGCAACTTTATCAGTGCCCTGTACCCGTGCGGCATGTCCTCAAATTCCTCAAAAGACTTGTCGTTCTTCTGTGACGCATCCACCTCACCTTGCCAATCCGTCTTATCAGAGTTCCTGATGTTTCCCGGATTGTTGTTCCTGATACCTCTCGGTGTCTGCTCGCTCATGACTCGCCTCCTTCCGAAATTTGTTCAGCTGATTTCTTTATGTATTTAAACCATGCGTAATGTTTGCGGCTGCTTATGTAATCCGGATTATCATCCCCGGCATGGGCTTCACGTTCAAAACTAACCGCATCGTATGCTTCATCACGTGTACGGCTCCATCTTTTGATAAGATATTCAACCGCGTACCACACATAGAAACCTATCCAAAGCATTTCTTGCATCTGCTTCAGGTGTATGTGCTCATGGTTGTAGGACTTGTCCGAAAGAGTTTTCCCTTTGCGGACAAACACAATCCCGAATAGGTTGATGGCTGTATAATCACCGAATGGGATGATGTCATTGTAGATTACTTTCATTTTATCCTCCTCTATTTTAAATTAAGTTTCTTCCTTTTTCTCTGCCGTTTGTTCCTTGTCGGCTCCATGTTCACGCTCAATTCGCTCAATGATGGGCTGTATATGCGAAGGCAACGCCCGCATGAACTCAAACCGTATCACGTGATATATCACCCTCAACGCCACATTGCTTGGGTATGCCAAAATCAAGTTGCGGAAAGCGTTCTGTAGGTACACGTACATGAACACATACGTCAACGACTTCACCACGATAATAGCCGCTTCTTCATCCCCACAGTTCAGCATGATTCCGAAAATCACCTCTACGATGAACAGATACAAGAACAGTTCGCACAGCGAATTTTTAAACTTCCTGAACGAGAAGTTTTTGCACCTCACAATCGCCACCCCATCCGCACGCATTCCCGCCCAGATGTTGAAAGCAAACATTATCACAAGCGCATACACGAACCCCTTCGTAGGTGTCAAATAGCCCAGTATCGGGCTAAATATTGATACCGCTATCAATCGCATCTGCTCCCAAGTAAATATCCTGTCCATATCATCCATAGTGTTCTTTGACAAAAGTAAAACCTCCGATTAAAAATTCCTGTTTATCTTATTACCCGTCACTCATCAATCGTTCCATCGAAATAATAGCCTCGCTTGTTTCGGATGATGGTCTCCAGTGGCAGGTCTTTCTTATCCACTTGTCTCAGCACCTCGCACAGAAACTGATAGCCGCCTCCGATAAATCGCTTGCGCCCTTCATACTTCACCTGCAATTTCAAGTAGTCGGTATTCGGTTTCTTCTCGCTGGGCCGAATCTCGAAGTCCAATATCTCGATGGGCTTGTCTATCACACCTCTATTTTTATGCTGTCGCCTTCAAACGGACGTTCTATCCTTTTAAGGCCTAATTCCGATAGGTTCATATTGTTTTTGTTTATTATCTTGTTGACTAAGTTTCTACCATTGCAGTGCATCACCAGCCCCTTGTAGCTCGTCACGCTTTTGGGCTTGTGCCTGTTGCGGGCAAAACTCTTTTTAATTCTCTTTCGTATCAATGTATATTTTCGCCGGAACACATATCCGCCGAAGTCATTTCCTCTTTCCGTTCGGTTGGTCCCGACCGGGAATATCTGTCTCTTACTGTTCATCAGAAAGTGAAGCTTGTACCAGCAGAAGTTCATTATCCTCCATTGCCATTCATGCAACACGGATTTCTCATCATGGAAGATGACTATATCGTCCATATAGCGGAAGTAATACTTCACCTTCAGCACTTCTTTAACAAACCTGTCCAGTTCGGTAAGGACAATGTTAATCC
>JAUNJD010000041.1 GCA_030523205.1 Bacteroides sp.
GATATATCATTCCGGATGGTATGGGAAATCATCTGGGATGATTATGGAAATCATCTAGGATGATTATACAAATCAATACGGATGATTTCCTATTCAGTCCCGTACCCAACCGACTTGGGTATAGGACCTATCCATGATGACTCCGTCAGTGAACATAGCTGACGGGCATTTCAAGGTACAAGGCCCTACTTATGGCATTTACAAATTGAAGCCTGCAAGTGGGAATTGCGACACTTGAACAGATTATTAATCGGGGCTGCCTTGAAAGGTGGGTTCAGTAGTTAAAATTATGCAGAATCAGAAGATTGTCCATTTACCCGATAGAAAACTCCATTTATCAATTGCGCAGGCTGCTGTATCTTTGCAGCATCAAACGAATAATCTAATAACATGAAAGTTTATATGCGTATGAAGAAAACATTTATTGTCGCCTTATTTTTCCTGACGAATGTGTTCATGCAACTGTCTGCACAAGAGAATATAGATTTAAGCGGACAGTGGGGTTTTGCCCTCGACAGTACGGACGTGGGCGTAACTGAAGGGTGGTATGCACGGACGTTCGATGAATCCATCGCACTGCCCGGCACCACGGACGATGCACGAAAAGGTGTTCCCAATCGATTAACTCCCCAACTAGAGAAACCACAGGTGCTACACCTGACGCGAAACTTCTCCTACGTAGGTGTGGCCTGGTACACACGAGAAATCACCATTCCACCCACCATGACCGGAAAGCCGCTGACGCTATCATTGGAGCGCGTGATGTGGGAAAGCCGACTTTGGGTGGACGGCAAAGAAAGAACCGAGCCGCAAGAGACCGGAAGTTCAACAACTCAAGAACTTACAAACTCAAAAGCTCAAGAACTCAAAAACTCCCTCACCACTCCCCATCGCTATCTGCTGCCGGAGGGTCTATCGGCCGGCACGCACACCTTGACACTGCGTATCGACAACCGAAAGTTGTACGACATATCGGTGAACGACTTGGCTCATGCCTACACCAACGACACGCAAATCATGTGGAACGGCGTATTGGGCAAGATGGAGCTGACGGCCCAGCCTACGATAAACATCCGGCACATCGCCGTCTATCCCCTCGTGGCCGAAAAGAAGATTCAGGTCAAGGCAGACATTGAATATAGAGGGAAGAAGTCGGCCAAGGTAACCCTGCAAACGCAGGCTATCCATCCGCAGGCCGACGGTGAGAAGCTGTTGACCAAAACAGTCTTGAACGTCGGTAGCCAAACGGTAGAATACGAATATCCGATGGGAGCTGACGTAAAATTGTGGGATGAGTTCAATCCTGAGCTATATACGCTCTCACTCACCTGCAAGAAGGGGAAAGAGACTGTTACCCGCGAGACGACCTTTGGTATGCGCGAAGTGAAGGGTGAGCAGGGTTTCCTGTCGGTCAACGGCAACCGCGTATTTCTGCGTGGCACGCTGGAATGCTGCATATTCCCCTTGACCGGAACGCCCCCAATGACCACGGAAGGATGGGAGAAGGTATTCTCCACCGCCAAGGAGTGGGGATTGAATCACCTGCGATTCCACTCGTGGTGTCCGCCCGAAGCCGCCTTCCAAGTGGCCGACCGCATGGGCTTCTACGTACAAGTAGAGCTGCCCAATTGGTCGTTGACGGTGGGAAAAGATGAAGGGACCAGCCGCTTCCTCTACGACGAATTTGAGCGCATCGTGCGTGAGTATGGCAATCATCCGTCCTTCTGCCTGATGAGCGTGGGCAACGAATTGCAGCCCGACTTCAACTTCCTGAACAGCATGGTGAAACACATGAAGCAGACGGACAACCGACGTCTATACACCACCACAACCTTCACTTTCGAGAAAGGACATGGCGGACATCCCGAACCGGAAGATGAGTTCTTCATCACCCAATGGACCGATGATGGCTGGGTACGCGGACAAGGCATCTTCGACCAAGAGTCGCCTTGCTTCAACAAAGATTACAGCGCTGCCACACGCAAGATTTCAGTACCGCTGATTTCGCACGAGATAGGCCAATATGCCGTCTATCCCAACCTGAAGGAGATAGACAAATATACCGGTGTGCTGAATCCGCTGAACTTCAAGGCCGTGAAGCAAGACTTGCAGCAAAAGGGACTGTACGACAAGGCCGACCAATTCTTGCAAGCATCGGGCAAACTGGCCGTCCGCCTTTATAAGGAGGAGATAGAAAGAGCCATGAAGACGCCCAACTTCAGCGGTTTCCAATTGCTGGACCTGCACGACTTCCCCGGTCAAGGCACTGCCTTGGTAGGCTTGCTGGATGCTTTTTGGGATTCGAAGGGGCTGACCGATGCCGCCTACTTCCGCCAATTCTGTGCGCCGGTGGTGCCGCTGGCCCGCTTTGCCAAGGCCACGTATGCGGGCAATGAATCGTTCACCGCCTCCATCGAAATAGCCAACTATTCCGCCCAAGACATAGCCAACAGCCGCGTAGTCTGGACACTGACCAACAGCCAAGGCCAACGCCTGGCCGAAGGTACACTGCCCGGCAACACACTGTACAAAGGCCGCATCACCCAACTAGGACAGATAGCCGCCGACTTGAAAGCCGTGAAGCAAGCCGATCGTCTGACACTGGATGTACGCATCGAAGGCACTCAGTGGAAAAACAACTGGTCGGTATGGGTATATCCGGTACTCGAAAGCATAGAGACGGGCGACGTATTGCTGACGCAAGACATTGACGAAGCCTTGAAAGCCTTGCAACAAGGCCGGAAGGTATTGCTATCGCCCCGCACCGCCCAATTGAAAGGACTGGAAGGCAAGTTCCTGCCCGTATTTTGGAGCCCCGTACATTTCCCCAAACAGGCGGGCACCATGGGCTTGCTCTGCAATCCGCAGCACGCCGCCCTGCGCCACTTCCCCACGGACATGCACAGCGACTGGCAATGGTGGCACTTGGTGAAGCGTTCGAAGGTATTGATAACCGACTCCATTCCTGCCATCCAACCCATTGTCGAGGCGGTGGACAATTTTGCCAACAACCGCCGCTTGGCATCCATCTTTGAAGCCCAGTGTGGTAAAGGGAAGCTGATATTCAGTGCTATGGACCTACTGTCAGCAGGTAGCGAACAGCCCGAAATCCGGCAAATGCGTTACAGCCTGCTGCAATACATGAACTCGTCCGACTTTGCCCCAACCGCCCAAATAGGCGAAGCCGACATCCGTTCGCTGATTGATGAAAAGCAGACCGACGAAAAGACGGATGCGACGTCGATATACAATTGATTAAATGACATACTTATTGCCCCTGTGTTCATCATTGGCACACAGATGAACACAGGGGCAACTCTTATATCATTACTTGATTACTTATGCACCGACACTATCTTCGTCGGTTCCATCTCCACATTGCGACGGTCTACTTGGCGCACCAAGGCGGCAGCCAATTGCAGGAAGGCACGGCCGGTGACGCTGTTCTCGTCCAAGGCCACGGGAGTACCCTTGTCGCCGCTCTCGCAGATGCTCTGCACGATGGGGATTTGACCCAGCAGAGGCACTTGCATCTCCTCGGCCAACTGCTTGGCTCCTTCCTTACCGAAGATATAATACTTGTTCTCGGGCAACTCGGCAGGCGTAAACCAAGCCATGTTCTCCACTAAACCAAGGATAGGAACGTTCACCTTGTCGTTGGTGAACATATTGATGCCCTTACGCGCATCGGCCAAGGCAACGGCTTGCGGAGTGCTCACCACCACGGCCCCCGTCATGGCAAGGGTCTGCACCACAGTCAAGTGAATATCGCTTGTGCCGGGAGGCAGGTCTATGAGGAAGTAGTCTAGTTCGCCCCAATCGGCATCGCCTATCAGTTGCTTCAGGGCATTGCTCGCCATGCCGCCACGCCACAAGGTAGCTTGGTCAGGGTCAACGAAGAAACCAATGGATAGCAACTTCACGCCATATTTCTCCACGGGGATGATGAGATCGCGTCCACCGATGTTCTCGGCGTATGGACGGGCGTCTTCCACTTGGAACATCTTGGGCATGGAGGGTCCGAAGATGTCGGCATCGAGCAAACCTACCTTATAGCCCAGCTTGGCCAACGCTACGGCCAAATTGGCCGAGACCGTGGACTTGCCCACACCACCCTTGCCGGACGATATACCAATGACATTCTTCACCTGCGGCAAGAGTTTGCCCACCTCAGGGCGTGCCGCCTGTCGGCTTTCGACGGTTATCGTCACCTCCACTTCGGGCGACACATAGGTATGAATAGCCGTTTCGGCAGCCTTCAGCATCGACTTCATGAAGGGGTCAGTGGGTTTCTCAAACACGAGCGAGAAACTCACCTTCATCCCGTCGATGCGCAGGTTGTCGGCCACCATTTCGGCCTCTATCAGGTTCTTGCCATTGCCGGGATAGCGCACCGTTGCCAGTGCATCCAATATTAATTTCGGATAAAGAGTCATTATTTAAAGTTTTTGAGTTCTTAAGTTTTGAGTTCAGCTAACGAGTTGACAAGTTGACAAGACCACGAGGAGGGAACGCTGATGACGCAAAGGGCGCAGATGAACGCAGACTTTAATTTCCTGCGGTAGGCGTTTATTTTTTAAACGCGGATTAGGCGGATTGAGCGGATTGTATAAAACTCTGCGTTCGTCAGCGTAATCCGTGTTCTTCCCTTGTTGCCTTGTCAACTCGTCCCCTTGTCAACTTATCCATTATCAATTATTAATGCCAATTGCTTTCACTTGCTCGTCTGCAACCCACTGCGCTTACTACGGTTATAGCTACGATATTCGTCTAGCTCTATCTCCACATCCGGCTCGGTCAACTCGCCCGTTTGAGGCAGACGAAACTTCAGATACTTGATGTTCAAGCCGCGGTCCAACCATTGTTGTTCGTAGTAGGTGCGGATGCTTAGTATATCGTCGGCCAGACCGGAGTGATAGAGGTCGTCCGTCATGAACTCCACAGGTAAGTGATTCTTCTCCACCATATAACGGGTATAGGTGAACATGAAGTTGCTGTCTGTCTTCAGATGGACAATGCCGCCATCGACCAGAAACTTACGATAACGCTCCATAAAATAGGTGGATGTCAGTCGCTTGGTAGCCTTCTTCATCTGCGGATCGGAGAAGGTGAGCCATATCTCGCCGACCTCGCCCGGAGCAAAGAAACGGTCGATAATCTCGATGTTGGTACGCAGGAAGGCCACGTTCGTCATGCCGGCATTCAGCGAATCAGTGGCACCCGTCCACATACGGGCGCCCTTGATATCTACACCAATAAAATTCTTCTCGGGGAATATACGCCCCAGCCCCACGGTGTACTCGCCACGGCCACAGCCCAGTTCCAACACAATGGGGTGGTTGTTTTTGAAAAAGCGTTCATTCCAACAGCCTTTCAATTCAAACGGCACATTCTCTACCACCGAATAGGGATACTCGAAGACATGCGGATAGCTTGCCATGTCGGCAAACTTGGCTAATTTTCCTTTTCCCATGCAACGATGTTTATTCGATAACCGTCACCCAATTGTGCACATCGGGCTCGTCGCCATACTGAATGGCACGCAGCTTGTGATACAGTTTCGAGCAGATGGGACCCGGTTTGCCATCGGGTGCAAACACGTAGGAGTGGTTGTTCTCGGGGTCGTCGATGCGTTGTATCGGGCTGATAACGGCTGCCGTGCCGCAAGCTCCGGCTTCCTCGAAAGTAGAGAGTTCTTCCTCGGGAATGGGGCGGCGTTCTACCTTCATGCCTAGGTCTTCGGCCAACTGAATCAAGCTCTTGTTAGTAACGGAAGGCAGAATGGAGGTGGACAACGGGGTGATGTATGTATTATTCTTGATGCCGAAGAAGTTGGCTGCACCACATTCGTCAATGAATTTCTTCTCTTTGGCATCCAGATAAAATTCTGCTGAATAGCCGGCATCGTGTGCTTCCATACTGGCACGGAGGCTGGCAGCGTAGTTACCACCTACCTTATAGATACCCGTACCCAACGGAGCGGCACGGTCGTACTTGCGTGTGATGACGTAGGGCGTGGCAGCAAATCCACCCTTGAAGTATGGGCCTACCGGAGTGACGAATATTAGGAACAAGTATTCCTTGGCCGGACGCACACCCACCTGTGCACCGGTGCCGATGAGCAGCGGACGGATGTAGAGTGAAGCACCGCTTTCGTAGGGCGGTATGAAGCGCTCGTTCAGCTTCACCACCTTCAGCACGGCTTCACGGAATCGTTCGGTGGAGAGTTCGGGCATCAAGATGCCACGGCAAGTAGATTGCAAACGTGCCGCATTCTCTTCGAGGCGGAAGATGCGGATCTTGCCATCCTTGCCACGGAAAGCCTTCAAGCCTTCGAAAGCTTCTTGTCCATAGTGCAAGCATGTGGCAGCCATGTGCAGGGGAATTGTTTCCTCGCTGCATACTTCAAGTTCGCCCCATTGTTCGTTACGATAGTAGATTCTCACATTGTAATCTGTCTTCATGTATCCGAAAGACAGATTAGCCCAGTCTATTTCTTTCATATTCCTCGAAATATTTAATTATTTTGCATACGTTCCCACAAAAATAGGCTTTATTCTTTAGATTTAAATCTTTGGGAAGTAATTTTTTTCATAAATCCCTTTGATTTGCTCGTTTTAGGGTTTTTATTTTCTATATATATCACCCATACACTCATCAAACAATAAAAAAACTACTCGGAAATAGAGAAAATACAACCAGTGTTTTCCCATCCGAGTAGTTACTTTCTAACAGTAAAAAAAGAATCTATGAAATAAATAAGGATAAAAGGCAATTAATGATACATTATTTAGCACCAACAGCCTTCGCCCAATTTGTTTCCAAAAAGGCAGCGTGCGTAGCAGGATGTTGGTTCTCACCAATATGACAGGTAAGGCCACAACTATATGGCAAGTTAACATATCCTTTGTTAACTCCTACTGACGAATAGAATGTTTTTGTATAGTCTTTATACAAAACGACTTTCTGTAAGGTAGACTTAAATTCATTCAACAAAGCAGAATCGGAGGTCAGGGCCTCAGCGTATTGTTCCAAATCGAAATAAAGGTGTGGAGAGAAGCCTTCATAACCTTGAATATTTGCGATGTCCACTGTTTTTCCGGTAGCCGCAGTCAATAGTTTCTTCATGGAATCAGCCAAGTTCTCCAATTCGCTACAACGGACTAAAGATATGGTCCCCGAACTGTCTCCGTAAGTTTCCATAAAAGCTTTACATACCCCTTCTAAATCATGTCCGTCGGCAAATAGCAACGGCAAGATATCGGTATATGGGAAACCTTTTCCCAAAACTTCAGCGGGGGAAGCTACAATGTAATCGGTCGCATTGCGTAAGTCATACAAAGCTTCTACCGAAGCCATAAAACATGCGTCAAACAGGATATAGTCGAAGTGCATACCCGACAGTCCCATAGCCAATTGGGCAATTTCCATGTAGTCGTCTCCATCTTGTCCAATAAAACGTGTTTGGGCTTCAGCCAAATAACTGTCATAGATTGTCACAGGCACCCATCCTCCACCATGCGAAGAGAGAACAATCCCGTAGCTGTCCGCAGGCACTTCTTCACGCACCTTGGCCAATACGTTCGCCATGAACGTCGGATCGACCGAAGATTGAGAAACGGCGTACTCTTCAATAGTCACTTGTTTGGTGCGTCCATCCACCTTGGTTATTTCCGTCAAACGACAATAGTTGCCACGATCATAAAAAATGGCAATGTGGTTATCATCTGAAATCAATTGATTATTGATGGCTGAAGTCAGCACCCTCTGTACATTGGCATCCATTTCCGACTCCAGACCTGTATCATCACCCATCAGATAGAATATCAGCGTATGGCTGCTTGATGTCCGAGGAGCCTCGCCAGTTGTCATCTTCAACGTATTAACCGCTGTCGTTTCTTCACCACGCGCAGCAGCCACAATCTGATAAGTTGTAGAGGCTTCCAATCCATCCACGGTGACAGAAGTGCTTCCTTTGGCGTTCACATTCTTTCCGGTAGCCAAGACCGATTCTGCCGATGGCACAGTCGTACCTTGTTCGATACAAAGATAGGCGCAATCTGTTGCATTCTGTGGCACGACGGTAAAGCTTAAAGTAGTAGCAGTCGCTTCGCCTGCCGTCAAGCCAACGGATGGTTGCAACACAGGTTCGTCTTTGCCCAAGCCGTCATCGCCGCCCGAACAAGCCACGAGTGTGGCCAACAATACGACCACACTCATGGATTTAAGATGCATCAGTTTCATCATTTCATCAAGCCCTTTCTTTTGACAGAATACGTAGGGATACCGGAAGAGGACGTTTCGGTGCCATATTCTGCAATCGTTGCAGCACCGCTCCATTCACCCGTCACGGTATATCCGGCGTCGTCCTTGAAATCGAAGACAAATCGGTAAGTGCCATTTTCTTCTTTTTGCAAGGTCATAGTGCCTTCCTCGATAGGAGCCATAACCGTAGCATATCCTTCACTATCGACCGAAGACAGATCGCCGTACCAAGTGTAGGCTACCGCTCCACCACCATAAGGCTGAAAACCGGGCAACATCTGGAACGCTTCGAATTTACGCGAAACAGTATATGTACCGGACTGAAGTTCCATACCATTCTCCAGTGGGGCGAAAAACTCAGCGGTTATCATATCGCCTTTGTCTTGCGTAGCCGAACTAACCAACAACCACCATGAAGCCAGTCCCGGATAAAGATAATCGCCCATATAGTAGATAAGCGCCTGCGTATCTTCCGGGAAGTTCAGTTGCACATTTTGTGTCAACGTACTCCACGGACGTTTCGGGTTCATCGTACTAGTATCATTGTCATTGTAGTTTGCCATGGATATTTCACCATTGAATGTTCCCTTCAACGAAATGCCTTCGGTACTTACAAAGTCAAAATCAATGTTGTATTCATTACCCGAACGAGTCACCGTAAACGAACCTCCGGTTATAAGGCCAATGTATTGCCTACCGGTACTTGCGTCAATATAAGTCATATATGAACCTATTGCCATACTAGTACCCCATATTTCTTGCATTGAGCCAGGATCTATGGTAAACGGAATCTTCTGCAAAGTGGAGGTGGAAGTTGTTCCTATCGTATAGGTACCTTCTTCAAGAGGCGGATTCTCCATATTATAGTCAGCCAACTTGTTCATATATGTACTGGAAAGCGTCAAGTAGTAACCGTCGGTCAAAGAACCATTCTCATCAAACGTTCCTTGGAAGAACTGCAACGACAAGTCATCTGCGTGAGGATAATACCAGTTGCCATAATAACGTCCTTGTCCAATCTCAAAATCGACATTCTGCGGAGTAGTGAAACGTTCGTACGAAGACGTACCCGTCTGAACAAAAACGATGGTACCGGTATAGGAAGCTTTCACCACTTCACCTGTCAACGTAACAACATCTATCAAAACAGAGTAAATATCTCCTTCACGCTCCACGGTTACGACGCCACTCGATATAAGCGAAGCACTGACTCCACTATCTCCGGCTCCAATCCGTTTGTAATAAACGGAATAGGAAGGATTCCATGAGAAAGCCGAATAGTCGGACTGTGGCTGATATTCACCGCTTGGCAAAGTTGCATTTACAGGATCTTCATCCGAAGCATTGTAAAGGTCGATGGTCAGCATAACATCACCTACCCTTGCCGGATAACCGTTCGAATCGAGGTCATCTGTCGAGAAGGTCAATAAATAATTGCCGGCATTAGCCGAATTATCCGTGCTATAATAAGCCTCTATCACCTGAGTCAAATAAACCGTATCATCCTCCTCGGGCAACTCCGTCTTCTCCAGCGTGGTTACCTCCAGCGGCGACGAAAGGAATGACCGACCGCTACGTGCGGCGGCAGCTACAATTATATAATCAGTCTGAGCCTCCAATGCAATAGCGGTTTGGGTAGTAGTAGAAGAGACATCTACCGGTATGCCGGTAGAAAGAATCTCTTCAGCAGCAGGCACACTATTCCCCTTCTTCACACACACCCATGCGCATTGCTCCGCATATTGTGGGGTGATAGTGAAGGAAAGTGAGTGGCTTGTCGCCTTATCCAAAATGAGAGTAGCCGAAGCTTTCCCCTTGTCGGTATCGTCCGAACAAGAGGAAAGAACCGCCACTATCATTACTAGAGACAGAAGAGACACCCATCTAAAAATCAAGTTAATTCTCATAAAAACAAGCTGTTATTATTCCGATAAATCCATGTTGGAAATCTCACCTGTATAGGTGCCTACATATTTCAGCCCACTGGGAGCTATCATCTGGATGTCAAACGTATAGACATTGCCATTCTTAGTCACTACAACCGTACCGCTACCACCACCGAAAGAGCTACTCATATCAAAGCGACGGATAGACGAATAGGCACTCAGATAACTTGCTACTCCCAACGAATTGGCTGTTTTGTCACTGCTCAAAGTATAAGTACCAGCCGGCAATTCTGATGTTGATGCATCAGCATAAAAATCGAAACGAGCTTCAACATTATAATTGGCATCATTTACCCGAATAGCATATTCGCCCGGAACAATTGTATTATTCAGAATAATACGCTTAGCAGCAGCCAACGTGAAATCCAATCGGGTCATATTTGCTATCTGACCTGTATAAGAAGCAACGAAAGTCTCGCCTTCACCTACTGTCAGATTAGCCAAAATCGTATAGGTGTTCTCAGAAAAACCTTCGCCTTCGGCTATCTGAATTTCAACAGTTCCGGATTTAATTGTGATGTTAGAACTTGCGACTTTGTCTTTCAAAGAAGAATAACTGGGATCAATCTGCATAGCAGATGAACCAACCACGTTATAGGTTCCCGCCAACAAATAGGGGGTTGAACTTCCCGTATAGAAATCAAGAGTCAAGTCATAGGCATCGTTGGAGAATATGAGCGTATAGTTATCAGGTGAATAATATCCATCGATAGTGGCCGAAGTCAGTTCCACAATGGCTGTCTCCGTCGTCATCACTACAGGATCTGACAATACTTGTCCGCCATCGCCTTCAACAGCTACATATACAGAATATTCCGTAGCAGATTTCAATCCACTGACCACAACAGGGTTGGCAAAGTCTGTGATAGCCGTTCCATTGGCCAATACGGCTGCAACACCCGTAGGAACCTCACCGGCAGCAAACACCTGATAGGTGCATTTTGTGGCATATTCCGCAGCTACTGTAAACTAGATGGACGTTTCCGTCACTTCACCCGCAGTTACCGACACAGTGGGTTGAGAGGCAACCGTCTTCATCTTGATAGGGCTGGAAAGCACTTCACCTCCATCACCCTCGGCAGCTGCATAAACCGTATATTCCGTGTTCTGCACCAAATTATTAACAGTAACCGAAGTTGCCGTTGTTTTTATGCCATTGGCCAATACGGAAGTTGCCGTAGGGACTTCGCCATTGGTCAAGACTTGATATGCACACGTTGTAGCATTCTCTGTAGCTATCGTAAAGGAGATGGATGTTTCCGTTGTTTCGCCGGCAGTCAAAGCTATTGTAGGAAGCGGGGCCTCATCATCCGAACAGGATACACATACGAAAGGCAATACGAAAAGCATCGCCAACAAAAATGAGAAGTTAATCGTTTTCATTGTCTTATAGTTTTAGTGATTAATAATATAAATTCTTCTTAATTATTGGGATAATATGACATCGTTGTAATACTCCCAATATCCCGCCACCGTACCATCGCTAACGGCCCACACGGCTAAGGCGGAAATTGCCTCTGAGTAACTGCCATCATCCACAAAAGCCAATCCCCAATTTCCATCTGCCAACAAGCAAGGTTTCAGCTGATAGGTGACATCGGCCGAAATCGCCGGATAGCCCGATGCGGACAGAATGCCCAAATACAAGGGATAACCTTGTTGCTGTCCCAAGTATTGATAACCCGGAATCTTGACAGCACCATCTTGATAGTATGCCTGAAAAGCATTGTACTCTTCGCCTTGCATGACCATAGAGAATATGCCTTCGGTTTCTGTACTTGCTATGCTCCATACACCGGAGCCGGCCTCACCGGTAGCCGTAGTATATGAGGCATTCCATTCCCGACAGAAATCGGTAGCGGCATATTGCAGGAAGCTGTACACCTTCTTCATCTCACCGGCCTGAATGCTCACCTTTCCCAACCGGGCTTCTCCGGTAGTATTGGTTCCCGCCGAGACAACATACCCGCCTGTCACCTTCTCACAGCTTAACCAATCTGCGGCATCCGCATCAACATCGGCTGTTATGTCAATGTCTCCCGTAAACTTAATGTCGCAGTTGAAAGCAGCATTGTCTGCATAAGCATAAAAAGTCTCCAACTCATAATCAACGAAAAAACCGGCCTGCGTGACGGACACTTGTCCTGTGGCATCCGATGCAGTAATATAGATAGTGGCCGTCCGTGTCTCCATGGTAGTGTTCTGAGAGACAGTATAAGATATTTTCCCTGCCGACACACCTACAATCGTACACCATCCGGCACTCGACTCGGCTGTTACATTGTCATTGACATTATTCAGCGTAATCACTCCTTCACCTCCTACTGCCCAAAAGTCAACCGTTGATTCCGCTATATCCAATGTCTTTTCAGCCATATATGTTTCATCGTCGCCGCATGAGCCTAGAATCAGGCTCCATGCAGCTACCAAAATACAGATAGATAGTTTCTTCATAATCATTCATTTACAATTTTTACCATACCTATTACATAAGGAATCTGGAAGGCACTGCCTCCCGAAGAATAATCGTAAGCAATGAAGGAATCAGTATCCCTACCCCATACACCATTATCACCAAAATAGACAACATAGCTACCATCTTCCTCATACATAGAGCCTTCCATACCGACACCTTCACCGGCCGTCAGATAGCCGCCATCGGCCAAGCTCCAAGCACAGAGATAAATGTTGTCAGAAAGTTGCTGACTTTCAAGTCCTATCATTCCAGTATCCGCCTTATACAGCACACGAATGTCTAATGGGAAACCTTCCATAATGAAGCTTTCATTAAACAATTCTTCCCTTAACGCCACGCTCGTCATGCTGTTGCCATTGCCATAGACAAAGACATAATCGCCAACAAATTCTTCATATCTGTGATAACCGGTAGGCAATTCCTGCGCTTTTATGACGACATTTCCACTGACATAAGCCATTTGGCTTGCATCCCATTCCATGGTTTGTATCGTCTGTGTTCCCACAGATAAAGGCTCGTAGAATTTGATTCCGGTCGTAGTATATACGAACGGAAGAGCCAATTGGCTGCCATCACTGTTCACCAATATGAACTTACGATACTTCTGCACCACTGAATATTGCAACACGTCATTGACGAGAACATCATAAGCAGCCGGATAAGCCTCGCTCGTCACACTTTTCACAGAACCCAGATATTCAGTCCATGTTAGGCCGGTCGGCACCGGTTTCATCACAATCTTATTTCCGGTTTTCTGTCCTCGCAGTACGACCTGCTCCTCGCTGCATTCCATGATAAGGAACTCGTAGTCACCTTCCATACCATATCCCCGGTCACCTATTCCAAGTTCATTGGCCGGTTCCGAGAAGAAATGGAATATCTCATTATATGAATCGAATGTAAGCATCGGTCCCATGCTCTGTTTCACTTCATATACACTCGTGGCAACCAAATCTTTCGAAAAGAGGTCACACGCCACTTGCGCTTCACCATCTGTGCCAAAGCGTACCAACATCGTATAACCACCATAAGTAAGGGTAGAAGACGGATAGTATTCCATCACCCAACCATTAGAGGCTCCTCTAAGGACAGACAAGTCATTGGCGATGGCATCTTCTATGCGCTGCGATGCCGATTTGTCAAACACGTCGTCCACTTCAGACGTACAAGCACCCAGCGTCAGCAATGCCAACAATGTATAGATACTAAAAAACTTCTTCATCATGTCTTCAATCATTTAAGTTTTTCAAATCCAGATATATCACTTGCTCCGAACGGCGTTGCACGATGTCGCGCAGGCTATCCAGATCTATCTCCCACGAATCGGTCATATATTCCTTTACCAGTTCCAACTTCTGCTCGATATACGTAGCCCCGCTACCGGCTATCGACATTTGTTCACTCCACCAATCGGCATCGTGCGTCACATAGTTGGACACCATTTCGGCAAAGTCTTCATGCACCTCGTTGCTGCCATACGCTGTGATAAAACCTCTGGCCAAAGCCGTCTCGTCAGAGATGTTCACCCAGCCGGACCCCGTGTATTGTCCCGAAGATATTTCATAGAATTCTTGCTGGAACTCAATGGTCTGATGCAGGATATGCGCAAACTCGTGATGCATCGTTCTGAAATACCACCGATTCAGCATTGCCACATCCACCACGTCAGCGTCCAAGGCATTGACGTTGTAGAGGGTCACCTTCAGTCCGCCTTCGGCTGTACCCAGCTTGATTTGCCCTTCATCATAGGCCGGAGAACCTATCAGATGAATCATCTTGGGACCATACGTACATATAAAGGAACGTTGATTGCCCATTACCTCTACATAAGAATCAATCCACAAATATTTCACCAGTTTGGCCATAGCGACAGACTTGTCGAAATCTGCCGGCACCAGATTATAACTCGTATCCGACTCCTTATACTCCATACGATATTTAAAGTCGATGTTATAGGGGTACACATAATTATTCAGCAACCATGTATCAAATTCATTCCTTTCGACCGCTTCCGTATCGAAGATGCTGTTGTCATCCAGGCTGTCATCGCTGCACGAAGTGGTTCCCCACAACAGGAGGGAGAACAAAAGCATGTATTTCAACTGTTTCATTATCATATTATAAATCCTCCTTCTTTTTTAGTTTCTCGGATTAGGTTCCATACCTGCATTGATGACATCGGGGGGCAACTGTATGGCCCGACGAGGATCGTCCTTCGTAAGTACATCCGCCAGTTCACCGGCCCGATTGTGCGAAAACTCAATGCCATATCGTTTCAAGTCTTGCCAACGGAGTCCTTCCTGCAAAGTCTCCAATCTGCGCAACTGCAAAATCAGCTGTATAAGGTTCTCTTCCGTACCTTCGTTCACGGTGAATCCTTCGGGGTTCAACGTTTTCTTTACCGAACGTTCAGAATCATCGTTCAGCGTAACCGGCTGATATGCCAATTGATTATAGAAGGTATTGACATCGGACAAAGTCAAGTCGGAGCCTGTATCCGAGCTGCGGGTGCTATGATAGACTATCCAGTCGTTTATATCCCTCAATGCACTGGTGTAATCGTGTTCGTCACATAACACATAGGCCTCCGCGCGAGCCAACAACGCTTCATCGACCGAGAATGCCACCGATACCGCATGATTGTAACCTATTCCGCTCGTTTTATCTATATACTCAAAGTACGTCACAAACTTAGGGAATGGATTCTTTTGCTGATTACTCAACACAAGATTGGAGATGACCAATCCTCCCCTCTCCGTCCAAGGACCGGACGAGGCAATCGTCTCATTCTGATAGATGGGCTGACCGTGACCATACCGCTTATAGATGTCATAAGGACCGAGCACATAGCCTATCGACGAGTACAGAGATTGTATCAACAGATTGGCAGACACCTTCTCCGAAGTGTACTGCGTGGCCACATCCGACACTTGCGACAAGCCACCGAAATCCTCCTCCCAATGACGGAGCGTATTGGACGGGACATTGCCGACCGCCACGGTAGCATATTCTATCACCTTATCCCACTGCTGATAGTACAGGTAGAAACGGGCGGCAAAGGCATTGGCCGCCTTCTTGTTGAAGTGGTAGCGAGGAACAGAATAGACATTGTCTTTTATTAAGGGCAATCCTTCTTCGATGTCGGCGGCTATCTGTTCATATACCTCTTGCAGTGTACCCCGTTCTGTGGGAGACTGAATCGTCGTACCGCTCTCCTTCACATAAGGGATTCCCAAATGCTGGGTTGCCGTTTCGGGATTGTAAGGCATACAGAAGGTGGTAGCCAGCAAGAAGTGCGCATAGGCCCTGCAAAGCAATGCCTCGCCCTTCTGCGGGTCCAGCGTAGAGGGAGACCCCAGTTCGACGATGCTCTCCAACGCCTTGTTGGCCGAAGCAGCCGCACTATAACAAGCTTCCCATACGCCATATACTCCGTCGGTGCCGACTTCTGTCGGGTCTTCCCACAAATAAAGTTGCTCCTGCAACAACAAGGCGTCATACTGGCCGCCATTATCCATCACATTGTCCGAAGACATCTCTCCTATCAGCAACGGAGCCGACGTAGGATAAGCAGAGACCAGCAGAGCGGCCACCTTATCCGCCGAATTAACCTCCGTACGGTTATCGGGCACCGTATCCAGGAAATCGCTGCACGATGTAGCGACTATCAAAAGAGAGACAAGTGAAGCTATATATCTTTTCATAACCATTCTTTTTATTAAAGTCCTAATCTTAATGTCAATGTAAACTGTTTAGGCATAGGGACCGCCACACCACCAGTGTTAAAGAACTCAGGGTCCTGTCCGTTCAGTTTGCTGTCTGCATAAAGCAAGAACAAGTTTGTAGCTTGAATCTTCAGCGAAAGGTTGGACAACTTCATCGGTTCAATCCATTTCTTGGGAAAATCATAAGACAGGGAGATTTCTTTCATACGAATGAAGTCTCCTTTGGCAATCCGCTCCGTCGAATAATTATAGGCATTGTAGGCACGGCTCAGGTAGGAATCGTTTGTATTGGCCTGCACATCGGCTATGGCAGGAATCGTGGTATATTTCTCGTCGCCCGGCACCATCCAGCGGTTCTTGAATTCCTTCGGAGTAGCATCCAAGTCGGTATATTGATTACTGAACACAGGATCCAGACGGATGACATTGCCAAACGAATAGGTAAGGAATACATTCAGCTTAAAGTTCTTGTAGCTGAACACATTGCCCAAGCTACCGGTAATCGTCGGGTCGGTAGTCCCCTCATAAATCAAATGCGACTTCTTGTCTCTCTCCTGAAAGTTGATGTCGCTGGTGACAAGCATCCCTTCTTCGTTGATGAAGGTCGGGATACCTTGCCCGTTCAGTCCCCTGAAGTCTATCGAAAAGAGACTACGCACAGGGTATCCTTGCATGGCAAAGCCATTGCCGGAAATCAAGTCCATCACTGTTGCATTGGACATCAAGTCCGTCACTTCGTTCTTCGTCTTCGAGAAGATGAAATCTGTACTCCACTTGAACGAGCGCGTATCGATGTTGCGTGTGGACAATGAAAACTCTATGCCATGCGACTTCATACTGGCCACATTGGCATAGCGGGCTATGGAGCCATACGTACCGGTGGTATTGGCAATGCCTATCAAGTCGTAGTTACTGCGCTTATACCAGTCCATGGCAAAGTTGATGCGATTGTCCAGGAAGCCTAATTCAATTCCCAGGTTCAGCTCATGCTTCTTCTCGTAGGTCAAATCTTTGTTTTGGTCTTCCGAGATGATTAAGCCCGATTCGGTGACATTGGCATTCAGCCGCCAAGGGTTGTAACTGTTGATGATGGCCAAAGAATTGCTGACGTCGGCCGGGCCACGGTCGGCAGTCAACGAATAGGAGGCCTTCACCGTTGCGTTGGAAAGCACCGGACGGAGGGTTTCAAACCAGCTTTCTTCGTGCGCATTCCAAGCCGCAGAGATGTTCCAAGTGGGCAGCCAACGGGCGGAACGGCTTTTTCCCAACTTATTGGAACCCTCGTACCGCAATGTTCCGTTCAACGTATATTTTCCTTTCCACGAATACGTGGCTGTGGCAAAGAATGCCACTTCGCGCGAGCTCGTCTCGTCAATGGTCATATAGGCGCTGTTTTCCTCGTTTCCCTGCTTGAAGTAGAGGTAATCGTAGGAGGAGAGCATCCCCATCTCGTACTGCACGCCGACGCCGTTGAACCACGTGCGGCGACGGTCGGTGGCATTCAGTTCCATACCGGCAAAGAAGTTCACGATATGCTTGTCGTCGAACACGTCGTTGTAGCTCACCGTGCCACGGAAATCGTAGCTGGTCATCGAATACTTCGTCTCCCGATAGAAACCGCCTACCGGCAATACCGATTCGGGCAATGTGTTCACCTTGTCGGGGTCGGTATAAAGCCAAGGATTGGCCTGCTGCATGGTGGCGTCGTCCATGGCCCGATATGCCCAGGCCTGATTGGAATAATCCTTCACATAGTGGCTTTGGGTCGTCGTTGAATACTTGTAGGCACCCAAGGCAGAGATTTCCACCTTATTTATAGGTTTCCATTTCAGCTCTCCCTGAAACTTCAGGTCTATCACGTGCAGGTCCATGTAGTTATTGTCCAACTCGTGAAAGATGTTGAAGGGGGCATAATTGCGCACATAGTATTCATTAGGGTCGAGCGTGCGCGAGGTGTTCAAGGCATACGAGTAGGGATTGATGTCAAAATCGCGCTTCACCTCACCGCTGACGGGGTCCGACTGCGAACCAAGTGTGCCCGGGGCTTCCTGCTTGCGGTAAGAGGCGTTGCCTATCAGGTTCAAAGAGAGATTTTTGTAGATGTTGTACAAGGCGTTGATGTTCGCCGTATAACGAGATACCTTGCTGCGCTTTGTCCAGCCCGGGTCGTTCATCACACTCAAAGAGGTGTAATAAGAAGCCTTGTCCGTACCCGTCGACATACTTATCGCATGGTTCTGCGAGATGCTGTTGCTAAACAATAAGTCAAACCAGTCTGTATTGTTATACTCGGCCTGTTGCAGATACTTCGCCCTACTCTCGGGGGTATTAATCAAGCCAAATGTACCATTGGTCTCATTATACTGATTGATAAGGTGATACATCTTGCCATACACACCGCTTTGCGAAGCGCGATAGGCATCCGAGAAGTTCAGATAACCGGCAGCCTCCAAGTCTTTATAAACTCCCATCTGCTCCTGAGAGTTCATGATGTTGAAGTTGCGGTAATTGGGTTTCAGGCGCATGGAGAATTCGCCCGTGTAGCTGATTTTATTGGTACCGGACTTGCCCTTCTTGGTGGTGACAACAATCACACCGGCCATGGCACGCGCACCATAAATAGAAGTGGCCGAACCGTCTTTCAGTATCTGGAAATTTTCTATATCGTCCGCATTCAGGCCTGCGATGGCAGAACTTATCAAGGTCTCGGCATCGCCGGACGACAATTCATCGGCTCCTACCTCTATCACGTCCTCCATAATGACGCCATCCACCACCCACAAGGGCTTGGAACTGCCATAGATGGAAGTGGCGCCCCTGACCCGAATCTTGGGTGCCGTACCGAATGTACCGGAAACGTTCTGCACCGACACACCGGCCGCACGTCCTTCCAACGCACGGCTGACGTCGGCCAGACCGTCCAACTTGGCATCGGCGGCAGAAATCTTGGTAGTGGCTCCCGTGAAGAGTCTCTTGTCCATCTTCTGCATACCGGTGACCACGACTTCCGAAAGTGTCTGCACGTCCGACTTCAGCACCACTGTCATCGAGGGGGCAGGAGACAACGTCTGAGGCAACATACCGACGTAGGAAATCTCCAGCTTGGAACGGCTAGACACATTCTCAATCAGGAAATTGCCATCGACATCGGTCAGCACTCCCGTCGAAGTGCCCTGCACCAGCACGGTAGCCCCAATCAGGGGCAATCCGTCATCAGCCGAGAGGACCACGCCTTTCACGTTGAATACCCGCGCTTGCCTGGAAGGTCCCTTCGGAGCAATCGTGATGAACTCATTCTCTACGCTGTACTCCAGGTTCTTGTCGGCAATCACCATGTCAAGGGCTTCCCGTATGTTTTTCTCTTTTATCGCACCCGTGTAGGTATATGACTTTACGTCATCCAACACAAAGAGAATCTTGTACCCGGAAAGTTTCCCCAATTGCTTAAAAACAGAAGACAGCTGTTCATTCCTGAATTCAACTGTAATCTTCTTTTCTCCCTTGATTTGTGCATGGGCACAAATGGCCGGAAGCAAGAAGAACAATAGCAACAATAAGTGTCTTTCAACTCTCATACGTTTAATTTTAATAATATACATGAAGTTTATTTATATTATTAATGCGTATGAGCCGACTTTTATGTTACCGATATCGAGTATTTTTTTTCAGTTTTGAAGATTTTTTTTCCAAACGCCCACTTTGCGGCATATTTATACGTCCATTATACACATTTAGTCAACGTACAACGTTCCTTCATGAAGCGTTAACGTAACTTTCTTCAGGCGGTTCATCAGTCGGATGGTCTCCGAGATGTCGCCGTCGCGGCTGGACATGAAGTGCATACGGTAGCGCATGGCTTCTTTGTTGCGGAATACGACATTGACGTTGTACCAACTGCCGACCGACTGCATGATTTCCACCAAAGGTAGTTGGTCGAAGTAGAAGTAGCCGTCTTTCCAATAGGTATATTTGTCGCTGTCAACGTCTTCGGTATCAAACCGGCCATCGTCCCGGAGGATGGCGTCTTTTCCCGGGTTCAGGTTGACCGTGCAGGTGTTGTCGGCATTGCTTACACGCACTTTTCCGCTGACCAACGTGACGTGCACGTCATCGGCCTGATAGCTGCGCACATTGAATTCGGTGCCCAGCACACGGGTCTGCACGTAGTTGGTCTTCACAATGAAAGGTTTGGCATTCTTAGTCACCTTGAAATAGGCTTCACCTTCCAGAAACACGGAACGCTCCTTTTCGATGAATTCCGTGGGATATATCAGTTTGCTGTTGGCATTGAGCCACACCTCGGTCCCATCGGCCAACACCAGCTTGAATGTCTTGCCACGCGGTATCGTGATGGTGTGCGTCTGCAACATCTTGCGCGTAATGGTCGCAACCTCGGGGTTCTGCGTCGTATAGTCCAGCAAATGAGGTGTTTCGAGCACTTGATTCTGTTTTTCGGGATGATTGTCATCTTCCAGCACCACCCGATTGCCGTCGTTCATGGCCAGCACCACTTGTTGCGAGGTGGTGTCGGCCGCAAACACCGTCACTTCCTTGGGGACAACGGGCACGTCGTACAAATGGTCGAAAACCAAGAAGACACCTATCATGATGGCAGCCACGGAAGCGCTCCACACGCAGAGCATCCTGATGTATCCTTTCCTGTTCTGCTTTTCCTTAAAACGCTTCAACTCAGCATTTACGTCCAGGCGCTCGGCTGCCAAACGTTCGTGCATGGCAAACCTCACGTCCATCAAGTCGCGGCATAGTTTCTGATTGTCGGCATCGTCCAATGCTTCCCAAGGCTTTTCGTCATTCTGACCGGATTTCTCCATCAGCCTCAGCACGTCATCCAGATTTTTATCTTGGTTATCACAATCATCCATAATACTATATGTTACATTTACCTATTTATAATACGTTTCAGAATCCATTTTTAAACCACCCGGGCTGTTTTTTATTTTTCTTTAGCTATTTTTTCCCTGATAATCCTCAGGGCTTTGACGATATGCTTCTGCACTGCCCCTATGCTGAACCCCATTTCGGCGGCAACTTCCTTATATTTCTTTTCGCGCAGATAGCATTCTTCGAGCACATGCCGTGTTTGTGGTGGCAGGCATTCGATTGCCTTTTTTATCTTCAATATCCTTTCGTCTTGTTCGTCGAAGTTTATTTCGGCATAGTTTGCTTCCAATTTCAGGAACAATTCCGCATAGTTATGTCTTATGTCTTGATGCCTTAAGTAATCAATGGAACGATTCTTCACATAGAGAAACAAATAGGACTTCACCGTGGACTTCTCCAATTTCGCAAAATTCTTCCACACATGTTCAAACGCATCGCTCACTATATCGCGACTGGCCTCCCAATCGTCGATAAGTGAATGCGCAAATGAACTGAGCGGAATGTAATACTCTTTAAAAAGAATGTCAAAATCAGATAAGTCGTTCACTTCTTTCTATACTATAAGCTTCTACAATACAAAATTCTAGCAAAATTAGTATTTTCCCTACAAAAAGGAGCGTCCATACCTAAAAAATATTCATTTTTCACAAATGACACGTTCATTTTCAATCAGCAGCCTCCGCGTCGTCCTTGTCCGACAGGAGTTTCTCCACTTCCTTGTCGGCCTTGGTCAGCTTGTCGGTGCAGAAGGCGATGATTTCGTTGGCCTCCTTAATCTTTTCGGCCAGCTCGTCTATTTCCAACTCGTTGCCATCTATTTGGCGGACAATCTTCTCCAAGCGTTCGATGGCTTGGGAATAGGTTTCTTTCTTCTTGGCTACCATGAGATAAATTATCTTTTGAGTTTTTGAGCTAATGCTTTTCCTGTTTGGAACAAGCGGATGTTTACGGGGACAAAGATAAGGAGTTTAAGACATAAAACGAGGGGAATGACCGACTTTAATAAAGGGAAAACCGATCGGTCGCATACCTTGCAGGGGTGAGGGCCGGGATGAGCCGGGATGAGTACGGACCTGAGCATAGAATCAATACGGATGATTCCTATAATCAATACGGATGATTCC
>JAUNJD010000042.1 GCA_030523205.1 Bacteroides sp.
ATTAAACCCCTTCCTTTACAGCAAGTCGATAAACTCGTCCCACTGTTGCGGTGTTCCTTTCTCGTCGAAAAACTTCTGATACATACGCCGACGGACAGAAGAAATGGCTTCGGCTGAGTGGTTGGTAAGTTCGGCCATCTTGATGGGCGACACCCCTATCTTGATGAGCAGGCAGATGCGCAGTTCGTACAGACTGAACTTGCGGATTTGCAGCAGGCGTTCGGTCATGTTCTGATACAGGGCGTTGACGGTGCGTTGCAGTTCGCTCCACTTCTCTTCGGGCACTGCGCTGCCCTGTGACTTGCCGTTGCACACGTCCATAAAGTAAATGTAAATATCGGTCTCGTGCAGTTGCTGCCGTGCCTCCTTGCGGCGTTCCAGCTCTACGGCGGCACGCTTTTGTAGATACACCAACTCCTGCCGACGCAGTTGCAGTTCGTTCTTCTGCGCACTGCCTGCGGCATCCGTTTCCTGCATCCGCTTCTCCAGTGCCTGCTGCTCCAGCTCGCTTTTGGCCATGAAGTCGGGTGACTTGAGCCGCAGTTCTTCCTGCAACTGACTCAGCTTCTCTTGCTGCATCCGATGCCGCTTGCGGACGTTGACGTAGAAACAGATGAAGAACACCACTGCCGCAAACAGCAGGACCAAATCGATGAGATGCTGAAGGATGTACGTATATTCAAGCACTTGGTAAGACTCCTGCCGTCTGTTCTGCATATATACCTGATTGGCCTGTGCCCAAGCCTTGTCCCACAAGTAATCTTTCTCCGCACAATCGGCCAAATCCTGTGCCCTGTAGTTGTACATCAGGGCCGTATCGCGTTTGTCCACTATCCGACAGAAGAAGCTGGCATTCATCAGGCTGTATATGGCCGACACGGTGTCTGCCTGCGCCATCTCGCGCTTATACTTATCCATATACGCCTTTTTGCCTGCCATCCACAAGTCTTCCCACAGGAAATTCCGGTCTCTATTGCCTCGGTTCTCCACCTTGCCCCATGCTTCGTCCTTGCTCAGCACCAGGGCATCGAGCGCCTTGTCGAAACACTGCAACGCCCGGAGCGAATCGTTACGGGCGACGTACACGCGCCCGGCCAGCAGATAGGCTTCGGCCAGCACACGGTCGTTCCCCTCGTCTTCGTAGTAGCGCACAAGTTCCGTCAGCAGACTGTCATCCGCCGGAAGGATATGGGCTTTCGCCTCCGCCTTCATGCGCACCAGTTGGTAGAACTTCCTGACGGATTCCGGTTTATCGTGCATGGTGCCTTCCATCTCCTTCAGCAGGACGAGCACACTATCGGCACTGGCGTATGACAGGCTGTCCGCCACCAGCAGCGCACGGGGATATTTGTCGCCCTCGCAGGCACAGAACGTTCCCAGCAGAAGGCATATCAGCAGATACAAAATTCTTTTCATGAGGGCAAAGATACGAATATTCCCCTTATTGCAACAGCTTGTTTTCCGTTAAATTAAGGGTATTGTGCACAATCTTGCACAATCGGGCACAGCAATGAACAATGGCAAATCTCCGGAATGTACAGTTTTGTACAACCACCGACAAGGGGTTGCCGCCTACCTTTGTCACATCAACAACCCATAAACATTCTATTTCGTTATGAAGAAGTTCATCACCCTATCCATCGCATTCATGCTGACGGCCATGGCCGCTGCTTCTGCACAAACCGCTTCCGAAGGCCGCTTCTCGCTCGCAGTCTATGCCGGCAGCGGCATTCTTATCAGTCCTTCCAACCTTTCGGCCTACGGCGTAAACCACCGTCAGGAGTACAAGCACGGCCTCTCCGCCGACATCCGTGCTTACTACGACTTCAAAGATTTTGGCTTAGTGGGCCTGAAGTGCAACGAATTCATTGCCTCGGCCAACTACCTATCGGACGGAGCAACCGCCGTGGCCGAAGACGTATTCCTCTTCTACCTCGCTCCACAGCTGGGCGACCGCCGCCGACTGACTGACCGCCTAAGCCTGGAGTATGTCTTCGGCATAGGATATATGTACTATCAGAGCGAAAGTCTGGCCGGTAGCACCGAACGCGAGCGTACCAAGGGCTTCCTTGCCGCCAACACCGACTTGTCCGGCTATTACAGGCTGAAGGACACCCTCAGCCTAGGGCTCTCCTTCTCCTTCGTGGGAGGCCGAACCTCGTCGCTGAAGGAAAAGGCCAATGGAAAGAAACAGAACATCGAACTGAGCGACTGGAATCGCATCAAGGTGAACCGAATAGATATATCGGTATCGCTCCATGCCATTTTCTGAAGGAGCAAGCATCTGCATCTGAGGGATATTCCAAAAGGGGTTTCCGGATAAGTCTCCCCACTGCTTACAGCAAGTCGATAAACTCGTCCCACTGCTGCGGTGAGCCTTTCTCGTCGAAGAACTTCTGATACATACGCCGACGAGTGGCGGAGATGCTTTCCGGTGAATGATGCGTCATCTCTCCCATCTTGACGGGCGACACTCCTATCTTGATGAGCAGGCAGATGCGTAGTTCGTACGGACTGAGTTTGCGGATTTGCAGCAAACGCTCCGTCATGTTCTGATACAGGGCGTTGACGGTGCGTTGCAGTTCGTTCCACTTCTCTTCGGGCACGTTGGGCACGTCGTTGCTGCTGCACAATTGTTTGAAGTAAGCATATATGCCCGTTGCATACAGTTGCCTCCGGGCCTCCTCCCGCCGTTCCAGTTCCACTTCTGCACGTTTCCGCAAATAGTAAAGTTCCTGCCGACGCAACTGCAACTCGTCCTGCTCGGCTCCCGATGTGCGGGCAGTGTTCAGCTGTTCCTCCAGCTTCTCCTCTGCCTTCTTGTTCTCAGTCAGGAAGTCGGGAGTCAGCAGGCGTTGTTCGTCCTGCAACTGACGTATCTTGTCGCGTTGCAGACGTTGCATCCGACGATTGTAGTAGAAGTAGAAGGCAAACACCAAGACCGCAAGCAGCAGCAGAGACGAAGCACACAGCAACCAAAAGTCTTTTTCACTGTTCGCTACCTCCAGCCTCATGTTGTCGCGCTCGCGCAACGAATAGTCATAAAGTGCCTGCACACGAAGCACAGACTCTGCCTCATTCAGCGCATTCACCGAATCGTTGTCCTCCCGATAATGTTCCAAGTAAGCTCTTGCCTTCTGCACCTCGCCACGGTTCAGTGCTATTTCCGAAAGATTCCAATAGGCATCAGTACGGGCGTAGATGGTTCCATCATCCAGCAATCGGGTATAATAATAGGCCGCAGAATCTATCCTTCCCGTTTGAGAATAAAAATGAGCTAAAATACTATATGTAGCACTTTTATCGAAGATTTCCACATTTGATGAAGAAGAGCGCAGAAGGTCATAAGCCAAATCATATCTATCGACATCGGTATAGTAGCCTATCAATTGACTTCTAGACAGTTCAATAAAAAAACTATCTTGCATCGCCTGCGACAAATCGAATGACTGCTGATAATAATACAAGGCACTGTCCATAGCATTCAAAAGTCCATAAGCATCACCCACACTCAGCATATCATACACAAGAACCGAGGAGTCCTTCCTCAACAAAGCACAATCATAAGCCTTTAGTAACATTTCTTTTGCCAAATGGAAAAGATCCTGTCTGATATATATATGGCCTACTTGCGTATATATAAGTTCTCGTAATCTTAAGTCCTCATCATCATTCAGAATATACAATGCTTTATTGTAATACTCCAGTGCTTTCGGCGTGTCATTTAAATTTGCATACACTCGTCCCGCAAAATAATAAACCTCCGGAAGTAATTGCCCATCCCCCTTCTCTTCATAATAGCGTAAAAGAGACAAAATCAAGCTGTCGGAAGTATGACGGATATAGCTCTTGTCCTTAGCCTTCAAGCAAAGAAGCTGATAATATTTCTGAGTGGCTTCGGGCTCCTTCTGCATTACTCCTTTCAAGCCATTCAGCATCCACATCACACTATCCGGACAGATGTAGGACAAGCTATCTGCCACAAGCAGAGAATGCGGATACTTTTGTTCCTTACAAGCTGAGAAGGCAAGTAAAATGAAGCACAATGATATGTACAGTAGATTTTTCATACGACAAAAATACGAATATTTGCAATTCCATGAAACTTTAGGAAATAAATTAGGGAATGATATACTTGTTGACCCGCATGATTATCATCATTGCCCCTTCCATGTACAATCTTGCACAATCGAGCACAGCAATGTACAATGTGCAAATCTCCAATGTACAGTTTTGTACAACCGCCGCCAAGGGGTTGCCGCCTACCTTTGCATCAGAAAACAATAAATCCAACTTTTAAAACCATACCATTATGAAAAAGTTACTTGCACTCTGCGAACTGAGCGTATGCATCTGCATCGCATCCTGTACTTCCGACTATCCGGGCTTCCCGCAGCTGGAAGAGTTGTCAACCTCGCACACGTATACCGACGAACCCATCACGGAAACGTACGCGAACGACACCTTGGTGAACGAAACCGCCTCTGTTGAAGTCTTCCCATAAGGAGGCCGTTACAGAAGAATTCTCTCCAACCCCGATATTTCCGCCTTATTATCGTCCCACTTGTCCTGAACCGGGCCGACAATAGGCGGAAATATCAAAAGAAAACATTACTTTAGCAGGCAGAAGCAGCCTGCATGACTTACCTATAAAAAAACAAACGAGAAATGAAAAGATTAGCATTCTTCATCACCGCCCTGCTGCTGACAACAGGCATGGCCCAAGCCCAATACTGCGCCACGCAGCCGGGCACACAGCTCAACTACAGTCGCTACCAACCGAAAAGCAAGAAAACGCTCTCCCAAGTGTCCTACATCACCAAAGCGGAAATGCGGGACGGCATACTGACGGTGGAACAGAGAAACCGTATGCTGGGTGCCGCCGCCTCTGCAACCGACACGCTGGAGTTTGTCCGATTCGAATACGACGGCAAAGGCACAACGAACCTCATCGAGATGTCCGAAGAGACGATGGAACAGCTATTCGTACAAACAACGGAAGCCACAGCCAACGACATGAAAGAGGCGAAGAGCAAAGGCCTCTCCTTCCAAGGCAGCATCGTCATCCCCTTGAAGGAAGACGCCAAGGAAGGGGAAACTTTCTCCGACTGCACGCTGGTCTATAAGGTAGGCTCCATGAAGTTTACCACCAAACTCAGCGAAGGCAAGTATGAGGGTTACGAAACCATCCGCACACCGGCCGGTGAGTTCCGCTGCCTGCGGGTGTCCTACAAGGCAACACTCAAAGTATCGTTCGTGTCCGACACGAGCCTCATAACGGAATGGTATGCACCGGGAGTAGGACTAGTGAAGAGCCTGGAAAAGACAACCAAAGGCAAGCTGGTGGAAGAGATAACCCTGACAAGCATCACGACAAAGCAATGATGCCGATTTGCACAAGATTGCACAACCGAGAAACACTGCCCGACCGCTATCTTTGCATCGTACAACCATTACCGAAACTTAATAAAGACGATTATGAAGAACTTTTGGAAAATGTGCGTCAACGCCTGCGTCCACGACATCAACAAACAGGCCCGCACCCAAAACACAGCCCCCAAACTCGGAGAATACGTAGGGAGCATCGCAGGCATCGTGCTAGCCGCCCTCCTACTCTGCCAAAGCAAAGGAACCGGCTGGTGGACCATCCCCCTTTGGGTACTGGGCATAGGGTCGGCTGCCAACCTGCTCATCCTGGTGTGGCGCAGCATCCGTTACCCGAAGCAGCAAGCATAAAAAGAATCCCCCACGTGGCGCATATACATCCCGGTTGAGGGAGATATATGCGCCACGCAAGGGAAATATATAGCTGACGTGTGGGAAATATATGCCTGTCAGGCGGCGTATATAGCGCCGACAAGCCTCATCCGAAGCAGATGCCCATGCGCCGTCCTTGCACCACCAGGTCGTGGTCTTCGGTCACCAGCTTCAGCTTGCCGGCAATCTCCTCCAGCGGCGCGGAGGAAATCTCGTTGCCCTTCAGGGTTATCATGCGGCCAAACTGCTTGTTGGCTATCAGTTCGGTGGCGTGGCCGCCCATGCGGGTGGACAGGTTGCGGTCGAAGGGTGTGGGCGATCCGCCCCGCTGTATGTAGCCCAGCACCGTCTCGCGCGTCTCGATGCCCGTCTCGTACTCTATCTCCTGCGCGATGTACTCGCCCGCCCGCTTGCGTCCGTCGGTCAGTATGCCTTCGGCCACCACCACGATGGAGTAAGGCTTTCCCTTGCGGAGGCGGTTGAGTATGGTCTCGCCAATGTTGTGTATGTTGTAAGGAATCTCCGGCACCAAGATGACGTCACCGCCGCCCGCCATGCCCGAGTAGAGGGCAATCCATCCGGCCTTGTGGCCCATCACCTCAATCACCATCACCCGCTTGTGCGAGCTGGCCGTGCAGTGCAGACGGTCGATGGCATCGGTGGCGATGCTGACAGCCGAATCGAACCCGAAGGAGAAGTCCGTCCCCCAGATGTCGTTGTCAATCGTCTTGGGCACCGACACGATATTCAGTCCCATGGCCGCCAGCCTGGCCGCCGTCTTCTGCGTGCCGTTGCCGCCTATGCACACCAGGCAGTCCAGTCCCAGTTCCTGTATGTTGCGCACAATCAGCGCGGGCTTGTCAGTGTCGGAGACGATGCCCCCCTTCTTGAAAGGCTTCTCGCGCGAGGTGCCCAGCATCGTTCCTCCCTGGTTGAGCAGACCCGACAACGACTTGTCCGTAATCGTCTCCGCGTCCTTCGTCAGCAGCCCTTGGAAGCCGCTGTGAATGCCTACCACCTCCATTCCGTAATAATTGATGGCCGTTTTACACACACCGCGAATGGTCGCGTTGATGCCGGGACAGTCTCCCCCTGAAGTCAGAATACCTATTCTCATGACGTGTTAGTTTAAAATACGCTACTTTTAGTCTATCGGGACGTAAAGATAGAAAAAAAACCGAAAAAATGGATAGAAGACAATAAATAAGATTATTTTTGCAGCTCGAAATCATATTTCAACAAGAACGATGAATATTACAAAACTTCTGAATAAGATATATTTCGCCCCTCGTTTCAAAGAAATAGAACTATATGCAGACCATGCCGGCGAACTGCAAGAGCGCGTCTTACAGCGCCTGCTTCGCAAGGCGGCCAACACCGAATGGGGCCGGAAATATGATTATGCTTCCATACACTCATACGAAGAATTCAGCCGTCGCCTTCCCATACAGACCTACGAAGAGGTGAAGCCCTACGTGGAACGTCTGCGTGCCGGAGAGCAGAACCTGCTGTGGCCCAGCGAAATCCGCTGGTTCGCCAAGTCGTCGGGAACCACCAACGACAAGAGCAAGTTCCTGCCCGTGAGCCGCGAATCGCTGAACGACACTCACTACCGCGGCGGACAGGATGCCGCCGCCATCTACTTCCACCAAAACCCCGAAAGCCGCTTCTTCTCGGGCAAAGGACTGATACTGGGCGGCAGCCACAGCCCCAACCTGAACACCAACCACAGCTTGGTGGGCGACCTCTCGGCCATCCTGATAGAGAACATACATCCGTTGGTAAACTACATCCGCGTACCGAGCAAACAGATAGCCCTGATGGAACACTTCGAACCCAAGATGGAAGCCATCGCCAACAGCACACTGAACGCCAACGTCACCAGCCTGTCCGGCGTGCCCTCGTGGATGCTGGTGCTCATCAAGCACATATTGGAAAAGACGGGCAAGCAAAGCCTCGACGAGGTGTGGCCCAATCTGGAAGTATTCTTCCACGGCGGCGTAGCCTTCACGCCCTACCGCGAGCAGTACAAGGAGGTGATACGCAGCAGCCGTATGCACTACGTAGAGACCTACAACGCCAGCGAAGGCTACTTCGGCACACAGACCGACCCTGCCGACCCCGCCCTGCTGCTGATGATTGACTACGGCATCTTCTACGAATTCATCCCGCTGGAAGACATCGGCAAGGAGAACCCGCGCATCTGCTGTCTGGCCGACGTGGAAGTGGGCAAGAACTACGCCATGGTCATCTCCACCTCGGCCGGCCTGTGGCGATACATGATAGGCGACACGGTGAAGTTCACGAACAAACATCCGCACAAGTTCGTCATCACGGGTCGCACCAAGCACTTCATCAATGCCTTCGGCGAAGAGCTGATAGTGGATAATGCCGAGAAAGGACTGGCCAAAGCCTGCGCCGCCACCGGTGCACAAGTGGCCGACTACTCCGCCGCCCCCGTCTTCATGGACGAGCACGCCAAGTGCCGCCACCAATGGCTGATAGAGTTTGCCCAGATGCCCGACGACCTGGCCAAGTTTGCCCGCATCCTGGACGACACACTGAAGGAAGTGAACTCCGACTACGAGGCCAAGCGTCAGAACGACCTCGCCCTGCAACCGCTGGAAGTCATCGTAGCCCGCCCCAACCTCTTCCACGACTGGCTGGACCACAAAGGCAAGCTGGGCGGACAGCACAAGATTCCCCGCCTGAGCAACACGCGCGAGTATATCGAAGAAATGCTGAAGCTGAACAAATAGTTGCCAGAAACGAACATTTTTCAAGACTCTTTGACAAAAAAGCATCCAATAGTTTGGTATTCTGACCGAAGCCGACTATATTTGCGAAAATGAGCAGTCGTTTATTTTTCTTGAAGTCGCAAAGGAAAAAGGCATCACCGCCTTCCCCAGACTCAAGAACTTTTAAAAAGCTCAAGAGTTCAAACCCAACAAGAGTCTATCGTATGAAAAATGTAGTTTTATTCTTCTTTTTGTTCTGCTCCTGCATTGGCTTGTGTGCCCAGACCACGGAGCTAGTCCCCAACCTGAAATTCGGTAAGCCCACCAACGAGGAGCTGAGTATGACCACCTATGCCCCCGATTCTTCGGCCGCAGCCGTCGTGCTGTGCAAGACGCTCAGCGCCGAGTACCTTTGGGGGACGGACGACTTCCGCATGGCCTACAAGTACAAGAACAAGATAAAAGTGCTGAAGGACGAAGGCACTGCGTATGCCGACGTATGCATCACCTACTACGAACAGAAGAACAACCGCCTGCTGCGTGAAACCGTCAGTGGCCTGGAAGCCTACTCCTACAACCTGGAGGACGGGAAGGTGGTGCGCACCAAGATGAAGAAGGAGCAGGTATTCGAAGAGCGACTGAACGACTACTACATACAGATTAAATTCTCCATCCCGCAGGTCAAGGTGGGCACCGTCATCGAATACGAGTACGAAGTTCAGTCCGACTTCTACTACAACATCCGCGAGTGGAAGGCGCAAGACGACATTCCCACCCTCTACACGGAATATGACATCGTGTTCCCCGAATACTTCAAGTTCAACCTCACCATGCACGGCACCGAACCCCTCGAAACCAAGCAGGAGGCAGAGAACATCAGCTTCACCATCGGCGGCAGCGTGCTGCAATGCAACGGCAATCGCCACATCTTCAAGGGGAACAAACTACCTGCCCTGAAGGGCGACCCCTACGTGTGGTGCACGGACAACTATTGCACACAGGTGGGCTTCGAACTACAAAGCATAGAGATACCCGGCTTGCTCTACAAGAGCTTCACCCAAAGCTGGGAGAACATCGACCAACGCCTGCTGGACGACGATTCGTTTGGCGGACTGCTGAAGATGAGCAATCCACTGAAGGAAGAAACCGCCGCCCTCAACCTGAACGGACAGGGCAGCACGGAGGAGAAAATAGGCCTACTCTTCCGGCTGCTGAAAAGCCACATCAAGTGGAACGGCAAGTATGCCCTCTATGGCAATAAAGGGAAGCAGGTACTGAAGGAAGGCACGGGAGACAATGCCGACCTCAACTTCATCTTTATCAGTATGCTGAAGGATGCGGGCATCGAAGCCTATCCGGTAGTGATGAGCCGCCGCGACCGCCCCATGCTGCCCCACAGTCACCCCAGCATACAGCGACTGAACACCTTCGTTGTGGGCATTGCCGATACCGACAGCACCATGGTCTTTCTGGATGCCTCGGCCGAGAATGGCTATATCGACATACTGCCCGCGGTGCTGATGACCGACAGGGCACGAGTCGTCATCCCCGGCAACCGTAGCCTGTGGCTCAACCTGCAACAGCTGGGCAACAACAACCTGCGCACCAACATCAATGCCGACATTGCCCCCGACGGCACCGTGACGGGCACACGCACCATCAGCTACAACGGACAGTTTGCCGCCAGCCTGCGGGAGGGATACCGCGCTGCCGAAGACAGTACGGACTATATCCGCCGGATCTGCAACAGCAACGGCATCGAAATCACGAGCTACAGCACCAAGGACTTGCACAGCTTCTCGCCCACGGTGACGGAAACCCTGACCTTCACCAAGAAGTCCGACAGTGGCGACGCCATGCTCTACATCAATCCGCTCATCTTCGCGCATACCACCGATTCGCCCTTCAAGCAAGCCGAACGGAAGCTACCGGCCGAATTCCCCTATCTGGAGAAAGTGAACATCAACGTCATGCTCACCCTGCCCGAAGGCTACGCCGTGGACGAACTGCCACAAAGCACCCGACTCGTCACCTCGGACAAGAGCATCACGGGGCTGTACTACGTCAGCCAGCAAGGCAATAAGGTCAGCATCCGATATTCCTACAGTCTGAACAAACTGCTGTTCACCAATGACGACTACCCCGAACTGAAACAATTCTGGGAAAAGCTGACCGAAGCCAACAAGGCCGTGATGGTACTGAAGAAGATATAAGTCTCTCCGTCTTACGAACACCCCAAGAAACCGTACAACATGATGGCAAAAAGACTCTTCGGAGCAGGACTGATGCTGCTCCTGTCCGGCCTCGGCTGTTTGCAGGCCCAAGTGAACCGCTATCCCAACGCCTACTCCGTGGTAGAGGAAGCGGCAACGGACATTGTATGCACCTCGCCCACCGAAGCCGTGCGCAAGGAGAGACTCAGCATCACCGTCTTCAGCGAAAAGGGAAAGGACGATGCCAACTTCTACTGTCCGTGCAACGACTTCTGCACCCTGCGCAAGTTTGCCGGCACCATCAGCGATGCCAATGGCAACGTCATCCGCAAAATCAAGAAGAATGAACTGCAAAGCAGCGAATACTCCACCGAGATGGCTAGCGACGACTATTTCTATTACTTCAATTACAGTCCCTCGCGCTACCCCTTCACCGTCACCTACGAGTGGGAAATGGAGTACGACGACGGTCTCATCGGCTTTCCCTCCTTCATCCCTCACAGCGGCTACAACCAAGCCGTAGCAAAGGCTTCCTACAGCCTGCAACTGCCTCCCGGCATGGCGTACCGCTACGAAGCGGTCAATATGCAGCCCGACGTCAAGGAAGAGACCATAGCCGACGGCGGAAAGCGCATCCACGTGCAGATAGCAGATATGCCCGCCCTGACCAACGAGCCCTTCAGTCCGCCTATATACGACTTGCTGCCACGTGTATTCTTCGTTCCCGAAACCTTTAGCTATGAGAATACCACCGGAAAGCTGGACAGTTGGCAGAACTTCGGCCTGTGGCAATACAGCCTGCTCGAAGGTCGTGACCTGCTGCCACCAGAGTTGATACAACTGCTGAAGGAGAAGACAGCTCACTGCCGAAGCGAACGCGAGAAGGTGGCAGCCGTTTACGACTATCTGGCCTCTACCACCCGCTACGTCAGCATACAGCTGGGCATAGGTGGCTTGCAACCTGCTCCTGCCGCCGAGGTATATCGCACGGGGTTCGGCGACTGCAAAGGTCTGTCCAACTACACCCGCGCCATGCTGTCGGCCCTCGGCATACGTTCGTACTACACCGTCATCAGTACCAACAACGCACGTTTCCTCCCCCGGTTTGCCAGTGCCAACCAAGCCAATCACGTCATCCTGCAAGTGCCCCTGCCGCAAGACACCCTTTGGCTGGAATGTACCAACCCGAAACTACCGCTGGGCTACGTACACCACTCCATCGCCGGACACGATGCCTTGCTCGTTACGCCCGAAGGGGGCCGCCTCTGCCGTCTGCCCACCTATCCGGACACACTCAACACGCAAGTGAACCGTGCTCTCATCACCCTGAATGCGGATGCCTCGGCACACATCGAGGTGGAACAACGTTCGCGCCTCTTCCAATACGAAGACCGGCTCGGCCTCATCCGTCTGGCTCCCAACAAGCAGAAGGATCGACTGCGTTCCACGCTCACCCTGACCCAAGCCGACATCCGCAGTGTTCGCTACGACGAGCACAAACAAGACATTCCCGAATTATGCATCGACTACACAGCCGACACCGACCAATACGGCACCCTGACGGGGAAACGCCTTTTCCTGCCCTGCAACATTTTCCACCGCGGCTTCAACGTCCCCGACGAAACCGACCACCGTCAACTGGATGTTGATATATCCTACGGCTATACGGACACCGACTCCATCAGCATCCTCCTGCCGGACAACTACACGGTAGAATCTCTGCCACAAACCATCCACCTGCAAACTCCTTTTGGGGAATTTCAGTCCATCGTCCGCGCAGAGGCAGGAAGCATCCACATCTTCCACCGCCTCCACATTCCGCAAGGCCGGTATGCCAAAGAAGACTACAGTCAATTCCTAGCCTTCCGGAAAGCCGTCGCCACACAATATGGTTCAAGGATTATTATCAAGAAAAAGGAACTCTAGCTATCAGCCAGAGAAAAAGAAGAGTATCGAAGAAACAGGAGTTACGGAGCTTCTTTACAGCCTCCGCACCTCCTCCGCAGTAAGGTGTGTATAGCGGCAGATAACATCGACAGACACCCCATCGGCCAGCATCTGACGCGCAATCTCTTCATTGGCTGCTTTCATGCCTTCGGCACGTCCTTCGGCGCGACCTTTATTCAGCGTCGTTTCCATTACGCTGTACCAATCGCGAAAGGCTTTCAGACTGTCTTCGTATTCACGCACCTCCTTGCGGGAGAAACGGGCTATCTCAGCAGCCTCGAACAGGCGAGTGAACACACGTTCCTGCAAGGCAGCCGGACGCTCCATCAGGCCACCCAAATTGCGAAGCACGAACATCCATTTGTCAAACATGGTGTCCAGCTCAGTCTCCGGCTTGTTGAACTTGGGCATTTCCAGATAAATCAGGGTTAGCTTGTCGTAGAACACCTCCTTGGTACGCATATCCACCAGCTTCACTTCGTGGTGAAAATAATCGTCGTTCCCCTTATCGAACACAAAGTTCAGGATGCCTACCGTATAAACCGACTTCAGCTCGTAGTTCCACTCCTTCCCCTTGACGGACTGCTCGCGTATGGGAAAAGTGGTATAGAACAGACTGCGGTCCTTGAAGAACTGCTGCTCGCCGCGTTGCATCTCCACCAAGAACTTCTCACCCGTCTCGCTCTCGCAATAGACGTCGAAGACGGCACGGCGGTCTATCTCCAACGTGCCCAAATGCTCCGTATTCAGGTACGTGACATCCTTCACCGTCTGTTCGCCTTGCAGTATCGCGTTCAAGAAGCTTATCAGCAACTCCTTGTTCAACTCGGTCCCAAACAGTTTCTTGAATCCAAAGTCTGTATAAGGATTCACATAGCGGTCTTGCCAGCCTTCACTTCCCATAATCTGTCTCATTTTTGGTTACTACATCGGCAAAGATAATGAATATAATCGTATCTTTTGCATATCATTTTTCTACAGAATCACCTTCCCGTCTTTATAATCCACTAAGTGGATATTTCCGGAACGGTTTTCTACAGCCTCCGCACCTCCTCCGCTGTGAGGTGTGTATAGCGGCAGATAACATCGACAGACATTCCATCGGCCAGCATCTGACGCGCAATCTCTTCATTGGCTGCTTTCATGCCTTCGGCACGTCCTTCGGCGCGACCTTTATTCAGCGTCGTTTCCATTACGCTGTACCAATCGCGAAAGGCTTTCAGACTGTCTTCGTATTCACGCACCTCCTTGCGGGAGAAACGGGCTATCTCAGCAGCCTCGAACAGGCGAGTGAACACACGTTCCTGCAAGGCAGCCGGACGCTCCATCAGGCCACCCAAATTGCGAAGCACGAACATCCATTTGTCAAACATGGTGTCCAGCTCAGTCTCCGGCTTGTTGAACTTGGGCATTTCCAGATAAATCAGGGTTAGCTTGTCGTAGAACACCTCCTTGGTACGCATATCCACCAGCTTCACTTCGTGGTGAAAATAATCGTCGTTCCCCTTATCGAACACAAAGTTCAGGATGCCTACCGTATAAACCGACTTCAGCTCGTAGTTCCACTCCTTCCCCTTGACGGACTGCTCGCGTATGGGAAAAGTGGTATAGAACAGACTGCGGTCCTTGAAGAACTGCTGCTCGCCGCGTTGCATCTCCACCAAGAACTTCTCACCCGTCTCGCTCTCGCAATAGACGTCGAAGACGGCACGGCGGTCTATCTCCAACGTGCCCAAATGCTCCGTATTCAGGTACGTGACATCCTTCACCGTCTGTTCGCCTTGCAGTATCGCGTTCAAGAAGCTTATCAGCAACTCCTTGTTCAACTCGGTCCCAAACAGTTTCTTGAATCCAAAGTCTGTATAAGGATTCACATAGCGGTCTTGCCAGCCTTCACTTCCCATAATCTGTCTCCTTTTTGGTTACTACATCGGCAAAGATAATGAATATAATCGTATCTTTGTACACACAATCACCGTTTTGCGCATGAAACAGAGCTATTACTTGCCGATTCTCCTCCTGCTGTTGGCAGCCTGTATGCCCGACACCCGCTACAACACGCTATTGGTACAAGCCGACTCACTGATGCAGACCAAGCCGGACAGTGCATTACTATTGCTGCAAGACATCCGCCCGGAGGACTTGCAGGCCGTGGACTATTATCGGGGAAGCAAGGACAAAGCCAAGTCAGGACGGGCATTCCTCTATTATGGCAAGGTGATGGACTACAACCACCGCGAAACGGCAGCCATGCAAGCATATCTGGATGCCCAAACAGCATTGGCCGACACCCGTGAATATAAGCTGTTGGCCTTGGTACACCAATACATAGGAAGCATGAACGACGACCGAGGAATGTACGACATGGCTCTCGACAACTACCAACAATCCATTGCTTATAGCCGGAAGGCAAAGGACACGCTAAAAATGATATACAGCTACCGCAACATCGCATGGCTGTACGAAGCCAAACAGAACTATGACAGTGCTGCCCTCTATGCCCAAACCGGGCTTTCGCTGCTGAAAGACGACAGCCTGTCTCCTGTATATCCTTCCCTGCAACACCTCATAGGCGAACAAGAGAAAAGAAGAAAAAACTACTCCCAAGCCATCGCGCGTTTCCGGTCGGCCATCCGCAACGAGCAAGTGGACGTACTCCTACACTATTACTATATGTCATTGGGAGATGCTTACCTGCAAATCGGGAAATTGCAGGAAGCGGAAGAAGTTCTGAAAAAGTTAATGGCCTCTGATAATTGCCACATATTGGCCGGCGCCTACAACTACTTATACTTATTGGAAAAAGAACGGGCTCACCATACGCTGGCACTATCCTACAAGGAGAAATCCGACTCATTGGAAAGCATTTGGCAAGATGCCGAACGCAGAAGCCAAACCGTCAGCTTGCAGCAGAAGTACGAATCCGACCGTCTGACCATGCAAAACAAACTGATAGCCCAGCAGAAGGAGACTCAGCAGTACATCTGGATAAGCCTGTTCTTGCTTCTGGTCAGCGTCGGGATAATATGCTATCGGGGAATAAGAAGACAATACCGAAAAATCTACAAGAGACGCCTGTCCGGACACCTTGCAAAGGAGTTGGAGAAGTATCGGAAGAATGAACAGACCATCCATGCATACGCCAAACAGATAGAAGACTTGAAGCAGGAGGCCGCACTGTCGGCAAGAAACGTAAAAGAGGAAATCGGAAGGCTGAACGGGAAAATACTGATTCTGACAAACGAGAACAAAGCCATCCGTCAGAATACAGGGGTAAGTGCTCCCTACTATCTGCAACAACTGAAGAAAGGGCTGCTGCTTGTCGAAAATATGTCTGTGCAAGAGAAAGCGGACATTTTCGACTACATCGACTTATTGTCGGGCAACTTTGCCACCCGTTTGCGGAACGACTACAAACTGACGGAAGGCAACCTGATGCTGGCCGTTCTGATGAAGTTAGGATTCTCCAACACCGAGCTGGCCATTGCCTTCGACTGCGAAGAAAACTCCGTTTACCGGAAAAAACAAAGACTGAAAGAAAAGCTCCACCTAAGCAAACAAGACGATTGGGCCGCCTTTTTCAATTCAAATCCTTTGTATTTGTCCACTGAGGAAAACAAATAAGAAGGTGCTTACCGACTAATAACCAACTACTTGAAAAGCCCAAGCATTGTCCACACCCTGTTCTTGCATAAATGCAACTTTCCACACTAACTTTGCACTGCCTTATCCGATTTTGATGTGTCACGAAACCAATTGCCGCCAAGCGACAAAGTTTCTGTAAACATACAAATGAAGAATTAACCCAAATGCAACAAAGTGCAACAACGTTTTTTCCGAAAACATCTTAATTTTGCAATATAATAACCTAAGGAGGAAATCTTCCTCCCATAAAATAAAGAAACTACATGAAAAATATCGTCGTATTCTTCTGCCTGGCATTCGGACTACTGACGGATGCCATCGCCCAAGAGAAAGGGCAAGTGCGCAGCGCACGTACACGTCAACCGCTGGAAGGCGTGAACATCTATCTGCAAAAAGACTCCGTAGGGCTAGGAGCCACCGACAAGGAAGGAACGTTTGACACACGAATCTTGCGACGGTGTACACCGCAAGACACCATCGTGTTCTCCCACGTAGGGCATACACCGCTAAAGTGTACCACCGAAATCCTGCAAAGAAGCCAATATCAGGTTGACTTATTTGAAAAAATACAAATGCTGAGCGAAGTGGAAGTAGAGGCAGAAGAATGGTCATACTTCCTTGATTACGAAAGCGTATCTATATTGCCTGAAGCTCTTTATTCATTCGGTTCCTTTATACGTGACGGCAAAATTTATATATTAGCCGGAGATAAAACAAGCATAAGGATTGTGTACAAGCCCATGATGCATACCGAATACAACAGATTCCGTTCACCCAATATATACGTGTACGACATTGACAACAATACATGGGACGAGAAAAAGAAACGTCTGATAAAACGTGCGTGCCACACGGCACAGGTTTACAACGACCGAGTTTACATATTAGGAGGTGTACGCTACTCTACCAATCGACGGAGAGACTATACGGACGAGAACATTGAAGTCTATGACCTGAAAAAAGATACCGTTTACAAACAAGCCTCCAACTTACACCTTGCCAAGAATCCGGTCTCATTCATATACGATGACCTTTTGTTCATTATGGGAGGGTCAACGAAAGAATACTTGTACAGCAACAAAATTCATGCACTCGACCTAAAACATGGATATTGGTTTGAAGTGGGCGAAATACCCAAACCGCTCCAACGCGAAATGAATGGCATATTGGTGGGTAACACTGTCTATTTCTTCGGTGGACAACGCATCCTGACCGTGTGCCACGACATACACTCTTATAACCTGCAAACCGGCGAATGGAAAGAATTAGGAGAGCTAAACGAAAGTGTCATTTTCCCCGGACTGGCAACACAAGGTGACCTGATATTCATCTATGAGAACAGATGCTTACAAGTATTCAATCGAATCACCAACCATGTCAGTTCCTACCCAATCAACATAGAACTAGAAAACGTAGGACTGCATATCTATAAGAACAAGCTATATATCGTAGGTGGTTGCATCCGCAAGGGAGAACTTGTAGGTCCCACAAGCGATATTTATAGCGTTGACATCAGCAAGTTTTATCAGTAAGACCGCTAGACAGATACGCAAATAATCGTATCGCTTTTTCCGAAAACATCTTAATTTTACAATATAATAACCTAAGGAGGAAATCTTCCTCCTATAAAAAAAAGAAGCTACATGAAAAATATCGTCGTATTCTTCTGTCTGGCATTCGGACTACTGACGGATGCCATCGCCCAAGAGAAAGGGCAAGTGCGCAGCGCACGTACACGCCAACCGCTGGAAGGTGTGAACATCTATCTGCAAAATGACTCCGTAGGGCTAGGAGCCACCGACAAGGAAGGAACATTTGACACACGCATCTTGCGACGGTGTACGCCGCAAGACACCATCGTGTTCTCCCACGTAGGGCATACACCGCTGAAGTGTACCACCGAAATCCTACAAAGAAGCCAATACCAAGTTGACCTATTTGAGAATATACAGATGCTCAGCGAGGTGGAAGTGGAGGCAGAAGAATGGTCATACTTCCTACCCTACCGACATGAATCAACCATGCCCCAAGGATTATACTCTTTTGGCTCCTTCTTACGTGATGGGAAAATCTACATATTGGCGGGAGACATGACAAGAGTTTCCATGAGTAGCGGTGATGAAGAAATGCCCATTGTCAGACTCCATAGGTTTCGTTCACCCGACATCTATACTTATGATATCGACACCAAGACTTGGGAAAAGAAAAAGAACAAACTGATAAAACGTGCCTGCTTCGCGGCACAACCTTACAACGACCGTGTCTATTTGTTGGGAGGCATACGCTACTCCCTCAACGAACGGCTGGAGCTGACGGACGAGAACATCGAAGTTTATGACCTGACGAAAGACACCGTATATAGGCAACCATCCAACCTGCATTTAGGCAAGAATCCCGCTTCCTTTATCTATGATGACCTTCTGTTCATCATGAACGGCTCAAAAACGGAACATTCGTACAATGGCAAGATTCACGCCCTCGACCTAAAGCGTGGCTATTGGTTTGAAATAGGTGACATTCCCGACTCGCTGAACCGTGAAATGAACGGTATACTGGTGGATAACACTGTCTATTTCTTCGGCGGCAAGCGCAAACTGCCCCCCAAGCATTGGGATATCAACACCTACAACCTACAAACGGGACAATGGAAACATATAGGAGAAATGAATGATGGTGTCTATTTCCCCGGCCTGACCAGACGAAATGAACTGATATTCATCTACGAAAACAACAGGCTGCAAGTTTACAACCTCCTCACCAAGCGTATCAGCTCCTACCCCATCAATTTAGGATTGGAGGGGGCAGCACTCCATATCTACGGGAAAAAGCTATACATCGTAGGCGGTTGCCACCGCAATGGAGAGATTGTAAGTCCAGCAGAGAGTATCATCAGCGTTGACATCAGCAAGTTTTATCAGTAAGCCCGCTAGGCAGATACGCAAATAATCATATCTTTGTACACACAATCACCGTTTTGCACATGAAACAGGGCTATTACTTGCCGATTCTCCTCCTGCTGTTGGCAGCCTGTATATCCGGCTCTCGCTACAACACGCTATTGGTACAAGCCGATTCACTGATGCAGGCCAAGCCGGACAGCGCATTGCTATTGCTGCAAGGCATCTGTCCGGAGGACTTGCAGGCAGAGGCAGACCGAGCCTACTATGCACTGCTGCTGACGCAGGCACAGCATAAAAACTACATCGACCCAACCAATGACTCGCTGATTCTCTCCGCCGTCCACTATTACGAGCGAACCGAAAACACGAAAATGAAACCCAAAGCGTATTATTACTGCGGATGCGTGTATTACAACAGGAAGGAAACCGAGAAAGCATTGTCATACTTCCATGAGGCCGGAACGATGGTCGAGAATATAAAAGATAATCTGCTATTGAGCCGCATCTACAACAACATGGCTTATATATACTACGCACAGGACTTGAACGAACAGGCCGACTCCCTCTTCCATAAAACGGAAGCAATAGCTGTCATACTGAAAGATTCCGTACTCCTGGCCGAGACCTTACTGCGGCAAGGAACCATTAAAATGGAACGAGGACAAGCATTCTATCCGAAGGCCGAACAACAGATTCAGCAAGCACTCAGCATTGCGAAAGGCTTGAAACATCGGCGGCTGCAACAAAGCATCTGGTCTTCATTGAGCACCCTATACGACTGGATGAGAGAGGGAAACAAATCCATAGAAGCCGCCCGGCAGAACCTTACCTTGCAAGACGACAGCACCAAGTTGTACAATACCTATCAGTTATTGGGATGCGCCTACTACCGGACGGGACAATACGATTCCGCCACCCTGTATCTCAACAAGGCTCTCCCCACAAGCAGCTACACCATCAAGTCCAATGTATATAGGCGATTGGCCGACATAGCAAAGGCCTCCGGCAACTTCAAACTTGCACAGGAAATGGAGCAGCGACACTCCATCTACAAGGACAGCCTGCGCCTAAGCCGCAGTCGGCAGGGGCAGGCCGTAATCCGTGCGGAAAAGGATGTCCAGATGGCTCAGCAACAGGAACAATACCACAGGACTATCAGCCGAATCGGACTATATGCGCTGCTGTCAGTGTCAACAATAGGTATCGCCCTTTGGCTTTATGGAAGAAAAATGCATACCAAACATACACCATCGCAAGAGAATGCCGCTCTACCATCTATCGACAAAGACCAATTGAAGGATAGATACCGGAAAGCCATTCTTGTTGAAGATTTCAAGAAGTCAGCCTCATCCAAAGCATATTGGCAGAAGATGAACGACATCCTCCAATACTACGAGCAATACAATGACTATCAAGAATATTTTGACTCATCCTGCCAAACAGAACTTCTGCAAGACATCGACTGCTCACTAGAGGGATATACCATCCGACTAAAAAGAAAGTATCCACTGCTGAAAGACAAAGATATACTGTTCTGCTGCCTATGCCTGTTAGGATTCTCGGATACACAGATAGCCATACTGCTGGAAAAAGCCCGGAGCACCACCTTCAGAAAGCGGAAAAGCATCCTCAACAAAACAATGGGCATAGAAGGCCATAGCCTTGAGGAGGCATTGAAATCGCTATAATACAACAGTCTCCCAACAAAAATATAGCCATAAAAAAGCTCAATGCCACAAAGCCCGCTAGGCAGATACGCAAATAATCGTATCTTTGTGCCCAAAATCAACGTTTTACAGATGAAACAGAACTATCGATTGCTGGTCCTCGACCTGGACGGCACACTGACCAATTCACGAAAAGAGATTTCACCGCGCAACCTCGATGCGCTCATCCGGCTGCAACAAAGCGGCGTGCGGCTGGTGTTGGCATCGGGCCGACCCACATACGGCATCGCCCCACTGGCCAACCAACTGCAAATGAAGCAATACGGCGGCTGCATCTTGTCCTACAACGGTGGAGAAATCATAGACTGGGGCACGGACGAACTGCTGTACAAAAACCTGCTGCCCAACGAAGTGCTGCCCATCCTCTACGAAGCGGCCACCCGCCACCGGCAGGCCATCCTGACCTACGACAACGAGTATGTGCTGACCGAGCACCCCAATGACGAGTATGTGGAAAAGGAGGCTTTCCTCAACAAGATGAAGATAAAGGCTACCGACAACTTCCTGCAAGACGCCCCCGTGCCCCTGCCCAAATGCCTCATCGTAGGGCATCCCGACGAACTGGTACAGACCGAAACGGAACTGGCCGAGCGCCTGCAAGGACAAATCAGCGTCTATCGCTCGGAACCTTTCTTCCTCGAACTGGTACCGCTGGGCATCGACAAAGCCCGTTCGCTAAGCACACTGCTGGACAAGCTGGGCCTGACACGCGAAGAGATGGTGGCCATAGGCGACGGATTCAACGACCTCAGCATGATACAGTTTGCCGGCATGGGCGTAGCCATGGCGAACGCGCAGGAAGCCGTGAAGCAAGCAGCCGACTACGTCACCCTGAGCAACGACGAGGACGGAGTGGCGGCAGCCATCGAGAAGCTATTCTGAAAACACACCCGATTGCCAAATTGCCACGTTGCCACGTTGCCACACCCCCATGTCGTGGCAACGCGATATAACTTTTGGTTATAACAAAAGGCTAAAATCAGGGCAAAAAAAGACCCAACGAACCGTCTATCCGCTCCGTACCAACTCCGTACCCGGTCCATACCTGCTCCGTACTTGCTCCGTATCTTCCCTGCTTATAACTTATTCTTATCACGGTGGAGCAGACAAGGGGTGGATATGGCCCAGAAATGGCAATGAAATGGCAAAAGAGTGGAGCATGTACGGAGAAGGTACGG
>JAUNJD010000302.1 GCA_030523205.1 Bacteroides sp.
GAAACTACCGGGAAAGATAGCCATCATGGGCGGCGGAAGCTGGGCCACGGCCATTGCCAAAATGGTATTGGCACAGGCCGATACGCTGAACTGGTACATGCGGCGCGACGACCGCATTGCCGACTTCAAGCGGCTGGGCCACAATCCTGCGTACCTGACGGGTGTCAAGTTTGACATCAAGCGCATCAACTTCAGCTCCAACATCAACGAGGTGGTGAAGGAGTCGGATACGCTTATCTTCGTTACCCCCTCTCCTTACCTGAAGTCGCACTTGAAGAAGCTGAAGACCAAGATAAAGGACAAATTCATCATCACGGCCATCAAAGGCATCGTACCCGACGACAACGTGATTGTATCCGAATACTTCACCAAGGAATATGGCGTGCCGCCCGAGAGCATCGCCGTGCTGGCAGGTCCCTGCCACGCCGAAGAGGTGGCACTGGAACGCCTGTCCTACCTGACCATCGCCTGCCCCGACACGGACAAGGCGTGCATGGTGGCCCGACGGCTGGCCAGTTCGTTCATCAAGACCTCGGTGAGCAACGACGTGGCGGGCATCGAATACAGTTCGGTGCTGAAGAACGTCTATGCCATAGCGGCCGGCATTTGCAGCGGTCTGAAGTATGGCGACAACTTCCAAGCCGTGCTGATGTCCAATGCCATACAGGAGATGAACCGCTTCCTGCAAACGGTGCATCCGCTGGACCGCAACGTGAGCGATTCCGTCTATCTGGGCGACCTGCTCGTGACGGGCTACTCCAACTTCAGCCGCAACCGCACCTTCGGCACCATGATTGGCAAGGGCTACTCCGTGAAGAGTGCGCAGATAGAGATGGAGATGATAGCCGAGGGCTACTACGGCACCAAGTGCATCAAGGAAATCAACAAGCACTACCACGTCAATATGCCCATCGTAGATGCCGTCTATAACATCTTGTACGAGCGCATATCGCCGATGATAGAGATTAAGCTGCTGACGGACTCGTTCAGATAAAAATGAAGAATGAAGTTGACAAGAAACAAGTTGACAAGGCAACAAGGACATCTTACCTCGTAGTCTCGTTAACTTGTCAACTCGTCAACTAACTAAAAAGCATAAGAACTTTAAAACTTATATATTATGATTAGTTTGAACATTGAAAAAACTTTTGGATTTGTTTCCAAAGAAAAGGTTTTCGCCTACGAAGCAGAGGTGAAGGCTGCACAGGAAATGCTGGAGAAAGGCACCGGCAAGGGTAATGACTTCTTGGGCTGGCTGCACCTCCCCTCTTCCATCACCAAGGAACATCTGGACGACCTGAAGGCTACCGCACAGGTACTGCGTGAGAATTGCGAAGTGGTCATCGTGGCCGGTATCGGTGGAAGCTACCTGGGCGCACGTGCCGTCATCGAGGCGCTGTCCAACAGCTTCGCTTGGTTGCAGGAGAAGAAAGACGGTCCCGTCATCCTGTTTGCCGGACACAACATCGGCGAAGACTACCTGTACGAACTGACAGAATACTTGAAAGGTAAGAAATTCGGCGTTATCAATATCTCCAAGTCGGGTACTACCACCGAGACGGCCCTTGCCTTCCGCTTGCTGAAGAAGCAGTGCGAAGACCAATGCGGCAAGGAATTTGCCAAGAAAGCCATCGTGGCCGTAACCGACGCCAAGAAGGGTGCTGCCCGCGTCACGGCCGACAAGGAAGGCTACAAATCGTTCATCATCCCCGACAACGTAGGCGGTCGTTTCTCCGTGCTGACCCCGGTAGGCTTGCTGCCCATCGCCGTAGCTGGATACGACATCGAGAAGCTGGTGGCCGGTGCTGCCGCCATGGAGAAGGTTTGCAGCTCCGACGTACCCTTTGCCGAGAACCCCGCAGCCATCTACGCCGCTACACGCAACGAACTGTACAAGAGCGGAAAGAAGATTGAAATCCTCGTAAACTTCAACCCCAAGCTGCACTACGTAAGCGAGTGGTGGAAGCAGCTGTACGGCGAATCCGAAGGCAAGGAGAACAAGGGCATCTTCCCCGCTGCCGTTGACTTCTCTACCGACCTGCACTCCATGGGCCAATGGATTCAGGAAGGCGAACGCACCATCTACGAGACGGTCATCTCCGTGGAGAACACCAACCACAAGCTGGAAGTTCCCACCGACGAAGCCAACCTCGACGGCCTCAACTTCCTGGCAGGCAAGCGTGTAGATGAAGTAAACAAGATGGCCGAGCTGGGCACTCAGCTGGCTCACGTGGACGGTGGCGTGCCCAACATGCGCGTAGTCATCCCCGCACTGAACGAAGAGAGCATCGGCAGCCTGATGTACTTCTTCGAGAAGGCTTGCGGCATCAGCGGCTACCTGCTGGGCGTCAACCCCTTCAACCAACCCGGTGTAGAGGCGTACAAGAAGAATATGTTCGCCCTGCTCAACAAGCCCGGATACGAAGAAGAATCGAAGGCTATACAGGCAAGACTGTAATATCTCAGTTAGACAAGAGACAAGTGAACGAGGCTACGAGGGCTTAGGAGAACTCGTGGCCTCGTCAACTTGTTCCCTCGTCAACTATCCCATACAACAAAACTTATATGTTCGAATCCTCCATCGCCCGCTATCTGAAGAAGCACGGGCATCCTAACATTGCGCTGAAAGCCACCCTCTTCGATATGGATGGCGTGTTGTTCAACTCCATGCCCTATCATGCCGACGCCTGGCACACCGTCATGGAACGCCACGGCCTCCACCTGAGCCGCGAAGAGGCTTACCTGCACGAAGGCCGCACAGGTGCCGCCACCATCAACCTGGTCTATCAACGCCAATACGGCTGCAACGCCACGCCCGAACTGATAGAAAGCATCTACGACGAGAAGAGCCGCGAATTCAACAATCACCCCGAACCCGAACGTATGCCCGGCGCATGGGAGGTGCTGCAAAAGATTAAGTCCGAAGGCCTCACCCCCGTCTTGGTGACCGGCTCCGGCCAACATTCGCTGCTGGACCGCCTTGCCCACAACTTCCCCGACATCTTCGACCGCGACCACATGGTGACTGCCTTCGACGTGAAATACGGCAAACCCAATCCCGAGCCCTACCTCATGGGTCTGACCAAAGCCGGTGTGCAAGCCAACCAAGCCATCGTGGTGGAGAATGCCCCCATCGGCGTGCAAGCCGGAGTGGCCGCAGGCATCTTCACCGTAGCCGTCAACACCGGCCCGCTGGACGGAAAAGTGCTGACCGATGCCGGCGCCGACCTGCTGTTCCCCTCCATGCAGGCCTTCTGCGACAACTGGGAGCAGCTGCGCAAAGAACTGAAAATGACCGAATGACCCCCGCTTCTGTGTTTTGCCAATGCCGCCCCTACACTCTCTCTCTACTTCCTTCGACGACAAAGGTACGGCACAGGCAAACGCGATGCAATAGGTTCTGAAAATCGGCAAATCATAAATAACGTTAACGGACGCATACCGTTCACTCAAAATGCCGTTTCGCCCTAAAAACGTCCATTATCCCCCCAAAACGACGGAAAAAGGGGCAAAATGAAACAGTTTTTTCCTGCCACGAAAACATCATTTTCCGCCTCGGAGAACGATGTTTCTCGCCGGAGAGACGTTTTTTAGGGCGCATTTGCCGATGAAAACGTTCCGATTTTGATGCCATCGCCCGTCTGCCGCCGCATCGATGTCGTTACCATTCCGCATTATTAATTGATAATCAGAGTGTTATACATAAAGTTTTAGTTGCAATCCCCCCGAATCGCCTCATTTTCGGTTACAGTTACAGTTACAGTTTAGTAAAATGGAAATCCCGAAAAAAGGGTTATATGGGTTATATTATATATATAAATATATTCAAGTTTCGCAAGTTAATATAAAAGAAGTTCGTAGTAGCGTATAAAAAGGC
>JAUNJD010000303.1 GCA_030523205.1 Bacteroides sp.
TAGTTTTTTAGTTTGTAAGTGCTTAAGTTTATAGTGCTTGACTTTTGGGTTTGTGAGTTCTTGAGTTTGTGGAAGTTATATGAGAAGGCTGTCCGAACATTCGTTGAGGAGAATTTTCAGGCACGGATTCTATGGATGAAGCGGATTTATCGTTTATCAGAAATTCCACTAATCAAAGAATCCGCGCCTGAAAGATGTCCTTTTATAAATGCATTCTTAGCCTTCGCCAATCAATTTGTTCTTGCTGACAGAAACTTAAAAGTAGAATCCGAAGCCCACGTTCAGCCCGAACTTCGAACGGTCGCCATTGATATTCCAATACACCGCCGGCTCAATGGTCACCGTGCGCGAGAGGAAAAAGGCATACCCTACTTCCAGCCCCAACGAGAATTTACTATCGGTTATCTCTCCCCAGTCGTAGCGGTCCACATTGGCATTGGCACCCATGTAGATGCCCACCGTGTCGAAGTAGTAACGTGCACCAACGCCCATGGAATAGATGTCCGTAGTGGTACCCTTGTCGTTCCATTGCACACTGCCATGCACCATCAAGGCTATGTTGTCCAAGACAAACGCACCTCCATTGACATTAAGCCCGAACGATGTGCGGTCCGTACCCGTGTCGTGCGAAAGCCCCAGCCCTGTGACCGAGGGATTCACAATCCACTTACCCTTCTCAAACTGTGCCTGGGCAGCTACCGAAGCGACCAACAGGCAAACAAACAATACTAGTTTTTTCATTGTGATTCCAAATATATGTATGAATAGAAATTCTCAAGACGACACGCTGCCAATTGAAAAACCGAGTTTCTATCACCACAGCTTCTTTGTGGTCTTAAAATACCATCTGTTGAACAGACAGGCCGCTACCACTGCTGCCAAAATAGCAATAACCGCAGCATATTGCACACCCAAGCCAAAGCCTTCGGGGGCCACACAGATATAGGTGGTGCACACAGCCGTCATGAACAGGGCCGGGATGTAGGTGATGTAGAAATAATGTCCCTTGCGCACACGCACCAGATAAACGGTGATAGCCCAAAGTGTGAATACCGACAGCGTTTGGTTACTCCAAGCGAAATAACGCCATATCAGGTCGAAGCCGGCAGCATCCTTGAGGCTGTACAGCAAGAGTGCGATAGCCAACAGGAACATAGGGATACAGATGTAAAGGCGACGACGCATGGACTTCTGTTCCAGTCCCAAGAAGTCGGCCACGATAAGACGAGCCGAACGGAATGCCGTATCACCACTGGTAATAGGAGCAGCAATAACACCCAGAACAGCCAAAATGCCTCCTACCGGACCGAGCCAGCTCTTCGTGATGCTATCCACAATGACGGCTGCATTGGTCTCGTCCATACCGTTGTCGTGGAAGAAGCTGGTAGCGGCAGCCGCCCAAATGAGGGCTACGATGCCTTCGGTAATCATGGCTCCGTAGAACACCGGACGACCATGACGTTCGCTCGTCATGCAACGGGCCATCAACGGGCTCTGCGTAGCATGGAAACCACTGATGGCACCACAGGCTATGCTGACAAACATGATGGGGAAGATGGGCAACAGGGAAGCGTCGGGATGGGTATTCTGCAACCCTTCCGTCAGTTCGGGGATAGGAGGATGCTTGACGTAGAGCATCACCAGAATGCCTACCGCCATAAACAGCAAGGCGATGGCAAACAACGGATAGATTTTACCGATAATCTTATCGATGGGCAACAGGGTGGCAAGGATGTAGTAGAGGAACACGACGATAATCCAGAATGTCGTATCGAGCACCTCCGGTGTCAGCTTGGCCAACAGTCCGGCAGGACCTGCCACAAACACAGCGCCTACCAATATCATCAGTATCACGGTAAAGCCGCGCATCACCTGCTTGGTGGTAACACCCAAGTAGCGGCCTATTATCTCGGGAAGGCTCTCGCCATCGTGGCGGATGGAGAGCATACCGGCCAAGTAATCGTGCGTGGCTCCGGCAAAGATGCTACCCAAAACAATCCACAGGTAAGAGGCCGAACCAAACTTGGCACCCATAATGGCACCGAAGATGGGACCCAGGCCCGCAATGTTCAGGAACTGAATCATGAAAATTTTCCATGTAGGAAGGGGAATGTAATCCACTCCGTCGGCCTTAGTCAGAGCCGGTGTCTTGCGGTCATCGGGACCAAACACACGTTCAACAAAACGGCCGTAAATAAAATAGCCTGCAATCAAGGCTAACAAACACAAGGTAAATGTAATCATAGTGTGTTACTTTCTATTATTTTAATGGATGCAAAAGTAATCGTTTCTTAAGAAAACACACAATTTTACCAATAGATTTACTAATTTAGCCGCGAAAAAGTATAAAAAAACAGATGAAACCAATCATAATCACCCTATTATATCTGGCTATCTTCCTGCCACTCACGGCACAACCCAAGTATGAAGTGCGTGCCGCATGGATTACTTCGGTATATGGGCTGGACTGGCCCCGCACACGTGCCACCTCCGCAGAGGGCATCCGCAAACAGAAAGCGGAACTCATCGAAATACTCGACCGCCTGAAGGAGGCCCACTTCAACACCGTCCTGTTTCAGACGCGCACACGCGGCGATGTGCTATATGCCTCAGACATCGAGCCCTACAATGCCATACTGACGGGAAAGGTTGGCGGTAATCCGGGATACGACCCGCTGGCTTTTGCCGTGGAGGAATGCCACAAGCGAGGCATGGAATGTCACGCATGGATGGTGAGCATCCCCTTGGGAAACCGAAAGCATGTTTCGGCACTCGGAAAACAGTCTGTTACCAAGAAGAAACCGGCCATTTGTGTGCCGTATAAAAGGGAGTATTTCTTGAATCCCGGCAATCCGCAGACCAAGGAGTACCTGATGAGCCTGGTACGCGAGGTGGTAGGCCGCTACGATGTGGACGGCGTACACTTCGACTATCTGCGCTATCCGGAGAATGCCCCACGCTTCCCCGACAAATACGACTACCGGAAATACGGGAAAGGACGAAGCCTGGACCAGTGGAGACGGGACAACATCACCGAAATCGTGCGCTATATATATAAAGGTGTAAAGGCCATGAAACCTTGGGTGAAGGTGAGCACCTGCCCCGTAGGAAAATACAAGGATACATCGCGCTACTCCTCACGTGGGTGGAACGCTTTCCATACGGTGTATCAGGATGTGCAAGGTTGGCTGGGAGAAGGCATTCAGGACCAAGTATATCCCATGATGTACTTCCGCGGCAACAGCTTCTATCCCTTTGCCCTCGACTGGAAGGAACAGGCCAACGGGCGGCAAGTGATTCCCGGCCTGGGCATCTACTTCCTCGACCCAAGCGAAGGAAACTGGACGGTGGACGAAGTAGAACGGCAGATACACTTCGTACGCACACACCAACTGGACGGTGAAGGACACTACCGCGTGAAATACCTGATGGACAACACGCAAGGACTGTACGACATACTGACGGAAAACTACTATACCACCCCTGCCCTGCAACCTGCCATGACGTGGATAGACAATCAGCCGCCGACAGCCCCTCGCAATGTGCGCACAGAGAAACTTGCCGACGGCTATTGGAAAATATCATGGCAATCGTCCACGGACAACGATACATGCAATGCACCTACCTATGTGGTGTATGGCTCGGACACCTATCCGGTAGATACCACCAATCCGGCCAACATCATAGCCCAAGGCATCCGAGACACAGAGTATATCTACGCCCCTCTCCTGCCGTGGAACACTTGCACGCATTTCACGGTGACAGCGGTGGACCGTTGCGGAAATGAGAGTGAAAGGCCCTGACACTGTGTCTGTATCAAAGGCATCTGACACCCATGCATAGGGTATCATTAACACCC
>JAUNJD010000304.1 GCA_030523205.1 Bacteroides sp.
CCCCATTTTTCCGCCCTGACAGCCCATTTTCGTCTCCGTTTCTGACAGGCTTCTTGATCGCAGAAAGACCGTATCTGTCCACACAAGACAAATAAACATCTGATAATGAGCTGATACGGACTTGGTACGGAGCAGGTATGGAGTATGTATGGAGCGGGTACGAGTATGCGTTGCCACGACATGGGGGTGTGGCAACGTGGCAACGCGACGGGAGATTGGTGAATAGGTTACTTCTTCGTTCCCGCCAGCTTCAGCTCCTCCATCAGGCGACCGGCCTTGCCGTACTTGTCAATCATGAAAAGGATGTAGCGGACGTCAACGCCGATGCAGCGCTGCGTGCGGGGCTCGTAGAGGATGTCGCTGCTCATGGCTTCCCAATTGCCGTCGAAGGCAAGGCCAAGGAGTTCGCCGCGGGCGTTGAACATGGCACTGCCGGAGTTGCCACCGGTGATGTCGTTGTTGGAGATGAAGCAGACCTTCATGTCGCCATCCTTGTCAGCGTAAGGGCCGAAGTCGCCCGACGAGAGCAGGGAGAGTATCTCGGGCTGCACCTCGAAATCGGCATTGCCGACGTTGGCACGCACTTTCTCAAGGATGCCATGCGAGGTGGTGTAGTAGTTATAGTGTGCGCCGTCGAAGGGGGCATAACCGCAGACGGTGCCGAAGCTCAGGCGCATGGTGGAGTTGGCATCGGGATAGAAGTTACGCGACGCATAGAACTTGCGGACAGCCGCATTGAGTAGGCGTTCGCCACGCTGAATATCCGCAGAGGGTTCCTGCATCACGAGGTTCATATCGAAGGCTTTAGAGATGAGGTCGATGCACAGATTGATGGCCGGGTCTTCATAAATCTGATACGTGCTGTCACGCTCCAGGAAGCGTTGCAGGCCGCGGGGCGTGGTCAGTTCGGAACGGGCGTAGAGGGAATCGACATAGGCACGGTCGTTGCCGCCGTACTGCGTGGCGATGGTCTGGTATAGTTCGGGGAGGTAGCCGGAACGTACGCGCGAACGGTATTCCTGCAACATGGCTACAAACACTTCCTTGTCGATGTCGAGGTCCATGTTGGCGTAGGTCTCCACAATGTTGCGAAGGCCGGATACGACGGATTCGCGTTCGCCCTCAAAGTCGAAGTTAAGGATGGAGAGGGCTTGCTGTATGAGTTCGGGACCATTCAGAAAGGCTTCTATGAAGTAGGCTTGGGCACGGGTCACCTCAAGGCGTTTCTTGTAGCTCAGTTCCAAGGTGTTGAACAGTTGGAGTGCTTCGCTCTCGTCGCCGACCTTTGCATCGGCATTCTTTCCGCCGGATTCCTGCCTCATCCACCGACGGAGCGTTTGCTCCAGATCGCGCTTTTTCTCCAGCACGTGCAGGCGACGGATGGCACGGTTCACGCCGATGCTGTTCTTCCAGTAGTTGGAGCTTTCGTCGTACTTGGAGGCGTACTTGATGCGGATGTCGTCGCGTCGGTTCATCTCGCGCTTCCAGATGGCTTGCTTCACGCCGCGCACGTCTATCTGCGCTTGGTTGGAGGTATTCATCATCTCTTCGATGCCGTAGGAGGAAAGGTATCGCTCGGTGCTGCCCGGATAGCCCAGCGTCATGCAGAAGGAGCCTTCTTCGTAGCCATCCAGCGAGATGGGGGCCACGTATTCGGGATGATAGGGCACGTTATCGGGCGAGTAAGCAGCCGGACGGTTCTGACGGTCGGCATAGATGCGGAAGACGCTGAAATCGCCCGTATGCCGTGGCCACTCCCAGTTATCCTTGTCCCAGCCAAACTTGCCCACCGACGAGGGAGGGGCAAACACCAGACGGACATCGTTGTAATCGCGATAGACGGAAAGCCAAAACTCATTGCCGCCGTAGTAGGCATCGACCACGCCCACAAGGGTGCTGTCGGCAAGGGAGACTTCATTGCCGATGGCGTACATCATCGAATCGACAATGGCTGCACGCTGCGCTTCGGTCATGTCGGGACGGACATCCTTCAGCACACGCTTGGTGACGTCCTCGGTGCGCAGCAGGAAGCGAACAAAGAGTTCGGGATTGGGCAGTTCTTCGTCGAGGCTGCGGGCCACGAAACCGTCCTTCAGGTAGTCGTGCTCCACGGACGAATGCTGCTGTATGCATTGGAAACCGCAATGATGGTTGGTGAACACCAGTCCGTCGTCGGACACCACCACGCCCGAGCAGAAGCCGCCGAAACTGACCACGGCATCCTTCAGCGAAGGCTTCTTCGGGTTATACAGTTGCTTGGCCGAGAGTTGCAATCCCAGTTCTTTCATGTCCTTGCGCGTCTGCTTGTTCAGGTTTCCCAGCATCCACATTCCTTCGTCGGCGCGACCTATCAAGGCGACGAGAAGGCAGGCTACCATCAGTTTCAGTCTCAGTTTCATGGTAAGTTTTTAAGTTTGTTAGTTCTTTAGTTTGTTAGTTAGTTGACAAGGGATGAGTTAACTTAATTATCCATTATCAACTATCCATTATCCATTAAAAAAATCATTCCGCTATCAGCCTCAGCTCCTTGGAGCCCGTGCGTGCCTTGAGCCATTCGGTCAGCTTGGCCTTCTGCGCGGCATCGGGTTGCTTGCCAAACTTCAGCACGGCCAGGGTGACGGTGTCGGTGCGCATGGAGTCGACGGTCAGCTCGATAGCGTGGCTGATGGAGAAGGATTGCACTGAAGGATACAGCACCTTCAGCTCCGGCACGATGTTTTCGCCCAATTCATCGAAGGATTTATACTGCTCCAGGCTCTTCTCCAGCTCGGCGATGCGCTGACGTTGCTCTATCAGCTGCTGTTCGCTGTTCTTGTAGAAGTCCTCCATCACCATGGCACGGATGGACGATATATCGACGGCTTCGTTGTTCATGCCTTGCAGAATGGTCAGTTTGGTATTCTCCAGCTTGTAGTCCTTCATCTTGCTGCGGGCAATGGCAATGGAGGCCTCGGGCACTTCCTCGCCTATCAGCACCACGCGAATCTCGCGGCTCTTGCCGTCGCGCTGAATCTTCTTGTCCAGCACCTGCGTGTTCTCGAAGGAGAGTTGTTCGTTGATGAACTTATTGGCGGCACTCTCGAAGAAGGTATCGCGGATGATGCCCACCGTCAGGTAGATGGCGGGGCACATGGTGATGAGGGTTATCAGGACGATGTACTTGCGCACGGTCTTCTCGCGGGCTTTATCGACAAACGCCTTGCGCTCGAAGTGCATGACGCGCACGCCCACAAAGGTAGCCAGACTGATGAACACGGAGTTGATGAAGTAGAGGTAGAAAGCGCCGAGGAAATAGATGAGGTTGCCCGTCGCCAGTCCGTAGCCCGCTGTGCAGAGGGGCGGCATCAGGGCTGTGGCGATGGCCACGCCGGGTATCACGTTCCCCTTGTCCTTGGTGGAGAGGGCTACCACGCCTGCCAAACCACCCATCAGGGCTATCAGCACGTCGTAGATGGTGGGCGACGTACGGGCCAACAGTTCGGACTGTCCTTCGGCCACGGGGCTAACCAGGAAGAAGATGGTGGCCGTCACCACACTGAACAGGGTGGTTATCAGGAAGCTCTTCAGCGAACGTTTCATCAGTTCGAAGTCGTTCAATCCCACCGAAAGGCCCACACCCATGATAGGCCCCATGAGCGGCGAGATAAGCATGGCGCCGATGATGACCGCCGTAGAATTGACATTCAGTCCCAAAGAAGCCATGAAAATGGCAAAAATCAGAATCCACAGGTTTGCTCCCTTAAACTCTACTCCCTTGCGGATGGAATCGACTGTTTCGAGTTCGTTGTCCTTGTCTTTCCGCAGGTCAAGGTATTCTTTCAGGAATGCCTTGATGGCGAAGGTGTTTCGGTGA
>JAUNJD010000305.1 GCA_030523205.1 Bacteroides sp.
GGGACCAAGTTGGGACTAAGTCAGCACCAAGTTGGGACTAAGTCGTGGGCGCTAAACTCAGTTTTTTGTAAAAATGGGCGTTATAATCGCAAAAATTTGTACCTTTGCGTATCGTTAGTCGTTGTTTTTTGTATGGCAATAAAGGTAGATACACAAAAAGAAATCGTATTCGGTTCGTCGGACCCAAATGTTTCGCGTGTGCTTTCGGCGAAGGAAAAGAAGGGGGAATTGCGAAAAATAGCTCCACGTATATATACCAGTAATCTGATAGATAAACCGGAGAATATTGTACGGCGAAACCTCATAGAGATTCTTGCATATCGCTATCCAAACACGCTAATCAGCCATCGGAGCGCCAAAGAAATGCGACCTACTTCGAGCGGGGATTTCTTTTTGACGAATTCTACCACACGTCGTGTCACGGATTTGCCGGGCATCATTCTGAATTTCATTAAGGGACCTCACGCAATAGACAAGGATATTCCTTTCATGGGGCTGCACATTTCCGGAGAATTTCGGTATATGCTTGAAAATATGCAGGTGTCGCGGAAATCAGGCAGCGAATCGAGGGTGCTTCCCATCGAAACCATTGAAGCAAAACTGGAACAACTGCTCCTGACGGGCGGTGAGGAAAGGCTGAATGAATATCGGGATGGGTTGCGAGAGGTGGCCAACGAACTGGGAATGAACGATGAATTTGAGAAAATCAATCGCATAATCTCTGCATTGCTGGCTACTCATGACGCGAAAGTGCTATCTACCGAATCGGCAAGGGCTCGTGCTGCCGGAAATCCGTTCGATGCAAGGCGGGTGGAACTTTTTGAAATCTTGTTTGATGCCATAAAGGACAGGTATTTCGTCATCAGAAATAACCGGAATGTGGACGAGGAGTCGTTTCGCCTGTTTTCGTTCTTTGAAAGTTATTTTTCTAACTACATAGAGGGGACGGAGTTTGATATTGAGGAGGCTAAGGAGATTGTTGATTCGGGAATTCCGATGCCGAGGCGCGATGAGGATTCGCATGACATTTTGGGAACGTTCAAGATTCTGTCAAACCGAGCTGAGATGATGCGTACTCCGACGTCGTCCGACGAGCTCTTTGCGATATTGAGCCATAGGCACACGGTATTGCTTGAAGGACGACCACACATGAATCCGGGTGTGTTTAAAATGCGGAATAACCGTGCCGGACAGACTGAATTTGTGGATTATCAGTTGGTAAAAGGTACGCTGTCGCAGGGATTCAAATACTATGCGGCACTTACAGACCCTTTTGCAAAAGCGATATTCATGATGTTCATGGTGAGCGAGGTGCATCCGTTCAATGATGGAAACGGACGCATAGCCCGGGTGATGATGAATGCTGAGTTTGTACGTGCGGAACAGTCGAGAATCATTGTGCCAACCGTGTTTCGGGAGGATTATATTCTGGCTTTGCGCAAACTGACTCGGCATGAAGACCCATTGGCATACATCAATGTGATGACTAAATTGCATCAGTTTAGTGACAATCTTTATGGAACGGATTTCACCGAACTGAAAAACTATCTGGCGGCTTGCAATGCTTATGAGGAACCTTCGCATGCTAAGTTGCAAATAATTGACCGGACGATATTATAATAGTGTTGTTTTCTTGACACTGAACGATTGCTATTCCGTTAGCGAAAATAAGCTGAATTACATAGTAGTGCAACGGGGATGAAACATCCGTAGGAGGTTTTGTCCTGTTGCTTCGTATTCCTGCGTGGGCACGACCGACGCAGGAATCGATGGGCTTTTGTGTACTTTCATGCTGGATTCATCGAACTGACATCAAAAAACAGAATTAAATAATAAGGTTATAAAAACAATATGGAAAAAAGAAATGTGGTCCTGATAACGGGCGTGACAGGACAGGATGGTTCTTACTTGAGTGAACTCCTGTTGGAAAAAGAATATGAGGTTCATGGTATTATTTGCCGTTCGTCGGTGGACTACCGGGAGCGCATTGCGCATCTGGAGAAGGGAGTTGTAAAGTAAGTATTGCCTCGCAGATGGTGTGCCACACTTGGTTGTCGGCCTCGAAGTAGGGGACGGGCTCGGTTTGTCCGTCGAAGTAGAGGAAGACGTGCTTGATGCCCGGGGCTTGGGGGTAGGCGTAGGGGCGGATGTCGCGAAGGGGGATGCCTCCTTGGCGAATGGTCTGTACGAGCTGCTTGCGCCGGGCCGGGCTAAGGCTGCTGAGCAGGGCATGGATGTGGTTGATGCTGTAAGTGTTCATAGCGCAAAATTATGGATTATTAATCAAAATAAAAATGTTCGGACTTAAAACTTTATCGATACTGGAGGATAAGGAGCAGTTGAAGCGGCTGCCGGAGGGTAAGTTGCTTATCAACACGATTAATGCGCACTCGTACAACACGGCGCTGAAGGACAAGCTGTTTGCAGATGCGCTGGCTAACGGGGATGTGCTGATTCCTGACGGGGTGAGCGTGGTGAAGGCGTGCAAATGGCTGGGGGCGAAGTCGAGGCCCAAGGAGCGCATTGCGGGCTGGGACTTGTTTGCTTTCGAAATGGAGAAGCTGAACCGCAAAGGGGGGAAGTGTTTCTTCATGGGGAGCAGTGAGAAGGTGCTGGCGCTGATAAGGAAGCGTGTGGCAGTGGACTATCCCAACATCGTGGTGGAGACGTACTCGCCGCCCTATAAGCCGGTGTTCTCGGCAGAGGAGAACCGCGACATCGTGGAGGCCATCAACCGGGCGGACCCGGACTTGCTGTGGATTGGCATGACGGCTCCGAAGCAGGAGAAGTGGACGTATGAACATTGGGATGAACTGAAGATTCATTGTCACACGGGCACCGTAGGGGCTGTGTTTGACTTCTTTGCGGGAACATATCAGCGTGCTCCCATCTGGTGGCAGGACAAGGGCTTGGAATGGCTGTATCGCTTGCTGAAGGAACCGAAACGGATGTGGCGACGGTATGTGCTGGGCAATCCATTGTTTCTGTGGAATGTGCTGAAGGAGAAACTTTCTTGAATGGAGGATTCATTTAAAATAAAAAACAAAAGAGGGTGTATCAAAATTCCGATGCGCCCTCTTTTGTTATAGTATGGCACTAGAAAATGTACTTTATCGGATGCATACACTGAAATCATCAATAATACTTCCTCTCCGGTGCCTTTTCTCCCTTATAATCCTTGTTGACATATACCCGTACCCAGTCGATGTCCATGCTTGGACGTTGGTCGGCTTTCCACTCTGATGGACGGACGGCTCCCGGCCATGAGTTGGGGTTGGTGGAAATGCCTGTACTGAATATCAGGAAGAATCCTTCGGGGTCGCTCCATGGCCAGTCGGTGTTTCCGTTGTCTCCTTTGTGGTGTTCGAAGTAGGTCTGTCCGTTGATGCCACCTACGATGCGGTCGGGATACCATTCCATCCAATAGATGTTCCAGCAACTCATGTCGGCCAGTTCGATGGAGGAGGTCACACTGCCTTTGCCACCCATGACACCGGCATAGTAGTGTTCGGAGTGGAGCGTGAAGTGGGCACGGTTGTTCACTGTCTTCTTCGGATTCTCCAATAAATCGATTTCTCCATTGGCGGGCCACGGTCGGTTGTTGTTGCCCATCAACCACAGGGCGTCGTTGAACCCTACGTATGGGGTACGCTTGAAGCGTATCTCGATGCGCATATTTTCGGTGAAGTTACACCAGAACTCGTCACTGCCCGGCAAGGCTGTACGATAGCAGCCGTGCGAGAACTTCACTTGACGGCCAAATAGGTTGTCGATAGAGTCGGCTTCCTCCTGACTTCGTCAATGCGCCACCCAAATTAAGATTTGTTGCCAGATATGTCGA
>JAUNJD010000306.1 GCA_030523205.1 Bacteroides sp.
GTCCATTGTCAATTGCTTCGTATCGGAAAGCATCGTACGTGCTTCCCGGCGCTTTCTCTCCCTTGACACGTATCAGGGTAAGGCCGTTGATTCTTTGGAAGCAGTAGGCACTTTCCCATGTCTTTTCCGGATGTTCTTCGTCCCATTGCATTCGGCAGTCGGTCAGCTGAAGCTCGTCTATGCCATGGAAGAGGAATCCGTTGCGCGAACGCTTGTCGATGGCGGCTTCCTGCTCCAAGGTGAGTTGAACGTTGTCCAAGCGGATGTTTTTCATTCGGCTGCTGAACCCTTCCATGCGGATGCCGCTCTGTCCGTGGGCGATGATGTTGCTGAGGATGATGTTTTCGATGCTTCCGGCTGAGGGGATGTCGCCACGCTTCTGTATGGTGAACCAGATAGGGTCGCCGTTGCCCCACCAGAAGGTTTCCTTACGTACGGTGTGGATGGTTAGGTTGGAGAATATGACGTTTCGCACACAGCCTCCGTCACGGACAATGATGTTCAGTCCACGGTTGGCCTGATTGATGGCGCAATTGCTGACGGTGATATGCTCGAAGTCTCCATGCGACTCTGTGCCTATCTTCATGGCGGCCGATGACGAAGTCAGTACGCAGTTGCTAATGGTGATGTAGCGACAAGGGCGTGTTTCCCCGTTCTGTCGGGTCGTCTTCAGGCACAAAGCATCGTCGCCGGTATCTATGCGGCAGTTGTTGACCATGACGTTGGTGCAACCATCTATGTCCAGTCCGTCGGCATTGACACCGTTGTGGCGGTTGGACATGATGTAGATGCCGCTGACATACACGCGGTCGCACCATTGCAGATGCACCGACCAGAAGGAAGACTCAATGACCTGTATGTCTTGGATGTGTACTTGGGTGCATCTCGTCAGATTGATGGCTCCCGGACAAGGGGGAACCTTCCTGAACTTGCTTCGGTAGTCGGCACCGTAGCGGTCGGCATTCACCACTTCGCGTCCGGTGATGGAGTCGGTGACTACGGTTTGTCTGTCCCGCTTGTAGCCCATGCGTTTGGCTTGGCAGTGCAAGGTGCCTTGTCCGGTGATGGAGATGTCGTGGGCATCTACGGCACCAATCAGCATTTCGGCTTCGGCATTGTCGGCAGCACCAATCTCTCGGGCATGGTTCTTGAAGTCCTCGCTTTTCCGGCTGGCGTAGATGATGGCACCGGCATCGAGATGCAGGTTGACGTAGCTTTTTAGCATAACGGTGCCGCTAAGGTATTGTCCGGCAGGTACCCACACAGTACCTCCTCCGTGAGCAGCACAATCGTCTACCGCCTTCTGTATGGCGTTGGTCGATAGCTGTGTCGTATCCGATACGGCACCATAGTCCATGATGTTGTAAACCTGCCCGAAGCTGGCGGCAGAGCTGCATAAGGCTAAGAGTAAGGCAACAAGGAATCTCATTGATTTAATTTACTATTTTACTATTTACAATTTACTATTTGCTATTCAGTAAGCAACGCGCAGCCAATTATCAATTGTCAATTGAAAAAGTTTGGCGGGCAATCCTCCGGGCGGCTTCCCCATTCCTTATTAGGCTCGGGACCCATGACGAACTCCATAACTCCACCATTGGTAATGTCCGTGTGGGTGATGTAGTTGCGCGTATAAGGCTCTCCGTTCAGTGTGGCTTGCTGGATGTAGATATTCTCTCGCGACGCATTCACAGCCTTGATGGTAAAGGTCTTTCCGTTCTCCAGGTTCAGCGTCAGGCTGGGGAAGGAGGGAGAGGCCAATATATAATAAGGTGTACCCGGGCATACGGGGTAGAATCCCATAGCGGCAAAGATGTACCAAGCAGACATCTGTCCGGCATCATCGTTGCCCGACAGTCCACCGGGAGCGTTCAGATACTCCGTCTCCATGATGTGTCGCACGGCACGCTGTGTCTTCCACGGCTGTCCGGCATAGTTGGAGAGGAAGGCCACTTGATGACAAGGCTCGTTGCCATGCCAATAGCGTTGTTCGCTGAACATGGAGTCCAGCTTGGCCACGTAGGTTGTCTGTCCGCCCATGCACTCCATCAGTCCGTAAGGGTCCTGGGGCACGTACCAAGTGTAGTGGCAAGGCGCACCCTCAGTAATGAAGCGGGCAGAGCTGAAGGCATTGTCCTCGTCGAGGAAGCGACCGTCGGCATGTCGGCCTTGGGCATATCCGGTGCGGGGGTCGATGATGTTGCGGTAGTTTTGGGCACGCTCCATCAGAGCTTTGTAGTCATCGTCCTTGCCAAGAGCTTTGGCTACTTGGGCCAGAGCAAAGTCATCGTAGGCATATTCCAGCGTGCGCGAAGTTTGTTCATTGGTGTGGAAGGCATCGGGCACTTCGTCCTCCAAGGGGATGTAGCCATACTTCAGGTAGGAAGTGAGGGCACGGCGACCCATACCATCCTTGTATTCATCGAGGTCGGCAGGCGTTTCGAAGGCATTCTTCCGCATGGCCTCGTAGGCACTGACTACATTGAACCCCTGAATGCCCTTGCAGAAGGCATCGCTGATGGTGGCAGTGCAGTGGTCGCCTATCATGGCGGCAGTGTAGCTGTTCCAGCAGGGGAAGATGGGTAGCCAACCGCCTTGTTCGTACTTGTGTACGAGCGACTGCATCATCTGTCCGCTGCGGTGGGGATACAGCAGATTGAGCAGCGGATGCAGGGCGCGGTAGGTGTCCCACATACTGAAATCTTCGTAATACGTTTCGTTGGCAAGCAACCGTTGGATGGGTTTGCCTTTGGAAAAGGATGGATAGCTGCCATTCACGTCGTTGAAGGTGCGCGGCAGGAACGAGGCACGGTAGAAGGCTCCGTACATCTTTTCCTTGTCGGCCTTGTCCGTCGTCTCGACCACGATGGCCGAAAGATGTTTCTCCCAGATGTCATTCAACTCCTGTCGGGTTTGTTCAAAGTCCCAATGCGGTATCTCGGCGTTCAGGTTGCGCATGGCTCCCTCCTGTCCGGTGAAGGAGGAGGCTGCTTTTACCAATAGCTCTTCGCCCGCTTCTACGTCGAAGGCCACGTAGATACCTATCCGTGTCTGATTCTCGATGTGCGTGCTGCGCGGGAAGACGGAGTCATTCGGCAACGTGCTCTGCGTAGCAATCGAAGGCGTGCTTCGGAACGTGCCGTAGTCCGTGGGCTTCTTTTGCAGTTGCACCACGAAGTGTCCGCTATATCCTGCCGGCTCACCCCATCCTTGATAGATGCGGTGTACAGGGTTGTAGCCGTAAATCAGGTTGTTCACGGTGTCTATGCCGATGCTTCCCAGTCCTTCGTCGCTGTTGGGGTTCACCACGAGGTATGCCTTTCCGGCCTTCTGATAGGTGAAGCGGAAGATGGCCGAACGTGAGCGGCCTGTCATCTCGGCTCGTATGCCTTCGTCGGGCAGGGTAAGGGCGTAGTACGACGGCGAGGCCGTCTCCTCTGTATGGCTAAAGCGCGTGGCGCGTGCTTCGGGCTGATAGCGCAAAGTGCCGGACAGTGGCATCAGTGTCATCGAACCGTAGTCCTGCGTACAGCCACCCACAATCCAGTGTGAATTGCGGAATCCTTGCAGCAGGCTGTCGGCATAGTAATAGGGAGCCACGCATTTCTTCTCCGTGTCGCGGGTCTGCGGCGTCCAAAAGTTCATGCCGTTGGGCTCCAGTACGGCAGGCAGTGTTTGTCCGTATTCCTCGGTGTTTTTGCCAAACATTCCGGCGGTGTGAGTCGTGCTGGGAGCAGTGCCTACCCGTGTGTCGATGTAGGGAACGATCTTCTCGGCAGGCGTGGTGGCGCAGGACAATAAAATGAAGAGTGAAGAAGTTAGGATAATGGA
>JAUNJD010000307.1 GCA_030523205.1 Bacteroides sp.
TTAAAAACTCAAAGACCTACCACCACATATATCCGCTTCCGCAAAGCGGCTCATCGTAGCAGGGGTCTATGGTCCACACCGTATAGGGATACTTCTTTGCTTCCCACCAACGACGGTAACGGGCAGCGGCATCGAGCACTTCCTCGTCGGAAAGGAAGTAGATGCCTTCGTAGTTTTCGGCATCGGCATGAACCATCTTGCATCCCATGGAAGCATTGTGCCCCAAGCGGATGGTTTCCACCGTCCATAGGATGCATTCGCCCAAACGGAGCTTACCGCCTGCCGAATAAGAGACCGGTGCCAGCGGAAAAGAAGGTATCACCGTCAGGTCTTCGGCATACTCCAGCAGGTCTTCAATGTCTTCGGCTGTGAACTTCGGCATATTGTTCAGGCTTTCGGTATTGTTCTGAAGTGAATACTTACCGGCTTTGAGCTGTTTTACGAAAAGCTCCACGTCGGGATTGTTATAGTCTAAAGCTTCTTCACCGCAAGAAGCGAAAGCAAGGGCAAATAGCACAAACAGAAATATCTGTGTATAAGTATATAGGGTATTTCTAAAAGTTTTCATCACATTCTTTATTTTAAGGTTAGTAGTTCATGCGTACTCCGCACAATAGATTCATATTTGTGGCCCGCTCGCTGTGCAAACTCCGCACATTGGAGTCCGTATCGAAGTGATGAGATACCGAAGGTTCGGCAAACAAGGCAAAGCGGTCGTTCATCTTATAGCATACTCCTAAGCCGGCCAAGGCTGAAAGCCGGATAGGGTCTTCACCAAATCCTTTATTGAGGGTTTTCTCGGCAGCTCCTCCCACAGTGGCATACAAATCGACCTTGGAACTGCTTGCCAACAATATATTCAGCTTTACGGGTATTGCCAAGGTATGCAAATCTTCATTGCCAGCCCCGGAGGCGGAGAGGTAGTTGTATTGCAATCCGGCCTCAAGCGACAAGCGCTTACTTAGCTGACGTTCCAAAGTCAGCTCACCCGTCAGCGGTGCATGGAAATCACCCTTCGGCAAAGAGATACCCAAGGCGGCATTCAATGCCCATTTTCGCCTGACGGAAGCGACAGAAGGAGAAACCGTCTCGGCAACTTCCTCTTGGACAGGAGCTACGGAACCCGCATCTTGTCCGGATGCATGATCGGAAACCGTCTGATACCCACCTTGATTGTTGGCATAATATCCATTTCCTGTCTGCTGACGATTGCCATAAACCCTTTGCGTGAAGGTGATGGACACACGAACGGATACGGATTCATCCTCTTCGTCGGTAGGCACTCCGGGAACAAGGGGAGCTACGTTGGTCGGCAACCGATGACCCGGCTTCTGTGCCACGGGATCAGCCTGATGGATGGAGGGAAAAGACTCCTGCACGATATCACCGTTCAGACTGCCTTCGGGCGTGAAGGCCGCCACTTGCGTAAAGGCCTCCTTTATCTCTTCCTTCGGAGAGAAGTACCAGAAAGCGGCCGAAGCGGCTCCCAATATCAGCAAGACCGAAGCGGCTGCCGCCACTCGATGAAATCCGGGGAACAGGAAAACCCGCTTTGTTTCGGGCATTGCTCCGGCCTTGGGCAAGTCGCGTTGCAGAGCTTCCCAAAAGCCATCGCGCACATCCATCTCGGCACTGCCCAGACGACTGCGAAACAAATCGGTTATTTCATTATTTTCTTTCATGGTCAATATATTCTTTTATTCTTTTTATCAGCATACTTTTGGCACGATAGAACTGCGAGGTAGATGAATGCTCCTTGATGTGAAGTATCTCGGCAATCTCCTTGTGCGATTTTTCTTCAAAGACGTAGAGGTTGAAAACCGTCCGGCATCCATCGGGAAGCTCAGCCACAAACTTCATCAAGGTCTCTTCCGAAAGTCCGCTACCTTCGCTCGCCACCTCTGCTTCGTCGGGCACATCGGGCAGATGCTCTTCTGCCACCACCAACTGACTGAAGCGTTGCTGCTTGCGCAGGTAGTCGATGGACTGCGTCACCATCACCCGGGTCACCCACGTGGCCAACGAACATTCACCGCGAAAAGTGAAGTGAGTGAAAATCTTGACGAAACCATCGTGCAACACGTCATGCGCCGCATCGACATCGCCCGTATAACGGTAGCACACCGCAAGCATCTGCCTGGCGAAGAGGGTATATAATGCCCTACGAGCGGAATCTTTTCCTGCCCGGCAACCCTCAATCAGTTCCATTTCATTTTCCAATGTCAATGCTTGTTTTTACGGACGCCTCTTTGCGTCGTTTGTTAGTTAGACGCAGCATACGGCAGAATGCTGCAATGATTATTCTAAAAAGAAGTTAAATATATAGTTGCCCATTAAAAAAGAAGCTGCCTCCGGAAGATTCTTACTTCTTTCTTGAGGCAGCTTCTATATTAATATGGTATGCTTTATTTGGTCATCAGCAAGCCTTGAAGCTCATGTCGAGTCCTTTCACCGAATGGGTCAAGGCACCTACCGAGATAAAATCAACGCCACATTCGGCATAGTCGCGCAGGGTGTCGAACGTAATGCCGCCGGACGATTCAGTCTCGTAGCGGCCGCCTACCATCTCGACAGCCTTCTTCGTCATTTCGGGTGTGAAGTTGTCGAACATAATGCGATCTACCCCACCGAGGTCGAGCACTTGCTGAAGTTCGTCGAAGTTGCGCACTTCGATTTCTATCTTCAAGTCTTTGCCTTTCTCCTTGCAATACTCCTTCGCACGGTTGATGGCCTTGTCGATGCCTCCAGCAAAATCCACGTGATTGTCCTTCAGCAGAATCATGTCGAACAAGCCGATGCGGTGGTTCACGCCGCCGCCAATCTTCACGGCCATCTTCTCAAGGATACGCATACCGGGAGTCGTCTTGCGGGTATCGAGCACACGGGTATTCGTACCTTTCAAGCGTTCGGCATATTTGTGCGTCATGGTGGCAATGCCACTCATGCGCTGCATGATGTTCAGCATCAGGCGCTCGGTCTGAAGCAGCGACTGCACCTTACCTTCTACAATCATAGCCACGTCACCGGGCTTCACCTCTGCCCCGTCGCCGATAAACACTTCCACCTTCATCGTGGGGTCAAAACGGCGGAACACCTCCTTGGCCACCTCAATTCCGGCCAAGATTCCGGCCTCCTTTATCAAGAGCTTCGATTTTCCCATCGCCGTAGCAGGGATACATGAGAGCGTGGTATGGTCACCATCGCCAATATCTTCGGCGAAAGCCAGGTCAATCAACCTGTCAATCAATTCTTCTTCTTTATTCATTCGTCTTATCTATCCTTATTTGATGTATGACATATTTGTTCTGTACTCTTCTGAAGAAACAATTCACCCGAAAGTTTCCATTCACAGTCGCCAGGGTTCCCACGACAAAGCTCGATTCGTCGCGCTTCCCATGATGGTTTACATTAAAATTGCTAACCTTGTTGCCTGAGAAAAAATTAGCCATTTCACTCTCTGCCGTCTGTTTATCAGCATTGGTTGAATGGTTCTGAATAATCAAATCGACCTTGTCGCCCAGATATCTGTTCAGTTCCTGCGAACTTCCCTTCTTGAAAGCGACAACAACCCCCACCGGAACATCTTGTGCCCAAGCCAACGATGCCCAGAACAGCAGGCTACCTAACAATATAAATACTCGCTTTCTCATACGTACAAGTAATAATGATACGCAAAGATAAACATTTATCCTCAAAAACAAGACTAAAAGTCCTATTTTCTTTATATTATATCCCAAAAGGAGTATTTTAAGAACAAAAAATGACTTATAAAGAACAATATAAGTCAAAAAAATGACGGAATTTGCCGAACAGTCCAT
>JAUNJD010000043.1 GCA_030523205.1 Bacteroides sp.
CGATGAGTTTTCTAATAGGAAATAATGCGTGACACAGTTTATTTTACATTACCTCCAAATGTTGGAAATTTCAAATCCTGTGGTACTATCAAATCCCTAATACCGTTACAAGATTTTGTTAATCCTAATTGTTTTATTTTCCCTTTTGTTGCAGATTATACTAATGACATATTCTATAGACGTATAAAATATGTAAATGATATTTCATTGTATACAAAAGATGCTATCCAACAGAAAAATGTGAAAGACAATTATGGGACTATGGAAATGAGTATGAAATCTTTTGGCTATTACAAAAATAAACGATGGGAGTTTCAAAAAGAATCTCGTTTTGTTCTTTATATACTTCCTCATAATCCTCTACTTGAGGGTGCAAATCCTAATGTTGGTTCAATAATGATGCAATGTTTACAACAAAACAAACCTCTATCATTCCACTACTATGATGTGTATCTAAAAGATGAAGTTCTTGATAATATAGAGATCACATTAAGCCCATCTATAACAGATGCTCAAAGAATTATTGTACAGGCATTAGTAGATAAATATGTTCCAAAAGCCAAATTGTTTGACAGTTCCTTAGGAAACATTGTTAGATTAAAATAGCAATATGCTCCGCAAGCAGAGAAAAACGTGGGACGATGCGCCTATAAGCAAAAGATTTAGACAACGCCACATTCGAGTTATTCCGTAAATATGCAAAACATAGCGAACGTTTGGAGGAAGCAAAAAGATATTAGCGAAAGAGACTTTCTAACATTACGAAAAAATTATGGAGAATAATTGAGCACCGTTAGTGATACGCCAATATGCATCACTAACGGTGTCCAACTTATAACATTTAACTGATAGTCATTAATACTTATTATATGAAATAACCTTCTCCTTCGGCTTTCGCATCTTCTTGCGCTTTTCCTTGGCCGGATAGCCAATCGTAATATCCAGCAGTAATCGCTTGCGCGAAGGAATACCCGTCAACCGCTTGATTTCTTTTTCATCGAACCAACCGAGGATGCACGAACCCAGTCCTTCGTTTTCGGCAGCAAGGGTGATGTGGGCAGCGGCAATACCTATGTCTATCAGCGGGAAATACTTGTCTTTTATTTTGGCACCCAAGAAGGAAGTAACGTTCATCGATTCTTCCACGATGAGAATATGTACAGGAGCATCCTGTGCAAACTTGTTCATACCCAATCCGGCCGTAGCTTTGCCTACCTTGACAGAAAGTTCAGGGTCGGTAATGACAACGAACTTCCACGGCTGAGCATTGCAGGCCGAGGGCGACAGCCAAGCAGCCTCCAATATGCGTTCCAGCTTCTCGGGTTCTACGGGACGTGTCTTGTCGTATGCACGGTCGCTCTGCCGGGCAGTGGCAAGTTGAAGAAAATCTTCCATAATTTAAGTTTGTAAGTTTTTGAGTTCGTAAGTTTGTAAGAGAACGCAGACTTAATATCTTTTCTTATCAATCACTTGAAAGCGGCAATGCGGCTGATGTATTTGCCGATAATGTCGAACTCGATGTTTACAACACTTCCCTTATGGATGGCGTGGAAGTTGGTGTGCTCGAATGTATAAGGAATGATAGCCACTTGAAACGTATCATCGGTAGGATTGCAGACGGTCAGGCTGACACCGTTGACAGTGACAGAACCCTTATCTACGGTAATGTAACCGCGACGGGCCATTTCTTTATCAAAAGCATATTGGAAGGTGAAGTAATAGCTGCCCTCGGCATCTTCTACATTGATGCAAGTGGCAGTTTGGTCCACATGGCCTTGAACGATATGGCCATCCAGACGTCCGTTCATCATCATGCTACGCTCTACGTTTACCTCATCGCCTACTTGAAGCAGCCCAAGGTTGGAGCGGTCCAGCGTCTCCTTCATGGCAGTTACCGTATAAGTGTCGTCCGTCAGGTTTACCACCGTCAGACACACGCCATTGTGCGACACGCTTTGGTCTATTTTCAACTCGTTCACAAACGAACATTTGAACGTGAAGTGTACGTTCTCTTGGTCCTTGACCATCGCCACCAAAGTGGCGCATTCTTCTACGATACCGGAAAACATATATTTAAGTTTTTAAGTTCTTGAGTTTTTAAGTTGAACACGAAAGCACGAAGAAACGGAGTATAATAATAAAGAAAAGCTCTGCGCCTCCGTGCCTCAATGTTCTTTTTCAAGGCAAAGATACGGAAAACATCTTCAATTTTCTACTATCATTTTTCCATTTTCTAAAAAAATCACTTACCTTTGTCCTTGTAAAGACAAAGGGGTGCCCACAGACGGGCTGAGATCATACCCTCGAACCTGATGCAGTTAGTACTGCCGTAGGAATTGGATATACATCTTCTTCTCATATTTAGCCACTCTACTTGGTGCGCTTCTTTGCTATTTACCCATCGAATCAGAATGTGTAACCCTTAATGAGCAAAGAAATGAAATTATCAGTCAACAGCCAAGAGGTGGAAACCCAAGCCACTACCCTTTCGCAACTTATCGAAGAACTGTCATTGCCCGTACAAGGCATTGCCGTCGCCGTAGACAACCAATTGGTACCACGTACGGAATGGGCCGATACGCCCTTGTCCGAAGGAATCGCTATTGTCATCATCAAAGCCGCTTGCGGAGGATAAAAAATGAAAGAAGAAGAAAAGAAAGCGATGGCTCTGAAGAACGTTCGCCTGCAATTCATCACCCACTACACCAACCGTTTTTCCTATGCCGACTCTGCACGCATTGCATTGGAAGGCGGATGCCGATGGATTCAGCTTCGTATGAAAGACAGTTCGATGGAGGAAATTCGGCCCGTAGCCCTCCAAGTGCAAAGCCTCTGCCACGAATACGGTGCTACGTTCATCATCGACGACCATGTAGAGTTAGCCCTATCGCTACACGCAGATGGTGTCCATCTGGGACGGAACGATATGCCCATAGCCGAGGCACGCCGCATCTTAGGCAGTTCCTATATCATCGGTGGTACGGCTAACACCATCGAAGATGTGCGCCGACACTATGCAGACGGAGCCGACTACATAGGTTGTGGCCCTTTCCGCTATACGACAACGAAGAAGAACCTCAGCCCAATACTGGGTCTGGAAGGCTATGCCCATATCATGGAGCAGATGAAGGCGGAAAACATCCCTTTACCCATCGTGGCCATCGGAGGCATCACCACGGACGATATTCCCGACCTGATGCGGACCGGCATCAGCGGCATTGCCCTATCCGGTTCAGTGCTGCGGGCAGAGAATCCGGTAGAAGAGATGAAGAAGGTAAATCTGAAGATTTCGGAATCATGATTTTTATTTAAAAGGTCGCGTTCATCTGCGCCATGCTGCGCAGTCTGCGTTCTCCTCAAAAAAACTCAATACAATATGCAAAAACTCATTATCGCGGGACGTGAATTCAACTCCCGCTTGTTCCTCGGAACAGGAAAATTCAGCTCCAACGAAATTATGGAGCAATCCATCTTGGCATCGGGTACGGAAATGGTAACGGTGGCCATGAAGCGAATCGAACTGGATGACAAAGAAGACGATATGCTAAAGCACATCCGGCATCCACACATCCAGCTCCTGCCCAACACTTCGGGTGTGCGCAATGCCGAAGAAGCCGTGTTTGCCGCCCAGTTGGCTCGTGAAGCCTTCGGCACCAACTGGTTGAAACTGGAGATTCATCCCGACCCTCGCTACCTGCTGCCCGACTCCACCGAAACGCTGAAGGCCACAGAGCAATTGGTTAAGCTGGGCTTCATCGTACTTCCCTACTGTCAAGCCGACCCTACCCTGTGCAAACGTCTCGAAGAAGCGGGTGCCGCTACCGTCATGCCTCTGGGTGCTCCCATCGGCACTAATAAAGGATTGCAGACACGCGACTTCCTACGCATCATCATCGAACAAGCCAACGTGCCCGTCGTAGTGGATGCAGGCATCGGTGCACCCAGCCATGCTGCCGAAGCTATGGAAATGGGAGCATCGGCCTGTCTGGTAAATACTGCCATTGCCGTAGCGGGTAACCCCACATCCATGGCCGCCGCCTTCAAGCAAGCCGTGGAGGCCGGACGACAGGCATACGAAGCCGGGCTGGGTTTGCAGGCCGACAGTATGGTGGCCGAAGCCAGCTCTCCCCTTACCGAATTCCTAAACAACTGATAACGAAAGATGCTCGAAACTAAAAACAACAACCCATCATGAACAGAATCAAATTTCCCCGCTCTACCAAGGTTTACCTGCCGGGGACGCTCTATCCGGAACTGCGTGTAGCCATGCGCAAAGTGGAACAAGTGCCCAGCACCACTTTCGTTGACGGTGAGAAAGTCATCACGCCCAATCCGGACATATACGTCTACGACACCAGTGGTCCTTTCAGCGACCCCGACATCGAAGTGGATTTGAAAGAAGGCCTGCCGCGCTTGCGCGAACCGTGGATACTGAAACGTGGCGACGTGGAACAACTGCCCGAAATCACGTCCGAATACGGTCGGATGCGTCGGGACGACCGTTCGCTCGACTCCCTGCGCTTTGCCCATATCGCTCTGCCTTACCGCGCCAAACAAGGCCGGTGCTGTACACAGATGTACTATGCCAAACAAGGCATCATCACGCCCGAAATGGAGTACGTAGCCATCCGCGAAAACATGAACTGTGCCGAACTGGGCATCGAAACCCACATCACCCCTGAGTTTGTCCGTCAGGAAATAGCCGCAGGACGTGCCATACTGCCCGCCAACATCAATCACCCCGAAGCCGAACCCATGATTATAGGACGTAACTTCCTCGTGAAAATCAATACCAACATCGGCAATTCAGCCACCACCTCCGGCATCGACGAAGAAGTGGAGAAAGCTCTTTGGAGCTGCAAGTGGGGAGGCGACACACTGATGGACCTCTCTACGGGCGACAACATTCACGAGACGCGCGAATGGATTGTACGCAACTGTCCCGTACCCGTAGGCACCGTCCCCATCTACCAAGCACTGGAGAAGGTGAACGGCGTAGTGGAAGACCTGACGTGGGAACTCTACCGTGACACCCTGATAGAGCAATGCGAACAAGGCGTGGACTACTTCACCATCCATGCCGGTATTCGCCGACACAACGTACACTTGGCGGACAAGCGCCTGTGTGGCATCGTAAGCCGTGGCGGAAGTATCATGAGCAAGTGGTGCCTCGTGCACAACCGCGAAAGCTTCCTCTACGAGCACTTCGACGACATCTGCGACATACTGGCGCAATACGACGTGGCTATCTCTTTGGGCGATGGTCTGCGTCCGGGCTCCACCCACGATGCCAACGACGAAGCACAGTTTGCCGAGCTGGATACCATGGGCGAACTAGTGGTTCGTGCATGGGCCAAGAATGTGCAGGCCTTCATCGAGGGTCCCGGCCATGTGCCCATGCATAAGATACAAGAGAATATGCAACGGCAGATAGAGAAATGTCACAATGCACCATTCTACACCCTCGGTCCCTTGGTGACGGACATTGCTCCGGGTTACGACCACATCACATCGGCCATCGGCGCCGCACAAATCGGCTGGTTGGGCACAGCCATGCTGTGCTACGTCACACCCAAGGAACACCTTGGCCTGCCCGACAAGGAGGATGTACGTGTGGGTGTCATCACCTACAAGATAGCTGCCCATGCCGCCGACTTGGCCAAAGGACATCCCGGTGCACAGGTGCGCGACAACGCCTTGAGCAAAGCCCGCTACGAATTCCGCTGGAAAGACCAATTCGACCTCTCACTTGATCCCGAACGTGCCCAAAGCTATTTCCATGCCGGCAAGCACATAGACGGGGAATATTGCACCATGTGTGGTCCCAACTTCTGCGCAATGCGGCTTTCAAGAGAACTGAAAAAGAAATCATAAACCATTGAATGAAAAAAGAAGAAGAGAAAAACACCCATCATTACCTCATTCTTCGCCTTTCATTCTTCATCCTTCATTAAAAATGTTTTCAGACGAATTAGAAAAAATATCCTGGGAGGAAACCACGGAACGCATTTATGCCAAGAGCGATGCCGATGTCCGTCGGGCTCTCGCCAAAGAGCGGTGTGATGTAGAAGACTTCATGGCCCTTATCTCGCCTGCCGCCCGACCTTATCTGGAGACGATGGCACGCCTCAGCAAGAAATATACCGAAGAACGATTTGGCAAGACCATCTCCATGTTCGTGCCACTCTACATCACCAATTCGTGCACCAACTCATGCGTGTATTGCGGCTTCCACATCAGCAATCCTATGGCTCGCACCATACTGACGGAAGAAGAAATCGTAAACGAGTATAAAGCCATCAAGCGACTGGCTCCCTTCGAGAACCTACTGATAGTGACGGGTGAGAACCCGGCCAAAGCAGGCGTTCCCTACATAGCCCGTGCTCTCGACTTGGCCAAGCCCTATTTCAGCAACCTGAAGATAGAAGTCATGCCGCTCAAAGCCGAAGAATACGCCGAACTGAAGACACACGGACTGAATGGCGTCATTTGTTTTCAGGAGACGTACCATAAAGCCAATTACAAACTCTACCATCCTCGCGGCATGAAGTCGAAATTCGAGTGGCGTGTCAATGGCTTCGACCGCATGGGGCAGGCCGGACTGCATTCCATCGGCATGGGCGTACTCATCGGACTGGAGAAGGAGTGGCGCACGGACATCTGCATGATGGCCTACCACCTGCGTTACCTCCAAAAGCATTATTGGCAGACGAAGTATAGCGTCAACTTCCCCCGTATGCGTCCTTCCGAAAACGGCGGATTCACGCCCAACGTCATCATGAGCGACCGCGAACTGGCACAAGTCACCTTCGCCATGCGCATCTTCGACCACGACGTAGATATTTCCTACTCCACCCGCGAACCGGCCTCCATACGCGACCACATGGCTACCCTCGGCGTGACTACCATGAGTGCCGAAAGCAAGACGGAACCGGGTGGATACTACACCTATCCGCAAGCCTTGGAGCAGTTCCACGTCAGCGACGAGCGCAAGGCCGTTGAGGTAGATGCCGCTCTGAAACGCTTGGGGCGCGAACCGGTATGGAAGGATTGGGATGCATCGTTCGACTTGAAAAGAATATAAGCCAGCCCATGAAACTAATAGTCATTACCCTACCCCACTTCTTCGAAGGAGAAGCCGAGCTATTGACAGCCCTCTTCCACGCCGGACTGGAAATTCTGCACCTGCGCAAGCCCGAAGCATCGGCCACCGATATGGAACGGCTTCTCCGTCAGCTGCCCGAGGAATACTTGAATCGGATTGTGACGCACGACCACTTTTCGTTAGCCACCGCTTGGCATCTGAAAGGAATCCATCTGAACGGACGCCATCCGCAAGCTCCCGACGGCTACTGTGGACACATCAGCTGTTCGTGCCATTCGCTGGAAGAAGTGGAACGCCGCAAGCCCGAATGCGACTATGTATTCCTTAGCCCCATCTACGACAGCATATCCAAAATAGGGTATGCTGCCGCTTATTCTCCCGACACCCTACGGCAAGCGCAAATCCAAGGCATTATCGACGAACGGGTCATCGCCCTTGGTGGCATATCGGCTGAACACTTGTCCGAAGTACAATCTCTTGGCTTCGGTGGTGCTGCCTTATTGGGGGACGTATGGAATCAACCGGCTTCCAACTTCATTCCGCACTTTCTAAAAATGAAGAATCATGATTAAAGTATTATCCATTGCCGGCTCCGACCCATCGGGCGGTGCCGGCATTCAAGCAGACATAAAGACCATCTCCGCACTAGGGGGATATGCTGCCGCAGTGATTACAGCAGTCACGGCACAGAACACATGGGGCGTACAGGCTGTATATCCGCTACCGGCTGACATTGTCCGCAAACAGATAGAATCTGTCATGGACGACTTGCAACCGGAAGCCATCAAAATAGGCATGGTGCACGACACCACCATCGTACAGGTCATTGCTGAATGCTTGCGAAAATACCGTCCGACATTCATCGTCTATGACCCTGTCATGGTTTCTACCAGCGGCCGCCGACTGATGACGGAAGACACGATGCAAAGTATCTGTCGCGAGCTATTTCCACTCTGCACCCTCATCACCCCCAACCTGAGTGAAGCGGAAATGCTATCCGGCCATTCCATCGCCAATCCGGACGAGATGGAACGGACATCTGAAGAGTTATCCCGACAATACCACACCTCCATCTTACTGAAAGGTGGTCATTTGGAAGGTACGACAATGTGTGACGTCCTCCACCATCAGGGTAACACAATACGCTATGCGGCTCCAAAAGTAGAAAGTCGCAACCTGCATGGCACAGGTTGCACGCTATCTTCGGCCATCGCCACGTTCCTATCCATGGGGCATACGCTCGAAACATCGGTCCGTCTGTCCAAGGAGTATGTACACCAAGCCATTGAGAACGGCAGAGAGCTTTCCATCGGTCATGGCAACGGCCCTTTGTGGCATTTTCCACTATAAGCGAAAAACAGGCCGAAGTTTTTTTGCCTATACTTGTTGTATTTTGATTTTATCTACTATTTTTGCAAAGTGCTTATGCTGACAGCCAAGGCGCATATCCGTGTCCGGAGCCGTCAGAAGGCATTTAAATCATAGCAAAATGGAAGTTACAACAAACAATTGGTTCACGAAAAAATATCCGATAGGCTTTGCTCTCAGTGGTGGATTCATCAAAGGATTTGCTCATCTGGGAGTGATACAAGCCTTATTGGAACATGACATCAAACCCAATATTTTGGCAGGTACCAGTGCCGGTTCATTGGCAGCCGTCTTCTATGCCGACGGCAACGAACCCCATAAAGTGCTCGACTACTTTGCCGGTCACAAGTTTCAAGACCTCACCAAACTGGTAATACCTAAAGTAGGTTTGTTCGAATTGGGAGAATTCATCGATTTTCTGAAAAGTAATCTGAAGGCCAAACGATTGGAAGAATTGCAGATACCGCTTATCATCACTGCTACCGACCTCGACCACGGACGCTCCGTATATTTCCACAAAGGAGACATTGCCGAACGGGTAGCCGCTTCTTGCTGTATGCCTGTACTTTTTGCTCCTGTCAAGATAGACGGCATTCACTATGTAGATGGTGGAGTGATGATGAATCTTCCCGTCACCACCATCCGCCGCGTCTGCGAGAAAGTTGTTGCCATCAATGTCAGTCCGCTCATGGCAACCAAATACAAAATGAATATAGTCAGCATCGCCCTGCGGTCGTACAACTTTATGTTTCGGTCCAACACCTTCCCCGAACGCGAGAAGGCCGACCTGCTGATAGAGCCCTACAACCTAGCCGGATACAGCAACACGGAGTTGGAAAAAGCCGAAGAAATATTCATGCAAGGATACAATACAGCCAATGACATCCTGTCGCAACTGCAAGTAGAGACAGGAAGCATCTGGAAGCAGAAATAATAATTAATCTATAAACCACATTATCCCTTAAAGAAATGAACGAAGAAAAGAAAATAATCATCTATCAGGTTTTCACCCGCCTGTTTGGAAACAACAACAACCACTGCATCAACAACGGTAGCATTACCGAAAACGGATGTGGAAAAATGGCCGACTTCACCGCCAAGGCCTTGGGTGAAATCAAGAAGCTCGGGGCTACCCACATCTGGTACACCGGCATCATCGAACATGCTACGCAGACAGACTACCGTCGCTACAACATCCGCCCCGACCATCCGGCCATCGTCAAGGGAAAAGCCGGTTCACCCTACGCCATCAAAGACTATTACGATGTTGACCCTGACCTTGCCAAGGACATCCCCGGACGCATGAAAGAGTTTGAGAATCTGGTGTTGCGCACCCATCGCAGCGGGCTGAAGATGATTATCGACTTTGTGCCCAACCACGTAGCTCGCCAATACAACTCGGATGCCCAGCCCGACGGAACTTCCCAATTGGGAGCCAACGATGATCCCAACTATGCTTTCAGTCCCTACAACAACTTCTACTACATACCGCAGACAGAACTGCACGGTCAGTTCGATATGAAAGGTTCTGCTCCCGAAGCTTATAAAGAATCTCCGGCCAAAGCCACCGGCAACAATCGCTTCGATGCTTATCCCAACATCAACGATTGGTACGAAACCGTGAAACTGAACTATGGCGTAGACTACCAAAACGGAGGTACCCGACACTTCACCCCTGTTCCCGACACATGGAACAAGATGCTTGAAATTTTGCTATTCTGGGCCGCAAAGAACATAGACGGTTTCCGCTGCGATATGGCCGAAATGGTACCCGTTGAGTTTTGGGAATGGGCCGTCCCGCAGGTGAAGGAGCAATATCCCAACATACTGTTCATTGCCGAAGTCTATAACCCGGTAGAATATAGAAATTACCTCTTCCGTGGAAAGTTCGATTACCTGTATGACAAGGTGGGACTTTACGACACATTACGCTCTGTCATCTGCAACAACGAATCGGCCACCGCCATCACCCGTGCATGGCAGAATCTGGGAGGCATCGAAAAGCGAATGCTGAATTTCCTGGAGAACCACGACGAGCAGCGCATTGCTTCCGACTTCTTTGCCAGCAATCCCCGCAAAGCCATTCCCGGACTGATAGTATCGGCGTGTATGAATACCAATCCTATGATGATTTATTTCGGACAAGAGTTTGGTGAGCTGGGCATGGACAGCGAAGGTTTCAGCGGCCGCGACGGACGAACTACCATTTTCGATTATTGGAGTGTTGACACCATTCGTCGCTGGCGCAACGGTGGCAAGTTCGATGGAAAGATGCTGACCGATGGACAAAAATCGCTCCACGATGTCTATCAGCGCATTCTTACCATGTGCAACGAAGAGAAAGCCATCTCACAGGGAGCTTTCTTCGACCTCATGTATGCCAACCTCAATGGCTGGCGTTTCAATGAGCACAGGCAATATGCCTTCCTGCGCAAGTATGAGAAGGAACTGTTGATTATCGTGGTCAACTTCGATCACATCTCGGCCAATCTTGCCATCAACATTCCTTCGCACGCTTTCGACTTCTTACAGATTCCACAGATGGACAACTATCAGGCCATAGAACTGTTGACCGGAAAAGAGGAAAGCATCTGCCTGCTGCCCTACAAGGCTACAGAGGTCTCTGTTGAAGGATACGGAGGCAAGATATTGAAAATCAAACTGTAATACATTGCTTAGAGCAAGACAAATGGACAAGTAGGCCGAACCGCCAAGATTCTCCGTAAGTTGCATCTTGGGTTGTTCTGTCCGCTTGTCCGTTTGTTTATCCGTATTCTCTATCCTTCTTCCAACTTATCTTTCAGCCTATACAGCCGTGTGATGGCCGGATGATAAAAAGCATCAGGATAATGAGCAGCAATATCATTCAGATTGGCCTGCACATAGGCGGCCACATTGACAATGTTTTCCGAATCACTCAACTGTATTTGCTTGGGCAAGGTGGCCGACTTGGCCCATTCCTCTATTGCCTTCACGCTCTCTTCGTCATACTTATATTCTGCCATAATTCATCTATTTTTAGCGCAAAGATATAACGAATGTTTTCATGGTCATGCTTTTTTTTGCCCAACTTTGTAGTATGTTAGAAATATTATTTGTAAGTTTGTCCAGACAATAAGGAAAAAGTATGATATGAACATCACTATTATATTCCAATTTCTAAAGGATTTGGCTGCAAACAACAACCGAGAATGGTTTAATACCCATCGCGAACAATATGAGACAGCCCGCGAAGAATTTGAAAATTTGCTGACAGTTGTCATTTCGCGCATCTCGTTGTTCGACGAAAGCATTCGGGGCATAGAGGCCAAAGACTGCACCTATCGTATCTACCGCGACACACGCTTCAGCGAAGATAAAACTCCATACAAAATATACTTCGGAGGATACATCAATGCCAAAGGGAAGAAATCCGACCACTGTGGATACTACCTCCATCTGCAACCGGACAACTGTCTGTTGGCGGGAGGAAGCTACTGCCCTCCTTCTCCTCTGCTCCGTGCTTTGCGGCAAGCTGTTTACGACAATATGGACGAATTTCGAGGCATTGTCGAAGACCCAGCCTTCAAGCAATACTTCCCCGTCATTGGAGAGAATTTCCTGAAAACAGCCCCCAAAGGTTTCCCCAGAGATTATCCGTACCTCAAGTATCTGCAATGCAAGGAATATACCGTATATTGCAGTCAGCCGGACAGCTTCTTCCTTGCGCCGGACTTTCTAGACCGTACGGACGAAATATTCAAGCAGTTGAAACGATTCTCCGATTTCGTCAACTACACAATAGATGACTTCGAATAAATTTACCTATATAATAATAACTAACTAAAAACTTTTTAAATTATGGTAGTAGATAAACTGGAAAACATAGGAAAGTATGCTTCATTGAACCCCTTGTTCGCAGAAGCCATTGAGTTCTTAAACTCCCACGACCTAAGTGCCCTGGAAATAGGTAAGACTGAGCTGAAAGGTAAGGACTTATTAGTAAATGTAACTCAAACCAAGCCGAAAGCCAAAGAGCAAGCCAAACTGGAAACTCACCGCGACTTCATCGATATTCAGATTCCTGTTTCGGGCGTAGAAATCATGGGATACACGGCTGCCAAAGACTGTGTTCCGGCAGATGCTCCCTACAATGCTGAAAAAGACATCACTTTCTTCGAAGGATTGGCCGAAGACTATATCGTCGTAAAACCCGGTATGTTTGCCATCTTTTTCCCGCAGGACGGCCATGCTCCCGGCATCACCCCCGATGGCGTAAAGAAAATAATCGTCAAAGTAAAAGCTTAATTATACCAACATTTTTTTAATTCCACCATTTATGGAAACATTGAATTTAATAAAAAATGACCCGTGGCTTGAGCCATACGCCGATGCCATCAACGGACGTCACCAACATGCCATAGACAAGGAGGCCGAACTGACAAAGAAGGGAAAAATCACCTTATCCGACTTTGCATCCGGCTATTTGTACTTTGGACTGCATCGCACTGCCGATGGTTGGATATTTCGCGAATGGGCACCCAATGCAACCCAAATCTTTTTGGTGGGAACGTTCAACGATTGGAAGGAAGCTAAGAAATATAGCCTGAAACGCAAAGCCAATGGCATTTGGGAACTCAAGCTGCCCGCCGATGCCATGAAGCATGGAGACCTCTACAAGCTGAAAGTGCATTGGGAAGGCGGAGAAGGTGAGCGCATCCCGGCCTGGGCTACCCGCGTGGTACAGGACGAAGAGACGAAGATTTTCAGTGCACAGGTGTGGTCGCCCGAGAAACCTTATAAGATGAAAAAGCGGAGCTTCAAGCCCGCCACGGACCCATTGCTGATTTACGAATGCCACATCGGCATGGCGCAGCAGGAGGAAAAAGTGGGTAGCTACCGCGAATTTCAGGAAAAGGTATTGCCGCGCATAGCCAAAGACGGATACAACTGCATACAGATTATGGCCATTCAGGAGCACCCCTACTACGGCAGCTTCGGCTATCATGTATCCAGCTTCTTTGCAGCATCTTCCCGTTTCGGCACTCCCGAAGAGCTGAAGGAACTGATTGACACAGCCCACAGCATGGGCATTGCTGTCATCATGGACATCGTACACTCCCACGCCGTGAAGAACGAGATCGAAGGTCTGGGCAACTTTGCCGGCGACCCCAATCAGTATTTCTATCCCGGCGACCGCCACGAACATCCGGCATGGGATTCGCTCTGCTTCGATTATGGAAAGAACGAAGTGATTCACTTCCTCCTCTCCAACTGCAAGTTCTGGCTGGAAGAATACCACTTCGACGGTTTCCGCTTCGATGGTGTCACCTCCATGCTATATTACAGCCACGGCTTGGGCGAAGCCTTCTGCAACTACGGAGACTACTTCAATGGTCACGAAGATGACAATGCCATCTGCTATCTGACTCTTGCCAACCGACTGATTCATGAAGTCAACCCCAAGGCCATTACCATCGCTGAAGAGGTTTCGGGTATGCCGGGACTAGCAGCTAAGTACGAAGACGGTGGCTACGGCTTCGATTATCGCATGGCAATGAACATCCCCGACTACTGGATTAAAATCATCAAGGAAAAGATTGACGAAGACTGGAAGCCTTCCAGCATGTTCTGGGAAGTGACCAATCGCCGCAAAGACGAGAAAACCATCTCATACGCCGAAAGTCACGACCAAGCCCTTGTGGGCGACAAGACCATCATCTTCCGCCTGATTGATGCCGATATGTACTGGCACATGCAGAAGGGAGACGAGAACTACACCGTAAACCGCGGTATCGCCCTCCACAAGATGATACGCCTGCTGACCTCCAGCACCATCAATGGAGGTTACCTGAACTTCATGGGCAACGAATTCGGACATCCCGAATGGATCGACTTCCCCCGCGAAGGCAATGGTTGGTCGTGCAAATACGCACGCCGTCAGTGGGACTTGGTAGATAACCATAACTTGGCTTATCACTACATGGGTGATTTCGATGCTGCCATGCTTTCGGTTATCAAGAGTGTCCGCAACTTCCAAGCAACACCGGTACAGGAAATCTGGCACAACGACGGTGACCAAGTATTGGCCTATATGCGGAAGGATTTGATTTTCGTATTCAATTTCAATCCCAAGCAATCCTTCACCGACTATGGATTCCTCGTTCCAGCAGGCTCCTACGAAGTTATACTGAACACCGACAATCCCGCCTACGGAGGCAACGGACTGACGGACGATACCATCAAGCACTTCACCATGTACGATGCTTTGTATAAGAAGGATAAGAAAGAATGGCTGAAGCTATATATTCCGGCTCGTACGGCAATGGTATTGAGAAAGACCAAATAAGTTAACACACTTATAGCAAGTAAAATAGGAGAAAGTTCAAAGCTTTCCTCCTATTTTTTTGCCTCCTTGCATGGTTCTCCCTTCCCTCCATCCTTTATCAGTCCACAAGAAGAAAAAATCAAAAAAGAATCGTATTTCTTTTGCAGTTTCAAAATTAATCGTACCTTTGCACCCCGTAAACAAAACCCAAGCCGATATAGCTCAGTTGGTAGAGCAACGCATTCGTAACGCGTAGGTCGCCGGTTCAAGTCCGGCTATCGGCTCAATCTAAAAGCACTGATTACCCATTATCAGTGCTTTTTCTTTTTATCATTCAGTCAGCCTGAATAAAAAAAGGGGCTCAGCGGATATTTTGGAGCAGTAGAAAATCAAGGTGGAGAAGAGGAACTAAAAAAGGGGAAGCGGGAACGCTTCCCCTTTGGTGTCACACATTTTCCCAAACATACGACACTATACTCTTTGAAATATATTTCTCACATTGTGACCGCCTGCAATTCCGCCCCGATTGCCTTCACAGTGGACAATATCTTGTTCATCGTAGATTCAGAAGCGGAAGCGATGCCGGACTTATACTGCCGCATCTGGCTTTCATTGATTCCCGCCCTTTTTGCAAACTGACTCACATTTATCCAATCAAAACAGTTGAAGAATGACGGAATGTCATATTTAAACTCCACCGTAATATCTTTGGCTTCCACCGGCAATTCCTCCCCACGCTCAGCAATGATGCGTTTCGCTTCCTCAATGCTCTCATAAAAATCCTTCTTCGCTTCCTCCACGGAGTAGCCATATCCGCCAAAACAACAATTCATAATCTCATCATCCGAACTGATTTGATAATAATTGTTCTCATTCCTTTCAATAACACCAACAATCTTCATAGAATAATAATTTAAATTAAAGCCCTCGAAATAATCAAGTTTCAGAAATGGCAGGGATTAAATCCCTGCCTTGCTCATGATGCTCTCTAACGTCTTTGGCTTCAAATCCTCTGTCTTGTGACGTGATACCGGAAACGTCTTGCCCGTTATCGGGCTGTACCAAATATCATGGTTTCCACCTCTACGATACACAAAGCATCCAGCCGCCTTTAGCAGCCTTACAACTTCTGATACCTTCATATTTCAAAGAGCTTTAAATGCACTGCAAAGATAACGATTTTGTTAGTGTTGCGCAAGAAGTATGGAAGAATGCAATAACGAATTTGTTAGTTTTAACACAACTCATGCTTAAGCCTCCAAAAAAGACACCCGCCATTACCTGTTAAAGCAATGTCGGGTGCTACTTCCTGAATTCTTGAATATTAATTTTGCGGAAAGGGAGGGATTCGAACCCCCGGTACCTCTCGGTACGGCGGTTTTCAAGACCGCTGTAATCGACCACTCTACCACCTTTCCAAAGACTTCTTTAAAGGAATGTCTTTCTTGTAAAGCGGGGCAAAGGTACAAATCATTTTCCAATTCTGCAAATTTTTCCGTTTCAATACCTAACTATTGCTATTTTTATGCTCTTCAACATAAAAATGAGTGTATCCATGCCGCATATATAGAAAAAAGGACTTACCTTTGCGCACCTCAAAAGAACACATTCTTAACCACTAACAAAATTTATTATGGAATTGAACAAAACCTTTATTGACGGGCTTTGGAGTAAAGAAATCAACGTAAGTGATTTCGTTAGTAAAAACATTGCACCCTACACCGGTGATGCATCCTTCCTGCAAGGACCTACGGAGCGTACCAAGCACATCTGGGACCTCTGCCTGAAGGCGCTTGAAGAAGAACGTGCCAACAACGGTGTCCGCTCACTGGACCATATCACTGTATCAACCATCACATCGCACAAAGCAGGCTATATCGACAAGGAAAACGAACTGATTGTAGGCTTGCAGACTGACGAACTGCTGAAACGTGCCATCAAGCCGTTCGGTGGCATCAACGTTGTCATGAAGGCTTGCCGTGAAAACGGTGTAGAAGTAGATGATAAGGTAAAGGACATATTCACCCACTACCGCAAGACACACAACGACGGTGTGTTCGATGCATATACCGAAGAGATTCGTTCATTCCGTTCACTGGGATTCCTCACCGGACTGCCCGACAACTACGCACGCGGACGCATCATCGGTGACTACCGCCGTTTGGCCCTCTACGGCATCGACCGCCTTATCGAGGCCAAGCAGGAAGACCTGCGCAACCTCACCGGTCCCATGACCGACGCACGCATCCGTCTGCGCGAAGAAGTAGCCGAACAAATCAAGGCTCTGAAAGAAATCAAGATAATGGGAGAATACTACGGTCTCGACCTCAGTCGTCCCGCCACGTCTGCACAGGAAGCCGTACAATGGGTATATATGGCTTATTTAGCTGCCGTAAAGGAACAAGACGGTGCTGCCATGTCATTGGGTAACGTATCTTCCTTCCTCGACATATTCATCGAATACGACTTGGCTCACGGTAAAATCAACGAAACATTTGCCCAAGAGCTCATCGACCAGTTTGTCATTAAGCTCCGCATGGTACGCCACCTGCGTATGCAGTCGTACAACGACATCTTTGCCGGCGACCCCACTTGGGTAACCGAAGCCATCGGCGGACGCTTCAACGACGGACGTGTGAAGGTGACCAAGACCTCGTTCCGTTTCCTCCAGACGCTGTACAACCTCGGTCCTTCGCCCGAGCCGAACATGACCGTTCTGTGGAGCCCCGAATTGCCGGAAGGATTCAAAGATTTCTGCGCAAAGGTATCTGTTGACACTAGCTCTATCCAGTACGAGAATGATAACCTGATGCGCGAAGTACGCAACTGCGACGACTACGGCATCGCTTGCTGCGTATCCTACCAAGCCATCGGCAAGCAGATTCAGTTCTTCGGCGCACGTGCCAACTTGGCCAAGGCTCTGTTGCTTGCCATCAACGGCGGACGTTGCGAGAACACCGGCACCGTCATGGTAAAGGGCATCCCCGTACTGACCAGCGACGTGCTGAAGTTTGAAGAGGTAATGACCAACTACAAGAAGGTGCTGACCGAAATTGCCCGCGTCTATAACGAGGCCATGAACATCATCCACTATATGCACGATAAGTATTATTACGAAAAGGCACAGATGGCCTTCGTAGATACCGACCCGCGCATCAACCTGGCATACGGTGTAGCCGGACTTTCCATCGCCATCGACTCGCTGTCGGCCATCAAGAATGCCAAGGTTACGGCTCGCCGCAATGACATCGGTCTGACCGAAGGCTTCGACATCGAAGGTACATTCCCTTGCTTCGGCAACAACGACGACCGTGTGGACCACTTGGGTGTTGACTTGGTATATTACTTCAGCGAGGAACTGAAGAAACTGCCGGTTTACAAGAATGCCCGCCCCACCCTCTCGCTGCTGACTATCACTTCCAACGTAATGTATGGCAAGAAGACCGGTGCCACTCCCGACGGACGCGCCAAGGGCGTAGCCTTTGCTCCCGGTGCCAACCCGATGCACGGACGCGACAAGAATGGTGCCATCGCATCACTCAGCTCCGTAGCCAAACTGCGCTATCGCGACTCACAAGACGGCATCAGCAATACATTCTCCATCGTGCCGAAGTCACTGGGACCGACGCCCGAAGAGCGTGTAGAAAATTTGGTGACCATGATGGACGGCTACTTCACCAAGGGTGCCCACCACCTGAACGTCAACGTGCTGAACCGCGAAATGCTGGAAGACGCCATGGAGCATCCCGAAAAATATCCGCAACTCACCATCCGCGTATCCGGCTATGCCGTTAACTTTGTGAAGCTGAGCCGCGAGCATCAGCTTGAGGTCATCAGTCGCAGCTTCCACGAACGGATGTAAACCATTCGATATATGACGATAAACGTTCATTCATACGAAAGCATGGGAACTTTCGACGGGCCGGGTCTCCGGCTCGTCGTTTTTCTTCAAGGCTGCCCCTTCCGTTGCCTGTACTGTGCCAATCCGGACACCATCGATGTCAAAGGAGGCAATCCTACCCCGCCGCAGGAAATCCTGCAAATGGCCGTCAGCCAAAAGCCTTTCTTCGGCAAGAGGGGAGGCATAACCTTCTCCGGCGGAGAGCCTACCCTGCAAGCAGAAGCTCTTCTTCCGTTATTCAAGGACCTGAAGGCCAACGGCATCCACATATGTGTGGATACCAACGGAGGCATCTGGAACGAGCACGTAGAAAGTCTTTTCATGCAGACCGACCTGGCCTTGCTCGATGTCAAGCAGTTCAATCCTGCACGCCACCGTCAGCTGACAGGACGCAGCAACGACCAAACCTTGCGCACCGCCGCATGGATGGAGAACCACGAACACCCCTTCTGGCTACGCTATGTACTCGTGCCGGGCTACAGCGATTTCGAGGAAGACATACGTGCCCTCGGCGAACACTTGGGCAACTACCGTAGCATACAGCGTGTCGAAATTCTCCCCTACCACCGTCTGGGCGTTCACAAATACGAAGCAATGGGATGGGATTATCAGCTGAAGGAAGTCAAAGAGAACACACCCGAACAACTGGAACGGGCCGAAAAGCTGTTCAAGGAATATTTCACGAATGTGGTTACCAACTGACAAGGACTGAAAAGAGGCGACAAGAAAGCCCTAAAGAATACAAACGAGGCAACAAGATGATGAACCTAGGTTCCCTTTCTTGCTGCCTCGTCTATTTGTATGTGGATTATTGACTTTCCCAGAAATCACACTAATAAGTCAGGCGAATACCGGCATGGAAAGAAATATTCAGTGGTGTTTCCTTACGGATGGTCTCTACATTCGAACCATCGTCAAAGTAGTAAGAGACACCCGGCTCCAGATAGATACCTATCCGTTTGGTAGCATTTACCTGCAACCCCACAGCTCCCATTACCGAGAATTGCAAAGGCTTCACAGTCTCCGTATCATTGCCTATCTTGCCATATATGCACTTTTCCACCATGCCACCGCCTGCCAGATACATTGTCAGTGTTTTCTTATCTACAAAGTTCCAGTTAAGCCGCACAGGGATTCCGAGGTAATGAAGCTTCTGACTCGATTGTTTCGAACGTCCCTCATACCTTACATCCGAAGCGAGGTAGGTATAAGTCAGCCCTGTCTCTACCGAAAAGCCATCCTGCAAACCCTTACGCACCGACAGGCCGACACTGATAGGCTGCTTATGGCTGATGGATGACATTCGCTGCTTCTGTTCTACCAGATAAGACATACCGTCTTCATACACCACCTTCTGATAGCTGTCTTCTCCCGGCATTTCCTCGGAGGAAGAGAAGACACCATCCACTCCATCAGAAGCCAAGTGGTAGTCATTAGAGGTGTCAGACATATAAGCCATCTCATCTGCGTCTTCCGCAAATCCGGCAGCATTTCCAACCGCCAAGCCCAGCGACCATTTTTCAGCTTTCGTCCGTTTCTTGGTTTCCGCCGGCAGGTGCAGTTTATCCTTTCCCGAAGGCCGATACCTCTTCCGTTTTTCTTTCGGAGCCTCCGATGTTTCGGTCGCCTCCGATTTATTCACCGTTTCCGACTTGGCCAACTCTTCCGTTTTCCCCACTGTTGTCGCTTCGGTCATCCCCTCCTTCGCTATTTCCTTAGTCTCTTGTACGTCCGTTGCATTTCCGCTCGTATCATCGTTCCTGTGCTGTGCCAGCAGGTCATGCTTTCCTGCCGGATGCCTCTTTCCCGTTCCCTGATAAATGACTGGTTCAGATGCTTCCATCTGCACATCTTCCGGAGCTTGCTTGGGCTGCACATCCGGAACTGCCGCTAACGAAGGCACACGGGTATGCCGAACATCCTCTGCCAGTCGGCTTTGCAGAAGCCATATACTGACACCCGACACAGCCACCAACAATGCTGCGGCGGTCACCATCGTCCATCGCCGGAAAGGAATCAGCTTCTTCTTTCCGCCCGTTGGAGCCACGAAGGAGGACGACTCATCTTCCGAAGGCTTCGGCTCAAGAGCCGACAACTCCTGCTCCAACTGCTCCCAGCCGGAGGAGGGTACCGGTTCCGAATAATCGTCCAGTCGTTCCTTCATTTTTTTCAACCACAATTCTTCTTTCATACACCCTTCTTTTAAGCATTGTTTTTCATCCACTCATGTACTTTGGCTGCCAAAGCAGACTTGGCACGCGTCAGTTGCGAAGCAGAAGATTTCTCGTTGATACCCAAGAGACCGGCAATCTCCTTATGAGACTTTTCTTCGAACACGTATAAGTTGAATACGGTGCGATAGCCGGCAGGCAACTCACGTATAAAGTGCATCAGCACCTTCTGAGGTATCACGTCAACCGACGCAACATCCGGTTCATCATATACTTCGGGGACATTGTCCAATGCGGTAGATTGGCTCATCACATCGTTCTTGCGCAGATATTGCAGCACTGTATTCACCATGATGCGCTCCATCCAGGCCCGCAGGGAACCTTCTCCCCTCCACGTGAACTTATCGAAAGAGGCAAAAATCTTCAGGAAGCCATCGTGCATCAGGTCTTGGGCCGTCTCACGCTCGCCTGCATAACGAATGCATACGCTGAGCATACGCCCCGCATAGCGTTCGTACAGTTCTTTACGAGCCCGATTGTCATTCAAGCCGCAACGTTCTGCCAATTCTTGTTCTTCCATCTTTTTTTACGCCTCTAGTAACACGTGTTTTCTAATAAAATGCGGCAAATAGGAAAATACTGCATCTGATGAGAAAAAAAATATTCAAAAAACAAAAAAGCAGGACTACTTATCCTCGATAAGACGTCCTGCTTTACTTTGCTTTTCACATCAATTTTCGTGCGGAGAGAACGAGATTCGAACTCGTGATACCCTTTAGGGGTATACACGCTTTCCAGGCGTGCCTCTTCAACCACTCGAGCACCTCTCCTTTACGGGGCGCAAAGGTAATGGAAGTTTCTGAAACCGCCAAATTTTCGGACGCATTTATGTCCCAAAAATCAGTATTCTTTTCCCTGCATTGCCTATCTCACATATTATCATTATATTTGCAAACTTTTCCTGAGTTAGACAATGGGACACCCAAATTATTTTTGTGGTGGTAGGAGCGGT
>JAUNJD010000308.1 GCA_030523205.1 Bacteroides sp.
TTGTAAGATGGGTTGTAAGATTATGATATTATAAGATGATAGGATGATAATATTATAAGATGATGAATGATGGGATGAACCAGCCGGATGGCATAATTTAAAATTTAGAATTTAAAATTCAAAAAAAGGATTCTCATGGTCAAGCGAATATTACTAACCATTGTCATGCTGATAGTCACTGCCTATTTGGTGGTAGCCATCACTGCTTTCAACCGCAAGCCTGCGGGACAGACCTGCCGGGATGTTGAGTTGGTCATTAAGGACACGGTGTATGCAGGCTTCATCACGAAGAAGGAAGTGGTCAGCATTCTCGACAAGAAGGGCATCAACCCCATCGGGAAGGATATGGACCGTATCCTCACCAAGACATTGGAACAGGAACTGGCCAAACATCCGCTCATCGACGAGGTGGAGTGCTACAAGACGCCCAGCGGCAAACTCTGTGTGGAGGTCAGCCAGCGCATCCCCATCCTGCGGGTGATGAGCGCCAACGGCGAGAACTACTACATCGACAACAAGGGCACCGTGATGCCACCCGATGCCAAGTGCGTAGCCCATTTGGCCATTGCCACCGGAGGCATAGAAAAGTCGTTTGCAATGAGAGATTTGTATAGGTTTGCTGTGTTTTTGCAGCAGAATCCTTTCTGGAATGCGCAGGTGGAGCAGATTCAGGTGCTGCCGGGAAGGTACGTGGAACTGGTGCCCCGCGTGGGCGACCACCTCATCTATCTGGGTCGGCTCGACAACTTCGAGAGCAAGCTCAGCCGGGTGAAGGAGTTCTACGAAAAAGGACTGAACAAGGTGGGCTGGAACAAATATTCGCGCATCAGCGTAGAGTTTGGCAACCAAATCATCTGTACGAAGAAGTGAAATTAAAAAACTTAGAAACTCAAAAACTTAAAAACTACAATATGGCAACAACAGATTTTATCGCCGCCATCGAGTTGAGTTCGACCAAGATTTCCGGCATTGCCGGACGGAAGAGCATTGACGGAAGCATTCAGGTGCTGGCCTACGCTTACGAAAACGCCTCTGCCTTTGTGCACAAAGGGGTGATTCGCAACGTAGATAAGACTGCGCAGGCCCTGACTTCCATCATCAACAAGCTGGAAATCCAGCTGCACAACTCCATTGCCAAAGTATACGTCGGCATTGGCGGACAGTCATTGCGCACGGTGGAAAACGTAGTAAGCCGTACGCTGGAAGAGGAGGGTATCATCTCGCAGGAGCTGATTGACGGCATCTGCGACGAGAACCTTGAAGTGCCTTGGGCGGACCTGAACGTGCTGGACGTGGCTCCGCAGGAATACAAGATTGACAACACGCTCCAGACCGAACCGGTGGGCGTGACGGGCAAGCGCATCACTGCCCACTTTCTGAACATCGTGGCCCGCACTACTCTCAAGAAGAACCTGGAGTTCAGTTTCGACCAAGCCAAAGTTGAGATTGCCGACCTCATCATCGCACCGGTGGCCTTGGCCAACGCCGTGCTGACGGAGAACGAGATGCGATCGGGTTGCGCCTTGGTGGACTTTGGCGCCACCACCACCACCATTGCCGTCTTCAAGAACAACATCCTGCGCTATCTGAGCGTGGTGCCGCTGGGAGGCAACAACATCACCCACGACATCACCTCGCTCAAGATGGAGGAGGAAGATGCCGAGAAGCTGAAGTTGCAGTTCGGCGACGTCCTCTACGAAGAGGAGGAGAACGCCGAGACGCCCGCCACCTGCCAGTTGGAAGACGGACAGCACATTGAGCTAAGGCAGTTGAACAACATCATCTCGGCCCGTGCCGAAGAGATTCTGGCCAACGTATGGCATCAGTTGGAACTCTCCGGCTACGAGACCAAGCTCTTCTCGGGCGTGGTGTTCACCGGCGGAGGTGCCAACCTGAAAAATCTGGAGGAAGCCTTCCGCAAGCTGAGCAAGGTGGAGAAGGTAAAGACGGTCAAGTTCGTACACGGCACCCTGATGGGCACTGCCGACGCGCTGAAGAAGGACGGTATGCACAACACCCTGCTGAGCCTGCTCATGGCCGGCAACGAGAACTGCTGCCTGCAAGAGGTGCCCAAGTCTGCCCCCCAGCGTCCGCCGGTGTCCGAACCCATCAATATGTTCGAGAACGACGCCAACCTGAAGGCGCAGGAGGAAGAGATACGCCGCAAGCAAGCCGAAGAGGAGAAGCGCAGGCGCGAGAAGGAGAAGGAAGAGAAGCGCCGCAAGGAGGAAGAGGAGAAGAAGAAAAAGAAGGCCGCTGCCAAGAGCCAGCCCAACCGATTCCGGCAATTCTTCGAGTCGTTCACCGACAACTTCTTCGAAGACGACAAGATGTCGGACAAGCAATGACCGGAGCAGCGTAACTAAAACTCAAGAATCCAAGAACTTAAGATTTAGAGAACTCAAGAACTCAAAAACTTAAGAGCTTAAGAACTCAAAAACTTAAAAACTCAAACAAATATGGACGAGATAGTACAATTCGACCTGCCGACCGATTCACCGAAGATTATCAAGGTCATTGGCGTAGGTGGCGGCGGATGCAACGCCGTCAACCACATGTACAACGAAGGCATCAACGGTGTGGCTTTCATGGTGTGCAACACCGACTCGAAGGCGCTGAACGATTCCCCCGTCCCCTCCAGGCTGCAACTGGGCAAGGGACTGGGAGCCGGCAACAAGCCCGAAGTGGGTCGCAAGGCTGCCGAAGACAGCATCGACGAGATAAAGGAGCGCCTGAGCGACGGCACCCTGATGACGTTCATCACCGCAGGCATGGGCGGCGGCACCGGTACGGGTGCGGCTCCCATCATCGCCAAGGTGGCTAAGGAAATGGACATACTGACCGTGGGCATCGTCACCATCCCCTACCAGTGGGAGGGCGACAAGAAGATAGACCAGGCTCTGGACGGTGTAGAAGAAATCAGCAAGCACGTCGATGCCCTCATCGTGGTGAAGAACGACAAGCTGAGCGAGATATACGGCGAGATGGGTTTCGAGGAGGCCTACGACCGCGCCGACGACATCGTGTTGGTGGCAGCCAAGAGCATTGCCGACATCATCACCATGCACGGCAAGATAAACCTCGACTTCAACGACGTGCGCACCGTGCTCAAGGACGGAGGCGTGGCCATCATGGGTACAGGCTACGGCAGTGGCGAAGGCCGTGTCAGCAAGGCCATACAGGCTGCGCAGACCTCTCCGCTGCTCAACAACAACGACATATTCAACGCCAAGAAGGTGGCCTTCTGCATCTCCTACAGCTCCGAAAGCCAGCTGATGATGAGCGAGATGAAGGAGGTGGACGAGTTCATGAGCCGCTTCCGCCGCGACATCGAGACCAAGCATGGCGTGGAGAAGGACGAGACGCTGGGCGACAAGGTGAAGATTACGCTGTTGGCCACCGGATTCGGCATACAGGACATTCACCTCAAGGAGCTGGACGACCGCCTCGCTGCCCACACCGAGGAGGAGCTGGAGAAGATGGCCGAAGAAGAGGAGCGTCGCCGCACCCGCCGCGCCCGCTACTACGGACAGGAGATAAACAGCAATACGCCCCGCACCCGTCGCCGCCACATCTACCTCTTCAACCCCGAAGACTTGGACAACGACGACATCATCTCGCAGGTGGAGAACACCCCCACCTACACCCGCGACCGCACCACTCTGAACAACATCAAGGCCAAAGCCGAGGCTGCCGGACAGCAAGCCACTGCCGCCGCACAAAGTCAGGAGGTTGTAGATGACGGAGTGATAAGGTTCTGATTAATGGATAATGGATAATTGATAATG
>JAUNJD010000044.1 GCA_030523205.1 Bacteroides sp.
GCTGTCACGCTGCATCTATATAGCTGTCGGGAGGGAAATATATGTCCGACACAAGGCATTTTTTTAACTATATCAGTAGTCACTTTTCGAGTGAAACTGAATAGGAGTAGCCCGAATCTAGAAAATACCTATTTACTAATTTTGAATTATGAATTTAGAATTAGCCAATTCGAATTGGCTGTTTGAACTCTTGAAATCCAAAATAGTTTCTTTACCATCCCGGGTTCTGTTCGATGGTGGCACCCGTGTTGGAGTCGATGACTGCCTGCGGGATGGGGAACAGCGTCCAGTCGCTGATGGGGTCTTGCGAAGAGGTGAAGTAACCTCCCCAGAAGGACTGGTCGGCGATGTACATGGCGTGGTTGTTGATGCTCTCGATGCCGTCTTCACCCATACGGAGCAGGGTCACCCAACGGCGTTCCTCACCGTAGAGCTCGCGTACACGTTCGTCGAGGATGAACTGGAGCGAGAGGTCGCTCGATGTAATCAGCTTGCTGCACTGTGCGCGGTTGCGCAGTTCGTTTATATCTTCCACGGCAGCCGATGTGTTGCCGGCGCGCAGATTGGCTTCGGCACGCAGCAGCAGGGTTTCGGCAGAACGGCAGGCGTATTGGTCGCAGTACATATTGGAACGGTTACCGCCATCTTCGAGGTCGTCGTAGCCCCAGTCGTCTATCGGAGCCACCTTGGTCCAGATGGGGAAGAATTCGGTGATGGTCTGTGAACTGTAGTCCAGATATTCGTAAGGAACAGTTTCGCCATACAAGCTGTGCTGCGCATCCATGCAGACAAAGTTGCGGCGGATGTTGGCTGCCGAGTTGCGGATGTCGTCGGCATAGTCGCCTTCCCATACTTCTTCGATGACATAGCTAGTCGGTGAGATGTTGGCCACACCACGACCGCCTACGTAGGCACAAACATTGCCGCCGGGGTAGAGGTCTGTATCGATGTTGCCCGACCACGGACCGTTGGCTGAGGTCTCGGTGTATGCAGAGCTCCAACGCACGTCGCGCAGTACGGGCGACATATTACGCGGAGTGGGTACATAGTTGTTGCCGCCATACGCATGATATACCGTGTAGTCGTTCTCCAGCGTCCACAGGGCTTCGGTGTTGCCCTCGGAGTAGTCGTAATTGCCTTCTTGGAAGAGGTCGAAGAATACGTCACCGTCCTCGTAGTAAGCGGCGATGCCATTCTTGGTCGTGCCGCCGCCTACGGTGGCACGTGTGCCGAAGCGTTCGGTCATCAGCGGGTGCAGTGCCATTACTTGGTCGGCATAGTCGATAGCCTGGCTGAGATAGCTCGAATTATTGTTGTTGATGATGGCCAGTGCCAAGTAAGCCTCTGCCAGGAAGTGGTAAGCAGCACCCTTGGCTACGCGACCGGCTTCCGACGGATAGCTGGGCAGATTCTCGGCAGCAGCCTTCAGGTCGGCGATGGCAAACTCATACGTCTCGGCACGGGTGGAACGTGTGAAGTCCAGCTTCAGCTCTTCGTAGAATTGGTCCACCAAGGGCACGCCACCGAAGAGTTCACCCAGCGTCAGGTAGGCATATCCGCGGAAGAACATGATTTCACCGTAGGCTTCTTGCTTCTCCGTTTCGTCGTCCCATGTCAGGCTTTCCGTATTGTAGCCCTCCAAGGCTTGGTTGGCGTAGTTGGCCAGCTGATACATGGCATCGAATATGTTCTTGGTGCTGCCGTACGAGCTAGACCATGAAGAGAAGTTGCAATAACCGTTTCCGGTGCAGCGGAAGTAGGGAGTATCCATCACGTCGGTACCCAGACCTTTCAGGAAAGAATCAATCTGATACCAGTAGCGGATGTGTACGTAGAGGTTGGTGATGCACGCCTTCACTTGGTCCACCGTCTCGTAGGAGTTTTCGGTGGTATAGACGGTGCGGGCATCTTCGGTCAGGAATGCGTTGTCGTCGCAGGACACCATTCCCATCGTGGCTGTCAGAGCCAGAATCTGTATATATTTCTTTGCTTTCATTATTTGAGTTTTTAAGTTTTTGAGTTTTTTAGTTGACGAGGGGACGAGTTAACGAGGCCACGAGGACCTGTCTTGTTCCCTTGTCAACTTGTCTCCTTGTTGACTTCATTTAAAAAGTCAGGTTCAAACCAAGTGATACGGTTCTCGATAGCGGATAGCCGTAGCTATAGCCACTGCCCAGAGTTTGTCTTACTTCGGGGTCACCGCCGTCCCATCCGGTCAGCGTGAAGAGGTTCTTGCAAGCCAAGTAAACTTTCAGGTTGGAGATGTTCATCTTCTTCACCCAAGGTTGACGGAAGGTATAGGCCAAACTGAGGTCTTGCAGACGTACAAATCCGTAGCCTTGCACCGGAGCGTAGCGGCTGTCGGTGTAGTTGATGCGCGGATACTTGTTGCTGCGGTTCTCGGCAGTCCACCAGCCGTGGTTGAAGTTGTTGTCGCCGGCTACGTCCGAAGCTGTGCGGTAAGCATAGATGTTGGTGTAGCGTCCGTACCCATTACCACCGAAGAGGCCGGTAAACAGTACATAAAGCTCGAAGTCCTTGTAACGGAAGGTGTTGGAGAAGCTCATGCGGAAGTTCTCCTTGTTGTAACCCAAGATGGTACGGTCGTCGGCACTGATGACACCGTCGGTGCTGCCGTCGAGGTTGGCAAACTTCACGTCGCCCGGCTCGGCACTGTTGGCGGCGATGTATTCGGTATCATCTTCCTGCACGATGCCGATGGGCTTGTAGCCGTAGATGGCACCCAGAGATTTGCCAAGGAAGAGGGAGTTGGTGATGTCGTCCTGTCCGTCGCCGTACAACTCTTTCAGCTTGTTGCGGTTCATGTAGAAGGTCAGGCCGGAGTTCCAAGTGAAGTCCTTGGTCTGTATGTTGGTAGTGGTTAGGTTGAACTCGATACCCCAGTTGTTTACCTGTCCCATCGTGGCCGACATACTGGTCAAACCGTTAATCATGACGGGAATGGTACGGCTGAAAATCTGGTTCGTGGTCTTGGAGAAGTAACCGTCGAATTCCAAGTGGATGCGGTCGTCCAGCAAGCCGAGGTCGAAGCCGTAGTTGAAGGATTCGGTCTCTTCCCAGCCCAGGTCAGAGTTACCCATAGAGGTGATGCGCTGTCCCCAGCTTACCTCCGAGGTATTGCCGAAGGTGTAGCTATAACCGCCGGCTTGTCCCAGCGTAATCTTGGAAAGGGTTTCGTAGGGGTCGAGGCTTTGGTTACCGTTGATACCCCAAGAGGCTTTCACCTTCAGGTAGTTGATGACGGGCACTTTCTTCATGAACTCTTCGTTGGTCACGGTCCATGCCAAACCAATGGCGGGGAAGGTACCCCACTTGTTGTTGGCACCAAATACAGAAGAACCGTCACGGCGAACCGATACGCTGATGTGGTAAGTATCGTCGTAGTTATAGTTGATACGTCCCAGATAGCCGACATCGGTGTGCAGCGTGTAGCTGAGGCTCGAAATTTCCTGAGTGGCGGCGTAGTTCAAGCCGTCATATCCCAAGTTGGTGTTGCCCAGTGCCGAGAAGTCGGAACCGTCGAAGCGGCGATAGTAGTATTCGTCGGAGTCGCGGGTATATACGTAGGTCAAGTCGATGAAGTGCTTGCCGAATTGGCGGGTATAGTTCAAGATGTTATCCCATACCCAAGACGTGTTCTTCGTGCGGGCACTGTATCCGTTGGCCGAAGCCAGGTAGTTGTTGATGGTTGAAGCCGAATAGCGGTCGAGGCTGGAGCCTTCCTGTATGTAGTAGCCTTCGTGGGTGAAGTAGTCGCGCTCGATGTTCTCTACGGCATAGCTTCCGTTCATGCGGAACGTCAAGCCCTCAATCCACGGGCACTTCAGCAAGAGGTGTCCCTTCAGGGTGGTGGTGGCGTAGGTGTCGTGGTCGTCGATGGTACCGCTCTTCACGCTCCACAAGGGGTTGATGCGGTAGATACCTTCGTTGACGGGGTACTTCTCCAGACCACCGCCATCTTCACGCTCGGCACGACCGTAGGGGCTCAGACGGATGGCTTGGTAAAGGTCGTATGTGCTGGGGCCGGAGTAGTCGTTGAAGGCATAGTTCATCTGTCCGCCTACTTGCAGCCAGTCGGTGATGTCGCTCTGCAAGCGGCTGTTCAGCACGATGCGGTCGTAGTCGTCACCTTCTACGATGCCCGCTTGGTCAGTATAAGTAGCCGACAGGTAATAGTTGATTTTTTCGTTGGCACCCGATACGGAGGCAGAGTAGTTCTGCATCAAGCCCGTGCGGGTGGAGTAGTCCCACCAGTCGATGGTCTTTCCGTTTTGGTAGTTCTCGTATTCAAAGTCCTGCATCCACGTGGGGTCGGCACCTTCGTCGAGGCCGTTCAGCAGATTCACCTTCTTCACGTAGTCCTCCGGGCTCAGCACGTCGGGCTTGCAGGTGGCTGTGGAGAGTGCCCACGAGGTATTGAAAGTGATGACGGGCTTACCCATCTTACCCTTCTTGGTGGTAATCATGATGACACCGTTGGCAGCCTGCGAACCGTAAGCAGCCAGTGAGGTGGCATCCTTCAGTACGCTCATGCTCTCGATGGAAGCAGGGTCGATGTCGCGGAAGCTACCCATGTAGATGACACCATCCATCACAATCAGCGGGTCGGTACCTCCGTTCACTGACTTCTGACCACGTACCAGCAGCGAGGGCGATTGTCCGGCACCTTGTTGTTGCGACACTGTGATACCGGTAGCCGTACCGCGCAAGATGTCCATGGCGTTGGAGGTAGGCATCAGTGCCAAGGGAGATTCGGCAGCTTTCACGGTAGATACAGAACCCGTAAAGTTCTTGCGCTTGGTAGTACCGTAACCCACTACCACTACTTCTTCCAGCATTTCGCTGTCTTCTTCCAGCTTGATGTTCATAGTTTTTCCGGGAGTAGCCACCACTTCCTGGCTTTTATAACCGATGTACGAGATGACCAAAGTGGCACCCGCTTCTACCGACAAGCTGAAGTTACCGTCGATGTCCGTAATGGTACCGTTGGTTGTACCTTTCTCTAAGATGCTGGCACCGATGACGCCTTCACCTGTTTGGTCGGTCACGGTACCCGTAATTGTTTGTTTCTGCTGTTGGGCCTCCCATGTGGAAGGGGCTGCGGGTTCTGCTACCGCCTTGATGGGCTGGGTTGCGATGAAACCTGCACAGAGCAATAAGGCCATGAGTGCCTTTCGATTTCCTTTGAATGAATTTTCTTTCATCATTTTTTCTTTATTATTAGATTCTCAGTGATTAGATTAATTCTGTTTGTAGAGCATTGCAGACTATCGGGCGAAGCAGTAGTCTTTGTTAGTGAATAGACATGGAGCATGAGATTTATTTTTCATAGGCATTACATTTTAAATGGTTTATGAATCTTTCCGATGGCAAATGTAGAGAGTAAAAATGTGTATGCCCGTGTGAAAATTCGGCAAGAAAGGAAGATTATCGTTCAAAATGGCTCGTTCCGGCCTGTGGGAAGCTCTTGTGACGAGATTTTGATAGTAGAATGACGAATATCTATCCCGATGAGCAAGAGGAAGATGCAGATAAATGTGCTATATTTGTGCTGATTCAAATAAGAACAAACCATGAGACACATTCGCACGATTCTATTCATTTCTCTTCTGCTGACAAGCCTGATGCCGGGCATTGTCAGTGCGCAACGCATATCCCATTTCGGCGTGGCCGACGGACTTTCCAGTAGCTATGTGGTGGGCCTGACGCAGGACCGGAAAGGCTATATCTGGATAGCTACCGAATCGGGACTGAACCGCTTCGACGGTCGGCAGTTCGTCGTATATAACCGCAAGAACTCCGGACTGAGCAGCAACGAGCTGAATGTAGTTCTTGCCGACCCGTGTGCCGACAAGGTGTGGATAGGCACACAGCGCAACGGCCTTTGCTGCTTCGACTATGCCACGGAGACTATCACAAACATGGTGGCCGGCGAAGACGGATTGTCTAGCAACGACATCCCCACCCTGACCTTGGCATCGGACAGCGGCATCTGGATTACACATTATTATATGGGCATTCAGCACTACGACACCCGCAACAACGTGCTTACCACCTATAATTACCTGACGGTGGAAGACTTGCCGGGCCGTTACTGGACGGCAGCGGACGACGGGCAAGGATTCCTCTACGTGGGACACGTCAGGAACGGGCTTAGCGTCATCAACATGAAGGACATGAGTTTGCGGAACTATACCCACGACCCTGCCGACCCCAACAGCATTCCGGGCAACGAAGTGCGCTCCCTCTGCATCGACCGACATAAGAATATATGGCTGGGCACCAATCAGGGGATAGCCTTGTTCAATCCGGCCAACGGACAGTTTACCTCGTTCCGGCATCAGCAGGGCGACCCGTATTCCTTGCTGCCCGGCACCGTGATGGACATCAAGCAGATGAAGAACGGAGACCTTTGGTTTGCTACCGACATGGGCGGCGTCAGCATACTCGATATGCAGGCCAACACCTTTAAGGATATAAGCAACATCCGTTTCCAAAACCTCACGGTCACCGAGGATGGACGCAGCTTGGCCGGTCCCTATGTGCGCTGTCTGCTGCAAGACTCGTACGGCAATATCTGGATAGGCAACTACCGCGACGGGCTGGACTTCGTCAGCTACAATCCGGAGTCCTTCAAGACATTGCCCTACATCACCGAGCAGCTGGGGAAGTCGCGCTACAAGCAGGTGTGGAGCCTTTGCATAGACCATAACCAAAACCTGTGGATGGGCGGACTGGGCGAACTGGCCTTCTATCGGGAGGGCGAGAAGATACAGACCATTCCTTTGCCCATTTCCGGCCTGCATCCTCATGCTTACGTCAAGGCTATCTACGAAGACCGTCGGCAACGGCTGTGGGTAGGAACGTGGGAAGCAGGCCTGTTCTGCTATGACCCCGTGGGGAAGAAGTTCACGCAAATCAGCGGCAACGGCTCGTTCCCTGCCGACATCCGTTGTTTCTACGAAGACGATGAAGGCAAACTGTGGATAGGTGCACGCGACGGTGTTTACTCCTACATCAACGGTCGGCTGACGAACGAGAAAGAGATAAACGGACAGTTGTTCGACCACATTGTGCAGAGCATTTGCCGCGATGCAGACGGCAAGCTGTGGGTAGGAACCTTTGGCAAGGGCATTTACATCTTCAGTCCCGAAGGCAAGCTGCTGGTGAATCACCAATTGGAGAATAAGTTTCCTTCCAATGCCATCAACTCCTTGACCATCGACTCCGAGGGACGCATTTGGGCAGCTACCCGCGAAGGTGTTATCCTGTTCCCCAACATTCACGACATTTACACCTACCACTCTTTCGGCGATGCCGAGGGGCTGGCGAACACACAGGTGCGTGCAGTCTGCGAAGACCGCGACGGCAACATCTGGGTAAGCACCAATGCGGGCATCTCGCGGCTGAACGAGACTCAGAAGTGGTTCTACAATTACGACCACCGCAACGGCGTGCCTCTAGGAAACTTCATGGACGGTGCTGCCGCCATCGATGCCGAGGGTAGTCTCTTCTTCGCCTCGCAGAATGGTACGTGCTTCTTCTTTCCGTCGTCGTTGGAGGAAATGCAGTCCATCTCCCCCGTCACCATCACCCGCTTTTTTGTTTATAGGCAGACCGAAAGTCAAGATATGGAAGTGACGCTCCCGCTGACCTCGGGAAAGATAAAGTTGCCCTATGACGAGAACACGTTCAAGATTTCGTTCAACGTGCTGGACTATACACAAAGTCCACAGGTGGAGTTTGCCTACCGGATGGAGGGACTGAGCGACACATGGTACAATGCCCAAGGCGAAAACGGTGTCACCTACCGCAACATCCCTCCCGGCAAATACACGTTCAAGGTGCGGGCCCGCTTCCGCAATCAGGATTGGGAGGAGAAAGTGGCCGTGCTGCCCATCACGATTACGCCTCCTTTCTGGCTGGCGTGGTATGCCAAGCTCCTCTATTGCCTGTTGGGGCTGGTGATTATCTACCTTATCATCCGCTTCTACAAGCATAGGCTCGACTTGGAAAGCAGTCTGGAGGTGGAGCGCGAGAACAGCCGCAACAAGCAGGCCCTGAACGAAGAGCGCCTGCGCTTCTACACCAACATCACCCACGAACTGCGCACACCGCTCACCCTGATACTCGGTCCGTTGGAGGACTTGCTCAACGATAGCGGCCTCTCGCCCAAGTATGCCAACAAAATCAGCATCATCCACGACAGTGCCGCACGTTTGCTGAATCTCATCAACGGCATACTGGAGTTCCGCAAGACGGAAACGCAGAATCGCAAACTGTCCGTGGCGCGGGGCGACATATCCGAGCTGGTGCAGGAGATAGGCCTGCGCTACAAGGAGCTGAACCGCAATCCGAAAGTCAATTTTGAGGTGCGCATCGAGACCACGGAGACCCGCATCTTCTACGATGCCGATATGCTGACCACCATCCTTAACAACTTCCTCTCCAATGCAGCCAAATATACTTCTGAGGGCAGCATTACGTTGGCACTCCGTTCGGTGGAGGAAAAAGGACTGAAATACACGGAAATCAGCGTCAGCGACACGGGACACGGCATCCCACCCGAGGCATTGCCCCACATCTTCGAGCGTTACTACCAAGCCAGCAGCAAGTATCAGGCCTCCGGTTCAGGCATCGGACTGGCCTTGGTAAAGGGATTGGCCGACTTGCACGAGGCTACGCTCAGCGTCAGCAGTGAGGTGGAGGTGGGCACCACCTTCTATTTGCGTCTGCTGACGGACAATTCTTATCCCAACGCTCTGCATACGGACGTGCATCCGCTTACCGAAGGCGACGCGGCCGATTTTGCCGGTGCTTTCGTGGAAAATGGTTCCGATGATGCGCAGGCCGAAGACACCCGTCCCTTGCTGTTGGTGGTGGAGGATAACATGGACATACGCGAGTACGTGCGCCAATCCTTCAGCGACGACTTCGAGATACTGACAGCCGAAGACGGCAGTCAGGGCTGGCAGTTGGCACAGGAACACATCCCGAACATCATCGTGAGCGACATCATGATGCCCGTGATGGATGGCATACAACTCTGCCGGTTGGTGAAGGACGACATACGCACCAGCCACATCCCCGTCATCCTGCTGACGGCCAAGGACTCACTGCAAGACAAGGAAGAAGGATACACCGCCGGTGCCGATTCGTACCTCACCAAGCCTTTCAGCGCCAAGCTGCTGCATAGCCGCATCAACAATCTGCTGGATATGCGCAAGCGTCTGGCAGCCCGCCTGACTGCCATTGCTCCCGCAACCAATCCCGAACCCACTTTGGAGACGGACGATGCACTGAATCCGCTGGACAATGAATTCCTTCAGCGCGTCACCCAGATTATCGAAGACAACCTCGAAATGGACGGCATGGACATTGCCTTCATTGCCGACAAGATGTGCATGAGCCATTCCACCCTCTACCGTAAGCTGAAGGGTGTGGCCGACATCTCGCCCAACGAGTTCATTCGCAAGGTGAAGATGAAGAACGGCGTCAGCCTGCTTCTTTCCAAGAAGTATTCCATCTCCGAGATTTCCTACATGACGGGCTTCAGCAGCGTGGGCTACTTCCGCCAATGCTTCAAGCGCGAGTTTGGCATGACACCCTCCGATTATGTAAGCCGGAACGGTGGTGCATAGACTCTTTTTTGTCTGCTTTCTTCTTTTCGTGAATAGGCAGTTGTGAGCTTCCTGACTAGCTGATAATCAGGCTCAATTTTTCATCCTATTTGAGTCCCTGCCTGATATGGTTTCAGTCCCTGAGTCAAATGGTTTCAGTCAGGGACTCATTGTAGAACAGTTTTTGTGTCAATATTTGTAACTGCTTGGCCCTTATTCTATTTCTACTTTATAGTCGTTTTCAGTGTCCGGAACGGTCATTGTCTTTAGCGACAGTTTGGTCGAGGCGTATGGTTGTAGTGCGTCTATTTGGCCTTCGGCTATCAGCTTGTCGGCTTGCAGCACACGCAGGGTAGTGGGCTTCGAGGTACCTAGTCCGTAGTTCTCCACGGTCACTTCGAGGCTGTCTTTCTCTTTATCATAGACGGGACGGCGGGCCGATAGCAGGGGTGGGTTATAGTCCACGTACGGCAAGCGAGCATAGCCCAAGAGCAACTGCCCGTTCTTGTCACTGCCTATCAGTTTGGGGGCAAATTCGTCGGGGGTGATGCCGCTGCCCTTGCCGCTGAATACGATTATCAGGTCGTTTCCGTCGGTATATGAGGTCAGTGGGCGTGCCCCACGTCCGAAGTTCACTTCCGTGAACGAACCGAAGTGCAGGGACGATACATCTACGTCCCGGCCGGGCAAGAAGCCTTCTTCGGCCTGAATCCTTACTTCTATCTTCTCCGTATTCTCCGTGATGGGTTGTGTGTTCAGCACCGACAGCAGCAAACCTTTGTTCATCGGGATACAGATGTTTTTGGAACTGTGCTTATCATTCGGCAGGTCTTCCCACTTGATGGTGTCGATGACGGCGAAGTTCATTTGGACAACTCTGCCCTCTGCGTCTTGGAATACCTTGGGACGTTCGTACTTGAACCAGTGCTCCACATAACCGTCCTTGTGGAACGAGATACCCGGTACGTAGGCCTCGCCCTGCTCCGTCACCCAGTGTACGCCGTCCTTGGAACGTTGGTAGTAGGCTATTCTTCCCAGCCAGTCGTTTACAATCAAGTGATATTGCAAGGAGTCCTTCCACACCACCGGGTCTTCGAATCGCCCATCTACATCGGGATACACACGCTTGTCCGTCAGTTGGCAGTAGGGGGAGATGCCCGTGCGGCTTACCCATACACCACCTCCGCGACACACCATCAGTCGCGACCCGTCGGGTCGTCGGGCAAAGGTGAGGTTGGATAGGCCTTCGATAATCTTTCGGTCGCGCCGGTCAAATTCAAACTTGGCATACGTCCACGGCCCATCGACCGAGTCGGCTATGTAGTAACCGTTGATGACGTAGATAACGATGCGTCCGTCGTCCAGCCGGAAGGCTTCGGGATTGTGCCCTTTGCCGATGGTGTCCTGTATGGCATATGGGCCGTCCAACTCATCGTCTACGGCATGATATACGGTGGAGTGTGGCCAGAACATATGTCCTTTGGGGGAGTTCTCCGGCCAGCCGCACACGAAGAGGTGATACTTGCGGTCGGGAGTTTGCAGTATGTTTCCACCCCAGATGGAGAGGTCTTTCACTTCGATGCCGTTGTCCACGTAACGAGGGCATATGCTGTCGGCTCCCCACGTGCCATTGGAGAGCTCTTCGCCTTCCATAGGCAGGAAGCGATCCATGAAGCGGGCTCCTTTTATCAGGTGTTGCCATTCGGCAGGGCGGGGACGTTCGGTAATCTGAGCGTGCAGGTAGTTGGCACAGAGGAGGGTGGCTAATGCTGCGAGTAATGTTTTCATTGTTCTTGGTATTTCATTGTTCCTTGGTGTCTGCAAAATTGGGGAGAATAAACGAGATACGGTGAGATAATTCGTTCAAAAAAGGGGGTGTTTAGGGTCAAAGTGATGAGACGTGCCATTTCTCAGTTCGTAGAATGTGCCAAGGGTGAATAGGAATGGTCTAATCGTCGCATTATAGGTTTTCTCTATTGGCTGATAGAGAAATCCGATGAAGGAAAAATAGTTTTTTTGTGATTTGATTCGTACTTTTGTACTGTCTCCTAAACAATTAGGGTGACACAAGTGTTATACGTAATAAAATCATTAAACTATTAAAACCAACGATTATGACTAAGAAAAGTGTAAAAGGAACCCGTACCGAAAAGAATCTGTTGACCTCGTTTGCAGGTGAATCGCAAGCCCGTATGCGCTATACTTACTTTGCCAGTGTGGCCAAGAAAGAAGGATATGAACAAATCTCAGCCATCTTCACCGAGACGGCCGACCAAGAGAAGGAACACGCCAAGCGTATGTTCAAGTGGCTGGAAGGTGGCCCGGTAGAAATCACCGCCACTTATCCCGCAGGCATCATCGGCACCACGCTGGAAAACCTGCAAGCTGCCGCTGCCGGCGAAAACGAAGAATGGACACTGGACTACCCGAAGTTTGCCGACATCGCCGACGAAGAGGGATTCCCCGAAATAGCCGCCATGTATCGCAACATCGCCATCGCCGAGAAGGGACACGAAGAGCGTTACCGCGCCTTCATCAAGAACATTGAGACTGCTAGTGTATTTGCCAAGGAAGGCGAAGTGGTATGGCAATGCCGCAACTGCGGATTCATCTATACCGGCAAGGAAGCTCCGAAGCTGTGCCCCGCTTGCTTGCATCCGCAGGCTTACTTCGAGGTGAAGAAGGAAAACTACTAGAACTCATAAACTCAAACGGCACACAGATGAGACGGATGGAACGGATTAACACAGCTTAATCCGTGGCCATCCGTCTTAATCCGTTTTATCCGTGTGCCAACCTTACTTTAGAAAGTCCGCACGCATTGGCGAGAAACAATCTATCAGCATACCGGCTTCGATGCAAACGCAGCTATGCAACACATCAGGCTCCATATAGATTCCATCTCCTGCTTCTACTATTTTCTTCTCATTTCCAACAGTAAATTCAAACTTACCACTTGCCACATAGGTGGTTTGAGTATGATAATGTGTGTGTGGAGTGCCAATTGCTCCTTTCTCAAACTTCACCTTTACAATCATCACTTGTCCATCATAACCCAACACTTGACGCATCACACCTTCACCGGCTGGCTCCCAAGGTTTTTCTTTCGAAGAAATAAACGTATCACTCCGTGTCTTCTTTGTTGAAACATCAGACACTTTGTCATCGTTCAATTGCGTTGCAGATAAACTTGTACTCATAGATAATTAATGAGCGTGTGGATAATCTATCGTGTAGTGCAGTCCGCGGCTTTCCTTGCGCTCCATGGCCTGTTTCGTAATCAGATAGCCTACGTTAATCATGTTGCGCAGTTCGCAGAGCTCGCGGGTGGCCTTGCTGCGTTTGAAGAGGGCTTCAGTCTCCTCGTAGAGGATGTCGAGGCGGTTCCATGCACGGGTCAAGCGGGTGTTGCTTCGCACGATGCCTACGTAGGCCTCCATAATCTGGTTCACTTCTTTCATGCTCTGCGTTATCAGCACACGCTCTTCGGTGGAGATGGTGCCTTCGTCGTTCCATTCGGGAATGTCTTCGTTGAATTCATAGCGGTCGAGCACGCTCAGTGCATGTTTGGCGGCTGCGTCGGCATAGACTACGGCCTCTATCAGTGAGTTGCTGGCCAAGCGATTGCCACCGTGCAGACCCGTGCACGAACATTCGCCGATGGCATACAGGCGGCGGATGCTGCTCTGTCCGTCGAGGTCCACCTTGATGCCGCCGCAGAGGTAGTGAGCAGCAGGAGCTACGGGTATGTAGTCCTTCGTAATGTCGATGCCGATGCTGAGGCATTTCTTATAGATGTTGGGGAAGTGCTTCTTGGTCTCTTCGGGGTCCTTGTGTGTCACGTCGAGATAGACGTGCTCGTCGCCGCGTTGCTTCATCTCGTTGTCGATGGCACGGGCTACGATGTCGCGCGGAGCCAATGACAGGCGCGGGTCGTACTTCTGCATGAACTCCTTGCCATCCTTGGTGCGGAGTACGCCACCGTAGCCACGCATGGCCTCGGTGATGAGGAAGGCAGGACGGTCGCCCGGATGGTAGAGGGCTGTGGGATGGAACTGGATGAACTCCATGTCCTTCACCGCACCCTTGGCACGATAGACCATGGCGATGCCGTCGCCCGTAGCCACCAGCGGATTGGTGGTATGGCGATAGACAGCTTCGCAACCACCCGTGGCCATGATAGTCACTTTGGAGAGGAAGGTATCTACTTCGCCTGTTTCCTCGTTCAGTACGTAGGCGCCGTAGCACTTGATGCCCGGTGTGTGGCGCGTCACGATGATGCCTAGATGGTGCTGCGTGATGATTTCCACGGCGTAGAAGTTGGTGAATACCGTGATGTTAGGGTGCTGCTTCACGGCCTCGATGAGGCTTGTCTGAATCTCTGCGCCCGTGTTGTCCTTATGGTGCAGGATGCGGAATTCGGAGTGTCCGCCCTCCTTGTGCAAGTCGAATTCCCCGTCCTCCTTCTTGTCGAAGTTGACGCCCCACTTGATGAGTTCCTTGATTTGTTCGGGAGCGCCCTTTACCACTTTCTCCACGGCAGCACGGTCGCTAATCCAGTCGCCGGCAATCATGGTATCTTCGATGTGCTTGTCGAAGTTGTCCACCGCCAAGTTGGTGACGGATGCGATGCCTCCCTGGGCAAAATAGGTGTTGGCTTCTTCCAAGCCTGCCTTACAGATGAGGGCTACTGTCCCCTTATGCGCTACCTTCAGCGCAAAACTCATACCGGCAATTCCGGAGCCGATAACGAGGAAATCGAACTTTCTTACCATTATTTTGAGTTTTTGAATTCTTAAGTTTTTGAGTTTCTAAGTTCATTCTGACGCAAAACTACAAAATAACTCCGTTCTTTGTATATATTTTCAGTATAAAAATGCCTATCTTAGCCGTCAAAAGGAAGATTCGCGAGAAACCTGAGAATCCAAGAACTCAAAAACTTAAGAACTCAAGAACTCGAAAACTCACAAACTTAAAAACTCAATATAATATGAACCGTACTTTTCATGCACGCATCGCCTACGGGCAATGGTTGTTTTTGTTGCTGGTGTCGGCTCTTGCTGTATATGGCCTGTGGGAGCGGCAGATGGTGCTTGCCATTGTCTTTGTGTTGTTGCTCGTTTTCTGCATTGAGCGGCTGATTCATACCACATATACCGTCACGGCCGACGGTAAACTCTTGCTTTATTACGGGCGCTTTGCACGCGGCAAGGAGATTCTATTGACGGACATCACCTCCGTCCGGCGGGCATCGAGTATGCGCATAGGCCGCTTTGCCGTGATACACTACGTGTTGGTCAGCTATGGTGCGCAGGATAAGTGCGTGGCTTTGCTTCCGGTGAACGAGGACGCCTTTGTCCGTTGTCTGGAAGCCGGCAGACAAATGCCCTTCGACTAGTCTTGTGCAAGGTTAACTTATATGTCATTTCCTGAAATTATTCTTAAAATCTTCTTCCGCTTTGCAGTCTTTTTATCCCTTCGTGCGTCCATTCTGCAAAAAAAAAGAATATGACTATGAATTTGAATTGTGCCATTTTGCATGCGAATGAGAAGATGGTTCGTACATTGGAGACGTATATTGGCAAAGTTCCTTTTCTGTCTTTATGTGGAAAATATACGAACCCTCAAGAAGCATTGAAGGATTATTATGAGACCAAAGTAGAAGTCTATTTCGTCGGCATCAGTCCGGTGGAAGACGGCGGAGTGAGCGGTATGGACTTCAGCCGGATGCTCACCATGCCTACCCGTGTGGTGTTTGTATCCGATTCCGGACAATATGCTGCCGAATGTTTCCGGCTCGATGCCTTAGACTATTTGCAGGGTGACTTCGATTTCTCCATATTCTTTCAGGCAGTCAATAAGGCTACACGTTGGTTTGCCTTGCAAGGCGGACTGATGTCGGGCTATACGGCTCCGAAGATTGTGGAAGAGGTTCCCAAAGTGATGTACATCCGTTCGGACAACCGCATCATGCGGCTCGAACTGGATGAAATCAATTACATAGAGGGGCTGGGCGACTATGTGAAAATCTTCTGCAAGGGCTCTGCTAAGCCTATCTTAAGCCTGTGTAGCATGAAGTACATCGAAGAGAAGCTACCTGCCGATGAGTTTATCCGCGTACACCGCTCCTTCATCGTGCGCAAGAATTGCATTGCCGCCATCAGCCGCAGTACCTTGCTTGTCGAGAAGAAAGATGTTCCGATAGGGGATGCCTATCGCGACCGTGTGAAGCATTACATCTCCAGGTTGTCGATGCTGTAACAGTTTGAGTGATGACCGAAGGAGAGGCCAGAAGAATGAACCTTTTCTTTTTAAGCATGATAAAGCAAAGGGTGTGTCGAATGAATGTTATTTCTATTCTGACACACCCTTATTTCTTTTTAAGCAACTTACCTTTATTGTCTTATAGTCCTATTCGTCAATTAAGAAGCCTTTAATTTTATCATCTTACCATTTATCATCCTATCATCTTGTCATCTTTTTTATCTCAGCTTCGACTTCGATATTCTTTCGCCGAACGTCAAGTTCAGATTCAAGCTGACGCGGCTTTCTTGCATCAAGTTACTGCGTGAGTTGATTTGCTGACGGTAGGTAGCTCCGAGCGACAGGAAGGAGTAACGTATGGGGAAAGTGGCTCCCACACTGGCTTCCAAATAATACATCTTTCCTTTCTTCAGGTTGATGTAGGAGTTGCTGAATCCCAGTCCACCCATCAGTTCCGTAGAGCGCGGCCTACGCGGCTGCAGGATGTAGGTGGCACCTACGTTTATCTTATGCTGATTCTCGTACGTCACAGAAGTGTACGAAGAACTGCTGCGGCTCCAGTCCATGAAGTTGTAATCTACGGTGGCAATCCAACGGTTAGTGGTCAATGCCAGACCTGTACCAATGTGCATGGGCAGGTATTGTGTGCGCGTATGGTACGTCTTGTCCATCTCGGCACTGGTAGAAGAGTTCGAATAAGTCAGGTCGTTGTCGTGGTAAATCTCCAAGGAAGGAGAGAATACTACGCCCAAGGCCCAATTGCGTTTCTTGCTGTCGGTGATTTCGTAGTGCAGTCCCAAGTCCATATAGAAGGCTCTTTGCTTGGAGCTGTATTCCACGATGGCGCTTTCCTGCGTTTCGCTTTGCGTAGTCTTACCTACCACCATTCCTACGTTGAGACCCAACGAGAGGTTCTTGGTCAAGGCGTATGCATTGGTCAGATAGAAACGATAAAGACCGCCACTGCCTTCGAAGGAAGAATAGAGGTAGCTGCCCGGCATACCTTCGACTTCTTCTTCCGTATAGATAAGGTAGCCCACGCTGCTATAAGGGGCAGCTCCCAGAATCATATACCAGCGAGGCAACATTCGGAAGCCCAAGCTGAAACGGTTGGGGTTACCCGTGAAGGTGGTGCTATGTTCACTCAGAAACGAGTAGTAGGAGAATGCGGCCGTGGCACCTACGTCGAACACAAAGCAGGTGCTATCCATACGTGTGATGGCAGCCGGGTTCAGCGTATTTTGGAATCCTACACGGTTGATGGCGATTCCCACATTGCCCATACCGGCATAGCGTCCGCCGTCTCCGGGACTCAACTCACCTACGCCATACATAGAGGTAGGCAGCGTCGTAGTGTTCTGTGCAACAAGGCTAGGACATACTATGCAGAAAAAGCATAATAGCGCCATTGCCTTCCGTAAACGGTGCGAATACGAATGTTTCATGACCTGTATATGTTGAAGTGCTAATGTATCGTTCATTTTTCGTTATATCTTTTAAATCGGATGGCCAGTTTGCAACGTTTGTTCTCCTCCGGGTTATTCTCGAAGATGACTTGATTGAAGGTTGTGGCCATTTCTGCGTCAGGAATACTCAGTAGAAGTTTCTGTCGGTTGTCTCCCCAAGTACCAAAGTTGTTGCGGATGAACTCGGTAACGTCGAAACTATAATAAGTGGATCGGGCATTGATGTCGGTAGTGAGGTTACCGGTTTGCACCGTTACACCGTCAGTACCATACACATAATCTTCCAATACATTGTTCTGGTCGGTGATGTACAGACGGAGGTCTGAGGGCAATTGATTATCTTCGAAAGTCTTTTCTACGGGATACAGGTAGAGCGTGGCACTTTCGATGGAAACGATATCTCCTTCGCTTTCCAAATTGTTTATATACGGGAATTCAATTTGGTTGTAGTATCCGGTGAGGCCTTGCAGGTAGGCTCGGTTGTCCATGTCGTAGGAGTGTATGAGGAACTCGATGCCGCTTTCCAGGTCTTCCAAAGCCGTATTGCTGCGGTTGTGCTTGACGCTGTTGAATGTATAGTCGCTATTGGCAGTGAAGTACAGTGTGTGGCTGGAAGTCGTGGAAGTGATTTGCTTGTAATAGAGCTTGATGATGGTAGAAGAGTCGCCTACGGAGAATCCGGTGATGCAGTTCCCGTCGTCTTCGGGGACGAATGCCAGTCCGGGGAATTCCCTCTTAAACTTTTCTTGCGTGTCAAAATAATCATCTTCTACTCGGATGTCGGTCAGCCACTTCTGTCCCAAGCTGTCGGGAAGACGTATCTCTACTTCACGCTTTCTTCCGGGACGGGGAGTATATACAAAGGAGGTCAGAGGTGTTTCTTCCAATTCGCGCGAATTGATGTTGTATAAACCTTCGTCACCTTCCAGGACGATAGCATTCTTGATGGCGTAGATACTGACACGTTGCTGTGTCAGTGTATCGCCCCAATAGTGTCCGCTGGGATACATCTTGATGGTGATGGAGTCGAGCGAATAGTCGGAAGTGGTGCTGGGAGTGAAGCTGTTGACTGAGAATTCGGCATAATAGGTGGAAGAAACCTCTCCCCACGCACTGTTCTTGATGTGTCCGATTTGGGCAATCGTGTCACCTTGGGTCTCTATGGAGTCCATGAGTATCGTACTTATATCTACGGTACAGGTATCTACATATACATTATAGAAAGATGTGGTTACCAAGCTAGAGCCCAATTCCGAGTCCTCGTCTTGGCAAGCACCGATGGTAGCGGCAACGCTAATCAACAAAAAATACAATATTTTTTTCATTATCATTTCATTTCAGGCTACAAAGAAAGTAGAAAAAATCCATATCTCGTTATAAAAATCTGCGATTTGACGTTTTTTATAGGTGAAGTTGTCAATACTCGTTTTTTTTGTCTGTATATGGTATTCGACGGATAATTCAACCTTTTTGTCGGTTTTCTTTGGAAATATGAAGGATAGGAGTTATTTTTGCAACCGAAATTGTTTAAAATAAAATTCAAAGAAATAAGAAAAATGAATCGACTATTATTATTGGGAATGATGTTGCTGGCAACTGTGACAGTATTCACGAGTTGTTCGGACGATGACTATACGCAAGGACGCTGGTATAGAATGGCTAGTTTCAATGGCTATCAGCGCTCTCAGGCTTGTAGTTTTACGATTGACGATAAAGGTTATTTGTGCTGCGGCTTCCGTGGGGCTAATAATAAGTATCTGAATGACTTGTGGATATACGATATGGACAACAACTCCTGGACACAAGGTGCCAGTCTTCCCGATACAATTAATGGTTCTTACGTAGGTGGTCGTTATGCTGGCGTAGGCTTTGCTGTCAATGGCAAGGGATATGTCACTACCGGTCGTACAAAGGATGGTTCGGACTATACACGTCGTAAAGACACTTGGGAGTATGACCCCAATACTGATTCTTGGACGCAGAAGGATGATTTCGCCGGAGTAGCCCGCGACGGTGCTTTGGCTTTCTGCATCAACAATACCGGCTATGTAGGCACAGGCTTCAACGACGATGATGATACGGAAGGTGCTATCGGTTACTTCCTCGATTTCTATAGTTTTGATCCCGATGCAGCCGAAGGTTCGCAGTGGCAGGTGGTTACTCCCAGTTTTCCGGGTGAAGCCCGTCGTGACGGTACGGCTTTCGTTATTAACAATGAAGCTTATATCTGCTGTGGTATCGACCAAAGTGTCGCTGTGGTAGATTTCTATAAATTTGATGGAACTACATGGACTAAGTTGCGTGATATCGCCGATACGAACGATGACGAAGATTACGATGACGACTATGCCATCGCACGCTATGGTGCCGTTTCTTTCGTAATCGACGGATATGGATTCATCGCAACAGGCTATCGTAGCGGTAATACGAACGACTATTGGTTGTATAATCCCGACACAGACTTGTGGTATGGTGATTCCGATGACGACTTTACTACATTGGCCGATGTAGCCAACTATGCTTCCGGTGCTTCTTCTCGTAGCTATGCGGTATCTTTCTCTACCGGTAGCAGAGGTTTTCTGTTGACAGGTACGGCAGGTAGCTCTTCTTATCTGAGCGATATGTACGAACTGAAGCCGGGCGAAGAAGAAGAACAATAAGTAGAATAGAGGTAACAGGGCGGCAGTCGCTTCCCGTTATCTATTATTTGAAGATATGAAAATAAGATTTGCTATAAAGAAAAGTATGCTGCCTGTATTGGCAGCATACTTTTTTTGTTGCCTGATGGCTTGTTCGGGCAACAGGAAGGTTGCCGATGATGAATTGGTCTGCCGCCCCATCGCGGTGGAAGGAGGCTACGGCTACATCATACTCTGCGGAAAGGATACGATGATTTACCAGCCTTTCATTCCGGCTGTGGGTGGCCATACTCCTTTTGACAGCAAGGAAGATGCCATGAAGGTGGGACGCATTGTTTACGATAAGATGTTCGAGGGTGGATCGCCTATGGTCACAGTGGAAGAAGTGCGGGAAGCGTTGCGTTCCGAGTAATCCGAAAAAGAAATAACCCCAAAAGAAAATACTATGAAATATCAGATTGCCATTATCGGCGGTGGCCCGGCTGGGTACACGGCTGCCGAAGCTGCCGGAAAGGTAGGATTAAGTGTTGTATTGTTTGAGAAGAAGAGTTTGGGAGGCGTTTGCCTGAACGAAGGCTGTATTCCCACCAAGACCCTTTTGTACTCGGCCAAGACGTACGACGGGGCACGTCATGCACAGAAGTATGCCGTTAATGTGCCGGAAGTGTCGTTTGACTTGTCTAAAATCATCGCTCGCAAGCAGAAGGTAGTACGCAAGCTGGTGCTTGGCATCAAAGGAAAGCTGACTGCTGCCGGGGTGACGTTGGTGACAGGAGAAGCTACGGTGTTGGATGCGCATCATGTACAATGCGGTGATGACGTTTACGAATGTGACAATCTACTGCTATGTACCGGTTCTGAGACCTTCATACCTCCGATTACCGGACTCGATACTGTGAACTACTGGACTCATCGCGATGCACTGGATTGCAAAATCTTGCCCGCTTCGTTGGCCATTATCGGTGGTGGAGTCATTGGTATGGAGTTTGCCTCATTCTTCAGCAGTTTGGGCGTGCAGGTGACGGTGATTGAAATGATGGACGAGATTCTTGGTGGAATGGATAAGGAACTTTCTGCCCTGCTTCGGACTGAATATGCCAAACGAGGCATCCGGTTTATGCTGAGTACAAAGGTTGTTTCAGTGGCCAATGCAGATGTCCATATACAGGTGAACTACGAGGCTCCCGATGGTACATCCGGTTCTGTTGTAGTCGAAAAGTTGCTGATGAGCGTAGGCCGCCGACCCGTAACAAAAGGTTTTGGACTGGAAAACTTGTCATTACAGAAGACAGAACGGGGAAGTATCCTAGTGGATGAATATATGCAGACTTCCTTGCCGGGTGTGTACGTTTGCGGCGACCTGACGGGATTTTCTTTGCTGGCACATACAGCAGTGCGCGAGGCTGAGGTGGCTGTGCACCATATCCTGGGTAAGGACGACCGAATGAGCTATCGGGCCATTCCCGGTGTGGTCTATACCAATCCCGAAATAGCCGGTGTGGGCGAAACGGAAGAAACCTTGCAGCGGAAAGGTACGTCCTATCGGGTATCGAAACTGCCGATGGCTTATAGCGGACGCTTCGTAGCCGAGAATGAAGGCGTGAACGGTGTTTGCAAGTTGCTTTTGGCTGAGGATGACACGGTGCTGGGGGCACACGTATTGGGCAATCCGGCTTCGGAAATCATCGTCTTGGCAGGCATGGCCATTGAGCTGGGACTGAAGACCGAGGCATGGAAGCGGATGGTATTCCCGCATCCCACGGTAGGAGAAATCTTTAAAGAGGCGTTGTAAAATGATAAGATTATAAGATG
>JAUNJD010000309.1:0-1762 GCA_030523205.1 Bacteroides sp.
GAAGAAAACAGCGTGTTCTACATCACGTTCAGCACCTGTTCTTTGATTTGTTCCAGCTCATCCTTCATCTGAACGACAATTTTCTGCATTTCAGCATGATTGGACTTGCTGCCAAGGGTATTGATTTCACGACCCATCTCCTGAGCGATGAATCCCAGTTTCTTGCCTTGGCCGGAACCGGTCTCCAGCGTATTGATGAAGTATTTCAGATGGTTGCCTAACCGTTGTTTTTCTTCGTTTACGTCCAGCTTCTCGATGTAGTAGATGAGTTCCTGTTCCAGGCGATTCTTGTCGTAGTCAATGCTCAGGGTTTTCTCCAAAGCATCGGTGATGCGTTCCTTTATCTTGCTGACACGTTCCTTTTCGTATGGCTCAACGGCTTCCAAAAGTTGGGAGATGTTCGTTATCTTTTCACGGAATTTCTTTTCAAGAGCCGCACCCTCCTGCTTGCGGAATTCCACCAACTGACGGATAGCCTCTTCGACGGCTACACGCACCAGGTTCCATTCCTCCTCGGTCAGCTCTTGATTCTCGTTTTTGGTCATTACGTCGGGCAGACGGAGCAGAGTGGCAAACCAATCTGTAGTATTCGGAACGGGGATGCCGAGGTTCTCGGATATAGACAGTATCTGTTTGTAGTAGCCTTCTACCAATGCCTGATTGATGGGAGTTGCACTCTCTGCACTCTCTTTCTTTTCAATCCAAAGGCTGAAATCTACCTTGCCGCGCTCCAACGTCTTGGATATTTCGTTACGGATTTCCATCTCCTTCTCACGATAGAGGGGAGCAATTCGTGCGGATAGGTCCATCGCTTTACTATTGAGCGATTTTATCTCAATATTCACCTTTTTATCGGGTAATTCGACAGTAGCCTTGCCGTAACCCGTCATTGATTGTATCATAATGCTTCTTAAGTTTTGCGCAAAATTACACGATTATTTTAAATACTGAAAATAATCATGTATTTTTGTCAGCTGATTAAAAAGACTTAGAAGTTATGTCATGTATCCTGCATATCGAGACGTCCACCTCGGCTTGCTCCGTAGCCGTGAGTGAAGACGGACAAAATGTATTTACCAAAGAAGATCTGAAAGGTCCCTCACACGCCGTCTCGTTGGGTGTGTTTGTAGACGAAGCGCTGTCGTTTGCCGACAGTCATGCCATGCCGCTAGATGCCGTGGCCGTCAGCTGCGGACCCGGTTCGTACACCGGTTTGCGCATCGGTGTGTCTATGGCCAAGGGCGTGTGCTACGGACGGAACCTGCCACTTATCGGACTGCCCACACTGAAAGTGCAATGCGTACCCGTGCTGCTCTATCACGACGAATTACCCGACGACGCTTTGCTCTGCCCCATGATTGATGCCCGACGCATGGAGGTATATGCCGCCATCTACGACCGTGCCTTGAAGCCGATGCGCGACATTGCAGCCGACATCGTGGACGAGCAGTCGTACACCGAGTTTTTGGACGAGCATCCTGTGTATTTCTTTGGCGACGGTTCGGCCAAGTGCAAAGAGAAAATCACGCACCCCAACGCCCACTTCATTGACGACATCTGTCCGTTGGCCCGCATGATGTTCCCCCTTGCCGAGAAGGCCATGGCCGAAAAAGACTTCAAGGATGTGGCCTACTTCGAGCCTTTCTACCTGAAGGAGTTCGTGGCAGGCAAGCCGAGAAAACTATTATAAGAATTATCAATTATGAATTGTGAATTAGGCTGCGCGTCATGCCGCATGGTTAATTCAAAATTCAAAATTCAA
>JAUNJD010000309.1:1772-3774 GCA_030523205.1 Bacteroides sp.
GAATACGGACGCAGCATTCAGAATATGGTAGATCACGCACTGACCATCGAAGACCGAACCGAACGTCAGCGCTGTGCCAATACCATTATCAACATCATGGGCAATATGTTCCCCCACCTGCGCGACGTACCCGACTTCAAGCACAAGTTATGGGACCACCTTGCCATCATGGCCGACTTCAAGCTGGATATCGACTATCCGTACGAAATTATCAAGAAGGACAACCTCGACAGCAAGCCGGATCCCATCCCCTATCCTAATACTAAAATCCGTTATCGCCACTACGGACGTACGCTGGAAATCCTGATTAAGAAAGCCTGCGAATTCCCCGAAGGAGACGAGAAGCAAAATCTCATAGCCCTCATCTGCAACCACATGAAGAAGGATTACATGGCTTGGAACAAAGACACTGTGGACGACCGCAAGATTGCGGACGACCTATACGAAATGTCCGAAGGTAAACTGCAAATGACCGATAGCCTCCTCCGCCTCATGGCCGACCGCATCGAGCAGAACTATCGTCCGAAAGTCAACAATAACAACCAAAACCGAAACAACAACCAGAATCGGAATAATAACAAAAGAAAATACTAACTACAATTTTGAATTATAGTCTGTGGTATTTCGCTTAGATTTGCTCCACAATAAAGCCATAACTTAATTCAAAATTCAAAATTCAACAAACATGGCATCATTTGTAATCGAAGGAGGTCACATTCTATCAGGTGACATCTATCCGCAAGGAGCCAAGAACGAGGTCTTGCAGATTATCTGCGCCACCTTGCTTACCGCCGAGGAGGTGACCGTGCACAACATTCCGGACATTCTGGACGTGAACAACCTGATTCAATTGATGCGGGATATGGGCGTCACCGTATCCAAAAAAGGTATTGATACTTATAGCTTCCAAGCGACTTCGGTAGATTTAGCCTATCTGGAAAGCGATGTTTTCTTGAAGCGGTGTTCAAGTCTGCGAGGCTCCGTCATGCTGGTAGGTCCTATGATAGCCCGATTCGGCAGGGCTCTGATATCCAAACCGGGAGGCGACAAGATAGGCCGCCGCCGACTGGATACCCACTTTATCGGCATACAGAGGCTGGGAGCCGACTTTGCCTACAACGAAAGCCGAGGTATCTTTGAAATATCCGCTAGCCAACTGAAAGGCACGTATATGCTGCTGGACGAGGCTTCCGTAACAGGAACTGCCAACATCATCATGGCAGCCGTGTTGGCTAAGGGCAAGACCACCATCTACAATGCCGCTTGCGAACCCTACATCCAGCAATTGTGTAATATGCTGAATCGCATGGGAGCCAAGATTCAAGGCATTGCTTCCAACCTGCTGACCATCGAAGGAGTGGATGAACTGCATGGCACGGCCCACACCGTACTGCCCGACATGATTGAGGTAGGTAGTTTCATCGGCATGGCTGCCATGACGCAAAGCGAACTGACCATAAAGAACGTCTCGTACAAGAATCTGGGCATTATCCCTGATGCCTTCCGACGCCTTGGCATCAAACTGGAACAACAGGGAGACGACATCTTCGTCCCTGCACAAGAAAGCTATCAGATAGAATCTTTCTTGGATGGTTCCATCATGACCATTGCCGATGCTCCTTGGCCGGGACTGACTCCGGACTTGCTGAGCGTGATGCTCGTAGTAGCCACCCAAGCCAAAGGCAGCGTACTGATACATCAGAAGATGTTCGAAAGCCGCCTGTTCTTCGTGGATAAGCTGATAGACATGGGAGCACAAATTATCCTGTGCGACCCACACCGTGCTGTTGTCATCGGGCACAACCGTGGCTTCAAGCTCCGCGGCGGCAACATGACTTCGCCGGACATCCGTGCCGGTATCGCTCTGCTGATAGCCGCCATGAGTGCCGAAGGCATCAGCCGCATCCATAACATCGAGCAGATAGACAGAGGCTATCAGAACATCGAAGGACGTCTGAACGCAATCGGGGCAAGGATTACGAGAATATGATGTAAGTTTGTG
>JAUNJD010000310.1 GCA_030523205.1 Bacteroides sp.
TAGAGTAGCTGACTACGGATCAGCCGGTTACAGGTTTGAATCCTGTCGCGATCACGAAGAAAGCCCTGCCGAAAGGTGGGGCTTTCTTTCTGTATGTCCGGCATGGAATTGCGGGCATCAAAAGCAAAAGAAAGGCACGGATTGCGCGGGGATTTCATGGATAAGATTCCCTTATCCGTATTTCCGTGCAATCCGTGCCTCTGAAATTCAGTTTATCGCTGTTTATATCTGCTGCAATTCCTCTTAATTCCTCAGCACTTGATGTTCAGTTCGTTCAGAATCTTGCGCATGGCCTCGAACGTGGTGATGCGGGTGGGCACTAGCGGGAGGCGTAGTTTGTTTTCAATCATTCCCATGGCATTCAGCATGGCCTTTACACCTGCCGGATTGCCATCGACAAAGAGTAGCTTGAACAATTCGGCAAATTTATGATGGATGGTCAGTGCATTGGCATAGTCGCCTTGCAGGGCCAGACGCACCATACGGCTGAATTCGCGCGGGAAGGCGTTTCCGATGACCGAGATAATGCCTACGGCTCCCAGGGTAATCAGAGGGAAGGTGATGCCGTCGTCGCCCGATATGACGTCGAAATTGGCCGGCTTGTTCTTGATGATGTCGTCCATCTGGCTGATGTCGCCCGATGCTTCCTTCACGGCTATGACATTCTTGAAGTCGCGTGCAATGCGCAGGGTTGTTTCGGCCTTCATGTTGACGCCCGTACGTCCGGGGACGTTGTAGAGCACAATCGGGAGTTCGGTAGCTTCGGCAATGGCTTTGTAGTGCTGGTAGATGCCTTCTTGCGAGGGTTTGTTGTAGTATGGAACAACCGAAAGTATGGCATCTACTCCGGTGAAATCGTCGTTTTTCAGCGTTTCCACAACAGCTCGGGTGTTGTTGCCGCCCACTCCAAGCAAGATGGGGATGCGTCCGTTTACGCGCTCAATAACCATCCGTTTTATCTTCTTCTTCTCTTCTTCGGTCAGTGTGGGAGTTTCGGCCGTGGTGCCCAGCACACACAGGAAGTCGGTATTGTTCTGAAGCAGGTAGTCCACCATACGCATTAAAGCGTCATAGTCAACGCTTTCATCCTCTTTGAACGGAGTAATCAGTGCTACCCCCATTCCTTTCAATCTTGTTTGTATCATGAGTTTTTTTAAGTAATCTCTAATTAAATGACGCGCAAAAGTACGACTTTTTTCGATTTCGAGCGCATATTAGGGATAAAATTGTTCATTAATAAGGGTTTCTTTAGTCTGCATTCAGCATCTTCAGAAATTCATCTTCGCTCACAATGTCGATATTCAGCTTCTTTGCCTTCTCCAGCTTGGCAGGTCCCATGTTGTCGCCGGCCAGTATGAAGCTGGTTTTGGAAGAGATGCTTCCCACATTTTTCCCGCCATTCTTCTCGATGATGTCTTTGTACTCGTCGCGCGAATGATGGGCAAACACGCCGCTTATGACGATGGATTTTCCGGCCAATTTGTCGGTGTATCCACTTCGGTCTTCTTCGGTCTTGGCAAACTGTAGTCCGGCAGCTTGCAGACGTTCCACCAAGTCGCGGTTGGCGGGAGTGGCAAAGTAGCTTACGATGCTCTGTGCTATCTTTTCGCCGATTTCGTCGATGCCGGTCAGTGTGTCGATGTCGGCATTTTTCAGTTCTTCGATGTTGTTGAAAGATTTGGCTATCTTCTTGGCTACGGTTTCGCCTACGAATCGGATGCCCAGAGCGAAAAGCACTCGCTCGAAAGGTACCTCTCGGCTGGCATTGATGCTACGGATGATGTTTTCGGCAGATTTCTGACCCATGCGGTCTAGGTTCTTGATGTCGTCCGGATACAGCTTGTAGAGGTCGGCCGTGTCGTGAATCAAGTTCAGGCGATAGAATAAATCTACTGTCTCCGGACCCAGACCGTCGATGTTCATGGCTCTCCGGCTGATGAAGTGCTCTATCTTGCCCTTTATTTGAGGTGGACAGGCAGTCTCATTGGGGCAATAATGCGCAGCTTCTCCTTCGTAGCGTATTAGTTTGCTTCCGCATTCGGGGCATCGGGTGATGAATCTCACCTTTTCGCCTATCATCATGCCGCGTGCATCCGTATCTACGCCTGTTATTTTGGGGATGATTTCTCCTCCCTTCTCCACATATACCATGTCGCCTATGTGCAGGTCAAGCCCTTCGATGATGTCTGCATTGTGCAAAGAAGCCCGCTTGACGATGGTGCCCGATAGTTGCACGGGGTCTAGGTTGGCTACGGGAGTAATGGCCCCAGTACGGCCAACCTGATAGCTGACTTTGTTCAAGCGGGTCAGCGCACGCTCTGCCTGAAACTTGTAAGCAATGGCCCAGCGAGGGGATTTGGCCGTGTAGCCTAGATTTCTTTGTTGTCTTAGGCTGTTTACCTTCAGCACGATGCCGTCGGTGGCTACCGGCAGGTTTTTCCGCTCGGTATCCCAGTAGCGGATGTACTGGAATACTTCCTCCAGCGTGCGGGCCTTCTTCATGTGGTCGGATATCTTGAATCCCCATCCGGCAGCTACTTGCAGGTTCTCATAGTGTCCGTCGCACGGTAGCTCTTCGCCCAGCAGGTAGTACAAGTAGGCATCCAGTTTGCGCGATGCTACGATGGCCGAATTTTGCAGCTTCAGCGTGCCCGAGGCGGCGTTGCGCGGGTTGGCAAAGAGGGGCTCTTCGCGTGCTTCCTTTTCTCGGTTCAGTTGCTCGAACACCACCCATGGCATAAGTATTTCCCCTCTTATCTCGAAGGAGGAAGGATAATTGCCATGCAGCACCAGCGGAATGGTGCGGATAGTCTTTACATTGTCTGTCACGTCATCGCCTTTCTCGCCATCTCCGCGGGTGACAGCGCGTATCAACTTGCCATTTTCGTAGGTCAGCGATATGGAAGTACCGTCGTACTTCAGTTCGCAACATATCTCGAAATCTTCGTTCAGAAGCTTCTTGGCCCGCTCGTAGAAATCGGTCACTTCTGCTTCCGAATAGGTATTACCCAACGAGAGCATAGGATATTGGTGCGCCACCTGAACGAAATTCTTGTTGATGTCGCTGCCTACTCGCATGGTAGGCGACGTTTCGTCCTGATATTCGGGATGTTCCTTTTCCAGGTCTTGCAATTCCCGCATCATGTCGTCGAATTCTTTGTCCGATATTTCGGGGGCATTCAGCACGTAATAATTATGATTGTGCCGATGCAGTTCAGCACGAAGTTCGTCTATCTTTTCTTTTATGGTCATAATCTTGATTCGATTTGTTTGAACGCAAAAATACGGCTTTCTCCCCGAATATCCGCCGTTTTGTTGCACGAAAATGGAAATTCCACTATTTTTATTAAAAATAACGCCTAAAAAAGCAAATAATAGCAGAATGATGCTTTTATTTTGAGTTTCAAGTGGTTGTGGCTGTAGTTGGCTTTTAGTGACATAGACGAGGAAAAGCGAAAAACGCAGATTGATAAAATAGATACGCTTTCAAATCATTACCTCACAGAAACGCCATAATAAGCATTTTTAACGGTGACGGTTCATATTTCCCCATTCTGCGTATGTTTTGATTTTTCCATGCAACTCTCATAGTTTAATTTTGCACCGAACAAAAAAGTAAGAATTATGAGATGCACTTTCAAGACAGTCTTCTATGTAAATGGAAGCAAGGAGAGAAACGGAATGGTTCCTATCATGGGACGAGTGACTATCAACGGAACTATCGCACAGTTCAGTTGCAAGCAGA
>JAUNJD010000045.1 GCA_030523205.1 Bacteroides sp.
AAAACGCTTCGTCAGTCCTTCGTATGCATCAATCCTGCGATCGCGCAGGAAGGGCCACCAGCGACGAACGTTCTCACTTCTTTCCAAATCTACTTCTGCTACGATGTTTTCGGGACGGTCGTTTGCGGCTTGTGCCAATATCTCACCCTGTGGTCCGGCTATGAAGCTATTTCCCCAAAATAAGATGCCGCGTGTCTGTCCTGATGGGTCGGGTTCGTGTCCCACACGGTTTACGGCGATTACCGGCAATCCGTTGGCTACAGCGTGCCCGCGTTGAGAGATAATCCATGCACCTAGCTGACGTGCCTTCTCGTCATCTGTATCTGAGCTTTCCCAGCCAATGGCAGTAGGATATATCAAGATTTCAGCACCCTTTAAGGCCATAAGGCGGGCAGCTTCGGGATACCACTGATCCCAGCAAACCAAGACGCCTAACCGCCCCAGCGAGGTTTGTATAGGTTCAAAGCCTAAATCACCGGGAGTAAAGTAGAATTTTTCATAATAGGCAGGGTCATCGGGGATATGCATCTTTCGATACTTGCCGGCTATGCTTCCATCGCGATCGAACACCACGGCAGTATTGTGATACAAACCCGGTGCACGCTTCTCGAACAGGGAAGTGACAAGCACGATGTGGTGGGCAGCAGCCAATTCTGAATAGAATCCCGTTGAAGGCCCCGGAATAGGCTCAGCCAAATCGAACAGTTGCGTGTTCTCTGTTTGGCAGAAGTATAATGAATTGTGCAATTCCTGCAATACGACTAATTGTGCTCCGTGGGCGGCACAATTTTCTATGCTTCTTGCCAGATTCATCAGATTGGTCCGAAGGTCTGCCGTATTCGCTTGTTGGATGATACCGACTTTAATCTTTCTCATTGTTTTTACTGTTTTTATTATTGTGAGTCATTCTTTCGATGGCAGTGCAAAAGTATCAAAAAACAGCTGCATTTGCCTATCTCCGGACATAAATTATTTGTAGGAGTAAACTCATGCATGGCTAATGGTGCTCTTCCCGATAATCAGTAATGAGAAATAGGGGAAACGGATGGAAGCTATTTGGTTGCTGTCATTCAGATACACTTCATCGGGCGTACCCACATTCTCAAAGTAGTGATAGGTATGTTCGGGGTGAAGGCGGATGAAACGATGAACCTCATCTGTGCATTGCGATAGTTTCATAATGACAACGGCGTTTTCTTGTCCGAGCAGTCGTCCCAGTTCTTCAGCCGTAGTTGTGCCGGGCAGAACGGTGAGCTGCTGTTCTCCACTGGCTACGTGCAGTCCCGCACAGGCACCGGCGGCTATGAAGGCGGGGATACCGGGAATATGGAGGACAGGAATGCCTTGCGCTTTCAGCTTATCGTAAACGTAATGGATGGAGGAGTAAAAACCGGCATCACCTTCGGCTACGATGCACACCTTATGACCCTCAAGATGGAGTGATAAAGCCTGTTCGTACACACGTTCATAAGCAGTGAAGGCTTCTGCACGTTGTTTACTCATGCCAAGGCGAAAACGGCGGATAACGGACTCATCGATAATACCCACCCCCGACAGAATATCGGCGGCACGCGAACGGACTTCTCCATTTCGGTTGAGTGTTTCGGGGCAAAAAATGCAGTCAGCGTCACGCAAGGCTTTTAGTCCTTTCAAGGTTATCAGTTCGGGGTCACCGGGACCCAATGAGACGAATTGTATGGGGTATGTCATGGCAATCTATAATTTTTTCCGAGAAAAAGAATTAAACTATAATCTTCAAGGTCCTTTTATCTACTTGAAGAAAAGCTGTGCAAAGTTACAATTTATTTCTCTGTGTCATCCGTACCTAGCCATATCTTTTTGAAGCATTCCGCTGCGCCTTCCCGAATATGCCACTGATCTCCCTTGAAAAAAGAAAATAAGCACTTGCAAGACTTAAATTACGAGGAACGGTGGCATTCTTTTGATACATTTTGAATTAAATATTTTGTATTCTCCCCCAAAATGCCGAATATTGTACTCAAAATCCAATTTAAAGCCAAACAAAAAATAGATATGATTCGAATCTCCCTTATAGGTTTTATCGTACTATGTCTGCTGGGCATGGCATCGTGCCAATCGAAAGCCCCTAAAGCATCCTCTTCTTCCGAATCGCAGATGGCTAATGATGTAGATTCAACCACTGTTATTGTCCCTACCTATGCTCGCGGGTATAGCGTAAGCTATCTGTCCGGAGGCATTCGGTTGGTAGATATCAGTGACCCACAAAAGGAGAACAGCAATGTGTTCCGCTATGCATTGGTACCTCGCGATGGAAAGCGTGAAGGCATTCCTGACGGATATACGGTAATAGAAACGCCTGTGAAACACGTCATCTGCATGACCTCTCTGCAACTTTCCAATTTTATCCGACTGGAGGCTTGCGACCATGTGGTAGGCATCACAAGCACACGCCATCTCTTCAACAAGGAGATGAACCAACGACTAAAGTCCGGACAAACTGCTAAGATAGGCATTGAGGGAAATTTTGATAATGAAGTGATAATGAGCATGACCCCCAATGTTATCTTCATCTCTCCTTTTAAGCGTGGGGGATACGATGCCATGCGCGAGACAGGCATCCCACTGGTACCCCATTTGGGCTACAAGGAGATGACCCCGTTGGGACAGGCTGAATGGATAAAATTTGTGGGTATGTTCATCGGGCAGGAAGCGGAAGCCAATGCTCGCTTTGCCGATATCGAGAAGCGGTACCAAGAGCTGTGCCAACTAACGGAGAAGGTGGAGAAACGCCCTGTGGTATTCAGTGGAGAGATACGTGGTGGCAACTGGTATGCCGTAGGTGGCAAGAGTTTCCTGGCTCAACTGTTCCGCGATGCCGGTGCTGATTACTTTCTGAAGGACGATCCACGTTCGGGTGGCGTGACACTGGATTTCGAAACAGTATATAGTCAAGCCGAGAGTGCTGATTACTGGCGTATTGTAAATAGCTACGACGGCACTTTCTCCTACGATGCATTGAAGGCACTAGACCCCCGTTATGCTGATTTTCGTGCCTTCCGCGAACGGGGAGTCATTTATTGCAATATGCGTGAGAAGCCCTTCTACGAAAGTATGCCAATGCAACCGGAAGTAGTGTTGGCTGATTTGATTCATGTGTTTCACCCCGACCTGTTGCCCGATTATAAACCTACTTATTACGAACGACTGACCAAATGAAAAGTCATACTTTGCTTTGGATGTTAGCCCTGCTGGTTTCAATATTTCTGTTCTTTTTACTGAACTTGTTGCTGGGGTCGGTGCATATTCCTATGGGGAAAGTGTGGGACATACTATGGGGAACGGGGGACTTTGCACCCCTTGCAAAAGGCACGGGATTAGACAATCAATCCGTTATTTGGAGTAACATCATTTGGAAGAGCCGTGTACCGCAAGCTCTGACGGCTTTGGTGGCAGGAGCAGGTCTCTCGGTGAGTGGACTACAGATGCAGACGGTATTTCGCAATCCGTTGGCAGGTCCTTCGGTGCTAGGCATCAGTTCGGGTGCCAGTCTAGGAGTGGCTTGCGTAGTGTTGCTGTCTGGCGCATTGGGAGGTGTAGCACTAAGTAGGTTAGGATATATGGGCGAGGTCGCTTTGTCGGTAGCCGCCATCATAGGAGCATTGGCAGTGATGGCACTCATCGTTTATGTGTCTCAGAAGGTAAAAGGCAACGTGACGTTGCTCATCATTGGCGTGATGATAGGTTACGTGGCAAGCGCTATCATTGGTGTACTGAAATACTTCAGTGTAGAGGAAGATATACGTGCATACGTCATCTGGGGATTAGGCAGTTTTGCGAGGGTGTCCGGAGGACAAATGGTGCTGTTTGTGTGCATTATGGCTGTATTGTTACCGTTATCATTCCTTTTGATAAAGACGATGAACTTATTGCTGCTGGGTGACGGATATGCACGAAACTTAGGGCTGAACATCAAGCGTGCCCGCCTGTTGGTCATCTCATGCTCGGGCATATTGGTGGCCATCGTGACCGCTTATTGTGGCCCTATCATGTTCATCGGATTGGCAGTACCTCACCTTTGCCGAGCTATATTCCGTACATCGGATCATCGAGTGCTGATGCCGGGCACGTTGCTGATGGGAGCTTCGTTGGCATTGGTGTGCAATTTGGTGGCACGTATGCCGGGATTTGAAGGAGCCTTGCCAGTGAACTCGGTGACGGCCTTAGTTGGCGCACCGGTGGTAGCTTCGGTGCTGTTTAATAGAAGGAAAGAACATTTAAATGAGGAATGAAAAAGAATGAGTGTGGAGACTATACGCATTGACAATCTTTCTATCGGCTATCCCGGCAAAGGAGATGTGAAGGTAGTGGCAAGTGGCATCTGTGCCGGCATCAATAGCGGTGAGCTCACCTGCCTTCTAGGGGCCAACGGTGTGGGAAAATCTACATTGCTACGTACGCTTTCCGCTTTCCAGCCGAAACTGAGCGGAGAAATCCGCATTCAGGGGAAGGAGATAGGCGAATACACAGACAAACAAATGTCGCGAATTATCAGCGTAGTGCTGACTGAGAAGTGCGACATACGGAATATGTCTGTTACGGAACTGATAGGTCTGGGCCGTAGTCCTTATACGGGATTCTGGGGAACTCTATCCAAAGAAGACAGGGCTGTGGTAAAACGCTCTATTGAATTGGTTGGCATTACTCATCTGACCCATCGCATGGTACATACACTGAGTGATGGCGAACGGCAGAAGGTAATGATAGCCAAAGCGTTGGCACAAGAGACCCCCATCATTTACTTGGATGAACCTACTGCTTTCCTCGACTTCCCCAGCAAGGTAGAGATGATGCAATTGCTACATCACCTTAGTCGGCAGACCGACAAGACTATCTTTCTCTCCACACACGATTTAGAGTTGGCTTTGCAGATAGCCGACCGAATCTGGCTAATGGATAAAGTGAATGGGGTGACTGTGGGTACGCCCGAAGACCTCTCATTGGACGGTAGCCTTAGCAACTTCTTTGCCCGCAAAGGCATCGTATTCGATTTGGAAACCGGACTGTTTCGTGTAGATAATGAATACACCTCGCAGATTCGGCTGATTGGCCACGGACAACGATATGCCATGGTTCGCAAAGCCTTGCAACGCAACGGCATATTGGCCAACCGGAATGTAGAGTCGGATATCTGCATCGAGACGGGAAGCCTACATGATGATACTCGCTACATAATTCATCGCATCGGACGGGAAGACGAAACGGCGGGTAGCATAGGGAAATTGTTGGAGAAAATCAAGGAATGATATTTCCCTCTTCCGTAATCATCAGTATTGTCAGTTCGCCATGAGGCAATAGGGGAGCACAGTGTCGCCAACATTGCGCTGTCAGGCAGTGGCAGAAAGCGACAGTTTCCTCGGAAGATAGAATCGTCCATAGTTCACGGGCCAAAGTGATATGCCCGATGGCCGACAAAGTAGTTTCGCTACATCCGACTTGACGAGCCAGTTGGAGAACAAAATCCTTGTTCATGGTGACATTCTTGCTATGGGTATCCAAATGTCCTTCGGCCAACTTCACAGCCTTTCCTATCATCAAACCAAGAGTGATGTAGCGTATATCCAGCTCTGCGGCAATCTTCAGTGTATCACCGATGAAATTCCCGTAATGAACGAATGCTTGCAAAGGCAGAACAGGGTAATAAGCATGGAGATACTTCTCGCTCTTGGCACCAGAATTGATGACTATCCTCGCACTGCCCGTGGCACGCGCCACCTCCATCGACTTGCGGATGGAACTGATAAATGCTTCGGATGAGAAAGGCTTCACAATGCCCGAAGTGCCGATGATGGATATGCCGCCTTGCACGCCGATGCGTGGGTTGAAGGTACGGCGTGCAATATCTGCACCACCCGGAACGGAAAGGGTGATGACAAGCGGTCGGATGGATGTGGGGATGTGCCACTCTTCCAAGAGCCGTTTCAGATTGCTTATTATCATACGGCGGGGTGTTTCATTGATGGCCGGTCCGCCTACCTCCAACCCTAATCCGGGCAGGGTAACAGTGCCTATGCCTTCGCCACCACGCAACAGAATGGTGTAGTCTGTCAGGGCATCGGCTTCAATGGTAGATGTTTCCACAAATGCGGCATGAGCGCAGATGCGCATTCCGTTCGTAATGTCGGGGTCGTCTCCAGCATCCTTAATGACGAAAGCTGAGTGACCGTTCGGTTGTTCGTTCGGTTCGATGTCTATCGGAATACTCTCTCCATTCGGGAGCACTACCGGAAATGCGTTTGTATAAGGCGGCAATGCGTAAGATTCGCTTAGCAGACGATAGGCAGCGGCCAATGAAGCTGCTGTGGCACACGTTCCGGTTGTCAGTCCGCTATGTAGCGCAAAGTAGTCTGGCAATAGCTTCTCCACCATTCGGCGCAGGCCATGCTCGCCGTTCACAACATGGAAAGCCTTGGGCGTTTCCGGGCGGCGCAGGGCGTAAATGCGAATGTTCAGGGCTTGCGCTGCCTCTACTTTCTCGCAAAAGCCACCCGATAGGCCGCTCTCCTTGGTCAAGATGGCATACGGATGAAGTCGTTGCAACACCTTCTGCTCATCTTCTCCGGCATGATAATAACATAGGTTCTCTTCCGGGAAGCCCTCTCGTCGGGCTATTTCGCGGGAGCTGTCTCGTTCTAAGATGCGGAAAAGGCAACGACAATGGCTTTCGTCTTCATCTTTCCATAAAGGCTTCAACTTGCGGATGCTTTGCACGCCGGTCAGGGCCAAGAGGATGGATATGCCGTCTTGGCGGATGTGGTGCATGGCATCTGTATAGTCGTCGCACCAACAGATGTGCTTCTCGTCTCGGGGCGGATAGATGCGTTCAAAGCGAATGACGGGTATATCGATACTGACAGAAACCTGCTCCACCGTTCGATGCAGTTGCTCGGCAAAGGGGTGGGCGGCATCTATCATCAGGCGTATGTCGTACGTGCGGCAAAAGTCTTTCAGTTCCGCTTCGTTCATTCCGCCTTGCAAACGTATCCCATTGTGCATAGCCACTTCCTGCTCATCACCTTTCGTAGAATAGTAGAAAGGCTTGCCCGCTTCTTCCAGCGTCTTGACTGCTATGCGGCCTTCGGTAGTGCCGCCGAGGATGAGAATCATTTTCTGAACAAATGCTTGAATTCGTCTGCATAAAGTCGGGAGAGGCCTTCACGGTTGCCAATGGCTTCGCCCACTACAATCATGGTAGTCAGAGTGAGATTGTTATCTCGCACTATTTGGGCCAAGTCCTTCAACACACCACGATAAATGCGTTCGTCTTTCCACGTCAGGTGGTAGCAAACGGCTACGGGAGTATTTTCGGGGTATTCCTGCAACAGCTCTTCTTGCACCTGTTCGGCTATGCCGGCACTGAGGAAGATACACATGGTACTTTGCGAACGGGCCAATAGATGGAGTTTCTCCCGCTCGGGCATAGGAGTACGACCTTCTCCACGGGTCAGTATGATGCTTTGTACCTTTTCCGGAATGGTGAACTGCGACTTCAAAGCAGCGGCAGCAGCTTGGAACGAAGAGATACCCGGCGTGATATGGTAACTCATCTTATTGAGGTCGAAAAGATTCATTTGCTCTTGTATGGCTCCATAGATGCATGGGTCGCCCGTGTGCAGACGAACGATAAATCTTCCCTTGTCGTAGAACTCCTTCATCATTGCAAACTGTTCTTCCAGATTCATTGAAGCCGAACTACGCACTACGGCACCCGGCTTGGCGCAAGTGGTCAGTTCGCGCGGAACGAGGCTCCCTGCATAGAGAATAAGGTCTGCTCTTTCCAGCATCTGACGTCCGCGCACGGAAATAAGGTCAGGGTCACCCGGCCCAGCACCAACAATCTCTATATGGCCACGACGCAAATAACGATGATCTACGGCAGCGGCAAACGTATAGTTGGCTCCCTTCACTTTGGTCAGCAATAACTCAGGATTGCAAGATGAAAGAACGGCCGATGCTTCGCATACACTAGGTGTACCTACATATTTCATCACAGTTTCACTAGGAGTAGGCACTTTTACGTCAGCCAATTCCTCGGGTGGGTAATAGGTGACAGAGAATTCTTCTTCAAAAGCCTTCATTACCGGCTCGTCTTGCTTGATTGTGACGCTGGAGACAGAAGCGATACACCATTCTGACACACCGTATTGGCTGAGCATATAGAATATGTCATCCATCACATCGTTCACCGGACCGGCATCCCGTGCCAGACCGACACCGATATGCAGTGTTTGTGGAAGATAATAAATGGTCGGAATGGGGGGCATGATGAATATGTTGGGTGCTACGCACAGAAAAAGTTCAAATTGGTCGAAGTCAATGTCCTTGTATCGGTAGAACACTGTTACATGCTTAGGCAAGTGTGCTTCCAACCAATCGGTTCCTGCATCGCGGAGGGTCAGTAACAAAGCCGTTGGATGCTCGTTCACAAACAAGCTGATTTGTGTATTCATCTCAGCCTTTTTTCCTCTGGATGTTGACTCAATCAATTCGCTTGGTTCGCATAGAGAAGGATCTACGCTGGCTATAGTATCCCAAGCGAAACGGGCACCAAGAGTATCGAGTGCCCATAGGCCGGTGCGGTCACTATATGTCGTGATGACGGGTTCTGCCCCAAGAATACTGGCTACGGTGGAAGTTAATTCGTTGGCACCGCCCACGTGTCCTGACAACACGGATATGGCATATCGCCCTGTATTATCGATGCAGACCACGGCAGGGTCTGTGTGCTTGTCCTTCACGTGGGGAGTTATCATGCGCACGCAGATGCCCATGGCACCGATGAACACAAAACCATCGTATGAGTTGAATTCATTGGCAATAAACTCTTGCATGGAGTTCACTCGCAGACAATTGGCTGCCTCCATGGTGGTAACTATGGTTGAATCTTCTAATTCTTCGTTCAAAATACGAGCCACAAAGAAGCCGGCTTCTGAAATAAGGATAATGGCTATTTTCATGATTTATGTTTATTGGTATTGCGAAAGCGTGGCTTTCATGATTTCAATAGGATTATAATCGTTCAGTGCTATATGCATAGAAGGGGAGAGGGTAAGCCCTGCTTCTTTGGCTTCTTGGGCAAAGGTCTGTCGGCTCTCGGCCGATACAGAGTTGAACACGATGCAACCACCGGGTTGTAGAACTTCCCTGATACGACCTAGCATCTCCTTCATCCGGCCTCCATGTCCACCAATGAATACGGCATCGGGACGAGGAAGCAAATGAATATCGGCCTCCAGAAAATCGGTAATAAAAGACTGAATACCGGGAGCACCAAAACGCCGGCTGTTGGCATCTATCAGTTCACGGCCTTCGAGACGAATCTCGAAAGCAATCACCGTGAGGTGTGGAAACTGCAATCTCGCCTCAATGGATACAGAACCCGTACAAAAACCGATGTCCCAAAATACGCGATGCTTGTGCAACTCCAACGCCTGTAAGGTAAGCAAGCGAATAGGAGCTTTGGTTATCATGCGCGAACGTCCGTCCAAATGAGCAAACTCTTCATCAGGAATACCCAAATAGTATTTGGTGGACAACTGATAGTGAATGTCCCGCTTTTCGGGAGCAATGCAAGCTATCAAGTTGTTAGGATGGTCAAACGTTGTTTGTGCGGCTTCTTCCAAGGTTAGGATGCGGATGCGCTCCTTCTCAGGATTTCCCAAATGCTCACCAACGTATAGAGTGTAGTCCTTATAATTGTACTCTAGCATACGGGAGGCAATCGTGGCGGGAGTATGCTCACGGTCGGTCAGTATCCCTATCTTAGGAGCGTGTTCAATGAGTGCACGGTCCAACTCTTGCCAAGGGCGTCCAGTCAACGATACAGTACGCATATCGTGGTAAGGCATGACCAAGCGATGCGCCAACATCTGCAAAGAGTTGAAAGCAGGATATAGGCGAATATGGGCATCGGGCAACCTCCGACGGATGGTATTGGCAAAACCAAAAAAGAGCGGGTCGCCCGAAGCGAAGACAATAATATCGTCTTCAGGTGACACCTCCTCCATATAGCGGGCAAAGACTGCATCAAGGGGTACGGTGATGGGAATCCATATAGCATCTTTAGGCAGAATGCCTTTCACTATCTCATAATGGCGTAAGCCACCGGAAAACACCTTTCCCAGTCGGATGTATTCTGTCACTTCGGGCAAGAAGAAAGGCGTCTTACTATCGTCTAAACCTATGATGATAAAATTCATTTTTATAGGAGTTAAAGGTTTTATAGGAGTTAGAGCCGATACATTTCAGTACGAATTTATAATTTAAAATTCATAAGTCCCTCCCCGGTCGTAGTTTCTCCGCATCATCGTAACACAGCACAGCATTTACCAGCGTAGCAGCCAAGTTGCTGCCTCCTTTGCGTCCCTCTACAATGATTTTCGGTATTTGGGTGAAGGGCTTCACCATGTGTTTGGATTCCTGCACGTGAACGAATCCCACGGGAGCCGCCACGATGCCCGCCGGATGAGCCTTCCCCTTGCGAATCAGTTCGCAAAGTTCAATCAGTGCCGTTGGGGCATTGCCGAAGACAAAGAAAGCCTCGGGATGTTCCTCTACAGCCAGACGGATGCCGGCTTGTGTACGAGTGATTCCCTTCTCTGTGGCGAGGTCTGCCGTGCGTGGGTCGCTAAGGTAGCATTTCACTTCCACGCCCAGCCGTTGCAAGGCACCTTTACGGATACCGCTGGCTACCATGGTAACATCGGTAACAATGGTCTTGATGCGTCCTTCCGCAATGCCTTGGTAGAGTGAGGCCACGGCTCCAGTATCGGTGTGTAGCAGATTCTCCATCTCGAAGTCAGCCGTGGTATGTATGGCATGAAGCAAGGCCCATTTATGGTCGAGGGGAATATCCTGATTCTTCAGTTCCTTATCAATGGTGCGGAAGCTACGTATCATGATGTCCTGTCCGATGCAAGTGGCATCTGTGTCAGTCTCTCGATAATAACCGCGCGGGGTTATCATAGCGCCATTCCATTCGTAGGATTGCGAGTTGCCTATCAGCACTACGGTAAACATATCCACTTCTTCGGGGTCGAAGTCTTGCAAGGTAGTGATGTGTACTTCCTCTTCAGGGCGACCGGCTTGGCGTACATAGCCAACAGGGGTTTCCGGCGACCGACCTTCTTGTAGGAAAAGCTCCTTCAGTCGGTATAGTTGCCAGTAGCGTCCTTCGCTTTTAGGGTTATAGACAGCCGTCACAAAGTCGGCCACGGCAGCGGCTCGGATGCGACGTTCAATGCGCTCCCAAGGAGTCATGAGGTCCGATAGGGAAATCACGCAGAAATCATGCCCTACCGGAGCACCCAGCAAGGCCGCGGCTTTCTGAAAGGCACTGATGCCGGGCAATGATACGATTTCTACCAGGCTGCCCCGCTCTCGCTTCATCTCGTAGATGAGTGGTGTCATGCCATAGATGCCTGCATCACCCGAACTGATGACGCAGACAGTCTTCCCATGTTCAGCCAGCTCAAAGGCCTGCTCGGCACGGGTGCGTTCACGCTTCATGCCGGTGTCGATGCACTCAGTGCCCGGACGCAGGTGTGGAGTAACAAAACGGAAATAGTATTTATAGCCCACCACCACATCGGCCTCTTGCAAGGCAGTCATCACGGCAGGCGTAATGTCCGATTCATTGCCGGGTCCCAGCCCGGCGACAATTATTTTAGGTTGTTTCATATAATGTTAGCGTTGATATTTACAGCAAAGCCGCATATTGTCTTATCTTGCTTAGCCGAGCTGCCAATGTTCGGTCTTCCATGGCTTGCTGCATATTATATTTCAGTTGCAGACGCATCAGCGAGTCGGCAGGAATGTCAAGAGCGGCTTCAAACATAAGGGCAGTCGGAGTCGTCAATGTGCGACGTCCGTTTAGCAGATCATTGAGCACTTTGTACGAGATGCCCATTTGTTCAGCCAATTTCCGCTGTGAGATGTGACGGTATTCTATTTCGTCCTTTAGCACTTCTCCCGGATGAGTGGGGGTATATCCGAATTTTACTGTTGCCATGTCTCTTTTTATTTATAATGATTAGACAATTCTATAATGTTGCATACGGTCACAACGATTTCAGACATCACTGTTGTGGTTTTAAATTCGATGCGATATTGGTCATTGACTCGGACTGATTCCAATCCTGCTTTGTCACCAACCAATACTTCGTAATGCAAAGAATGATACCTGAAGAGATCCGTTACGGTAGATACCGATTCCAGCAAGTCGATTGTTTTTCGATATTTGGCAATGATTGGAGGTTGAAAACGATGTTTCTTATCGGAAGTCTTTCCTTTCAGATACAGCTCCTCCAAATATTCCTTGTCAAATTTTATTTCCATATTTTGATTGATGTTGGTATCATATTGGGCAAATGTAGCACAAATTCTTCATATCCACAACTTCTGCGGACTTTTTGTGCCGGCACTGCCCATCCATATTCCTATTTTTCTTTTTGCTCACGAGTGTTTCTTGTTTCTTCTTCTACCCAACCGACACAGATAGTTTACTCCCAGCACAATGCCAGTGACTGATACCGCTGTGCCTCCCAACAGCAATACCCACAACACAGTCTTGCGTAGAGTGACGTTGGAGTTCAGTCCGGGAATGCGCAGACGGTGAAGTGCTGTATATGTCCAGTATTTCCAGCGGGCAGTGGTATTGACGTAGCGCACAGCTCCTGTCTCAGGATGTATGTAGTACACGCTATGGTCAGCATCGGCAGCCGTCACTTTCCAGACAGGCAACAGACTACGGCCTTTGTACATTCGGCTCATGTCGCGGTAGTCAGTCTCGTAATGGTCCAGTAATTCTGTACGCAGGGCTACAGCATGCGGACGGTCCAAGGTATGTGCAGCCGTATCCTCCGTTTGATAGACAGCTCGCACGGCCTCTTCCACTTCTTCCTTTGACAGATGCAACGGACGGGGAAGACTATCGGTAGCGTCAATGTAGTATTCGGCTTCCGTTTCCTTCACAGTGTAGTATGGATGCGAACGGAAATTACTCCATTCCAACACCTTGGCTTCCGGATACTGAGCCAATACTTGGCGATAGTCCAGTGGAATCTCATAAGCCGACGGTGCAGACTGACGAAAGGCTTTCATCGGATTAACGGACATCGTAGGGTGAGTAATCCACGTCGGCAGGTCAGCCAGCGACATCATACCGCTGAACGTAAACGTCAGCACAAAGATGCCGAAGACAATACCAGTAACATAATGCCAATGATACCACTTCTTCTTGTAAGGTGAGAAGCCCCCTGCCCGTCGACGGCGTGTCTTGCGCCATACGTCGATGCCTATCCACAGGCCGGCAATCACCATCAGACAGCCGATGCCAGACAACCAAATAACGGTGGTCTTCCAAAGCTGTAAGTCCTGACGAAGCCAAGTGAAATACACCCAATGTGGTATGGCTCCCAACCAAGCCCAGAACCGTTCATCGTGGCTGGTGAACTGCAATACCTCACCGCTTTGCGAACTGATGTACAGCTGATGTTGTTCGTCATCGGCAAAGTGAAACTTATAGACGGGAAGTTCCTTTTTCAGCTGTCCGAAGGGAATCCATTGGTCCAGCTTGCTCAGAGTATCAATGCTAGATATGGGCGCATTGCACCACAAAGAGGCGGTTTGCAGAATATCCTCTGCCGTAGACTGTGACGCTTCGGAAGGAAGCATGACGACCGTATCTGCACGCATGACATAGGTGTCTTTCGATGTACGTATATTGAATACAGTCTGCCCATCAATACGTTTCAGTTCGATGCCACGCACAGAAGATGCTTGTACGGGTAGTCGGGAGAGAACTGTGTCAAAGGGCAGTAAGCCAGAAGCCGACGTCTTGGTCGTTAAGGCTTCCTGCTTTTCCAGGCGTTCCTGCACGCTGACACGTGGAAAGCCGTGGTACATCATTACAAAGGCGGACAGAAACCACACCAAAAACAGGACACTGAGCAGTGTGCCCAGTATCCTGTGAAGGGTGTACATGAATCGAGTGATTAGTTTCATGACATTACAGCGTATATGAAGCCGATACCAAGAAGTTACGAGGCATACTCGGCACCATTTGGTTACCCAAGGATTGGTTATAATACTCCTTATCGAACAGATTGTTAATGTTCAATCCGATGCGCACGTGGTTCTTCAGCGTATAAGAAAGTCCAAGATCGGTCAACCAATACGAATCGAAATACGTGGTGTTGCTGGTATTGCGATACACCTTGTCTTGGAAGCTGACACTCAGATTGACACCCAGTCCGCGCAAGAAACCTTTCTGTACCAGATAGTCTCCGTATGCAGAGAACGTGTTTTTCGGGATATAAGAGAACTGTTTTCCCTTGCTGGAATCGCTGCTCATGTAGGGATTATCAGCCATCTCACGAGTCTTGGCATTGGTGAATCCGTAGGCGGCAGTCAGCGACATACCTGCGATGGGGCAATAGGTTACGTCGATGTCGAAACCTCGTGAATCCATGCGTCCGACTTGACCAACGACGCTCTTGTCCAGCGTCTCGCCGTTCACCACGTCACCTACCGAAGCCAGTGTGCGCGTCATGTTACGTTTGTTGATGTAATACACGCTGGCATTGGCCTGCAAGCGTTCGCCTAGTTCATAGCGTACACCCAGCTCCAGTTGATAGCCGCTTTGGGGCTTGAACACTTCACCGCCATCCTCGGGATTGTATTCCTTGCCATCCTTGTCGATGTAGATAGTAGTGGCGGAGTAGAACGTATTGATAGGCTTGAAGTACGTGCCAAACGAGCCATAGACAGAGAACTGCTCGGTGGGCAGATATACCAATCCGGTACGGAAGGTAAAAGCGTGGTTCTTTATCTTGTTGTACTCGCTGGAGGGAATATCCTCGAACTTGCGTTGTCCGTCGATGGTGGGGAGGTTGGTGGTGCGGCGGTAGCTATAGAGGTCGTAGCGTCCGGCCAACAGCCACTTCAGTTGGTCGTTGAATTCCACCAAGTCTTGCAGGTAGAACCCGTGCATCCAGCGATTGGACGGATTGGCACGGCTGAATTTAGTATCCATCCAGCCAATGCTGTGCGGATTATATACGCTGCCATGACCTGTTAGTCCGGGGCCGGTCACGTCATCGCCACTGCTACCGAACAGATAACCTGTATAGCTGACGCGGCGCAGTGCGATAAGCGAATAGCCGGTCAGGTAGTTGTGCTTCACGTTGCCGGTATAGAAAGCACCGTTCAGTTCCAACTGATTGTTGTAGGTCTTAGCAATGTGCGAGAAGCGCAACGGATAGTTGTAGTAGATGGAATCCAGGCAGATATACGTCTTGCTGTTGTCCGAGCCCAAATAGTAATAGTCGTAGATGGCTTCATTGCTCGTCAGATACGAAAGCTCCTCCGTACCGAAGTAGTCGATGTCATCGTAGCTGTACGAGAAACGTTCGGTCAACTTGGCAGCAGAGCTGAATTCGTGCTTGTAGGTGGCCGATACGCTAAAGCTGCGGTTGTACATAAAGTCCGATTCGCTGTTATAGCGTGCCTCGCGATCCAGTCCGGGAAGCATATCACCGGAGTGCAAATACTCTTCGTTGTTCGATGCCTTGTAGATGGTACGGGTCATGGTAGGTGGCAGACCGATTTCAGTAGAATAGAAATCGCGGTTACCCGAAATGCGCACGTCAATCATGTCTTTCTCTGTCAGTTGTCCGCCCAGTGCCAAATAGCCTGAGAGGCGTTGCTGCTTGTTGTCGCGCCATCCGTCGGTATTCTGGTAGTTGAAACTGGCCAGGTAGTTGATAGGGCCTGCCAACTTGCCGCCCATACTGGCCGTGGCTTGCATATTGTACCAACTGCCGTAGGCCACGCGGGCATTCAGCATATTCTTTTCGCTCGGTGCCTTGCGCACCACGTTGATGACACCACCCACAGCCGACTGTCCGTACAGTACGGATGCAGGACCCTTCAGCACCTCGATGCTCTCGATGGACGTCAAGTCCATGAAGGGGTAGGAGTTATCGATGGACGAACGTTCGTCCCTTACGCCATCCACCATGATGACGGAGTGGTCGAAACCACGCACGGAGATTTGCTGGAAAGCACCGTAGGTTGTCTGTATGCGCACACCCGGCAAGAAGCGGGAGGCTGTCTGTATGTCAGTAATTCCTCTGTTTTCCAACACCTTCCCGTTCAAGCTGTTGGTCGATACGGGGAGGAATTTGGCCGGTGCTTCCAGCTTCAGCACATTCATCTTCTTGCGTTCGCTCGATACCACCACTTCGTCAATGGAGACAACCGTGTCATTCAGATTGCTGTACTGCTTTTTTTGCTGAGCAAATGTGTTACCGGAGACAATAAGCCCTCCGGCCAACACGAATAGTGTAAGCTCTTTTCTCATAAACTTTATTTTTAAATATGTGAGTTCTAGGAATAAAGTTGTTAGGAGAAGTTGAAATAGGAGTTCTATGAGTTCCTAACTATTATAACTCCTATTTCATTATCTATTGTCAATTCTCCATTATCAATTAATTAAAGCCTTTTTCTCCATAATTCCCACCATACGGTGTGTCAGCAGGAAACGGATGTGCTCGATGAAGATATCCTGTATTTCGGGTACTTGTCCCAATCCTTCCATGCAGGCGTCGACAGTCAGCCCTTCTTTTTCGAGGGCTTCTTTCCAGTCGCCGGCAATGTCATTGTTGGCATGGTCTCCGGCAACGAACATGAAGGGTACCAGCTTGACGCTCTTAGCCTTGGCAGCTTTCAGCTGAGCCAGCATAGTGTCGAAGGTGGGATAGCCTTCGATAGTGCCTATGTGGAAGTTTGTGTGTCCGGCAGCCTTTAGCATATAGTCTATTTGGCTATAAGTGGCAGTGCTCGGCGTATAGGTACCGTGCCCCACCAGCACTATGTGCTCCTTGCTTGTCTTGCCTTTCTTGGCAGAGACGGGAGCATGACGAGTAGCCAGAATTTCTACCACCTTTTCCGCATCTTCCACGGAGTAGAGCAGGGGAGTGCCCACGCGAATTTCCTTGAAGAAGGGCAACATACTTTCCACGTCGCGGCGCAGTGATTCCATCTCCACGCCATCGATGATGTTGGTGCTCTGTACAATGACGTGCGTATAGCCCTCGGCACGCAGTCCGAACAAGGCTTCCAGCGGGGTCTTTTTCCCGATGCCTTGACGGTTCAGCTTGCGGACGATGATGCGCGAGGTGTAGGCTTCGCGCACTTCCAATTGTGGAAACGCTTCCTTGGCCTTAGCGTTGATAGCGTCAATGGTCAAGGTGCGTGTATCCTCATAGCTTGTGCCGAAGTGCACCATCAGCAAGGCAGCCTTGTCGCCGGGTTTCATGCCGGCCAAGAAGTCGCTTGCCACGAAGTTTCCTTCCTCGTGGGCGTTGACCGCGAGGAAGGAACTCAGTAATAAAGAGAGTATGAATAGAATTTTCTTCATAATGTCAAAAAAATCAGTCTTCCAATACTCGGATTTGTTCGAAGTAATATCCTTCTTCCACTTCGGCACCCTTTTCTACACTGCCGGTATTTACGTCGTAAATGTAAACGCAAGGATTGGTGTCAGACGGATTTACGCCGAAATATACCTTATCATCAACGAAAGCCGAACGCTGAGAGAAGCGGCCGCTGCTATAAGGAATGTTTTCGCCATTGTATTGCAGACGTGTCCGAGTTCCGGTGCTCAGGTTGACAATGGAGTAGTAGTGGCTATAGCTGTCAATCTTGGTACCTTCGGAGTCGTTGCGCGAGTAAGTAAATACTCTGTTGTTGCCCAAGTATTGTACGGTGAGCAACTTGCCATCGGTATTCTTGAAGCCATTGTAGGAAGCGTCAAAGTTGGTCTCTCCTGCATTGATGCGCAGCAAGCAACCCTCTTCCATGTCGTCCGTGTCATTGAAGGCAGCCAAGTAGAGATTGCCGGACTCATCCGTAAAGGTAGTGCTTTGCAGAAGTTCGCCGTAGGCACTACCCGCCATTTCACTTACCTGCTGGGTGTTGATTTCATCACTTTCCACTTCCATCGTTTCGGGGTCGATGACAGCCACGTGGAAGTAAGGTTCGTTGGTAGAGTTCATGCTCGTAGTACCCTTCTTCTTGTTGTAATAAAAGTAGAACAATTTGTTGTCTGCTTCACGATAAGCCGCAATACCACTGGTAGTGAAGGTGTCATATCCGTCAGCCAAGTCGATGTCCAGCGTACCGTTGCCCAATATGGTCATATCGTCAGCGTTCAGTTTGGTCCAGATGATGGCATCCTTGTCACCGTTGGCAGCCATGATGAGCAGGGTGGTGTCGTCCAGCCAAGCATGGGTATAGTTGCGTGCGGTGTAGGTGTAGCCCGAAGCAAACTTCTGCTCCTGCGTGATGTCAATCAGGTTGTCGGCTACACGGAACTTAGTGAAACGATCGGCCGATATGGGTACCTGATAGTAATACTTACCTTTGTAAATGCTCTCCATGGTATAGGTAGAGTTAATTTCGCATCCGATACCGGCAATGCTGATGGTGCCTTGGTTGGCGGTAAGGCTATCCACGCTTCGCACAATGGTAGTCACATCGCGTCCCATACCTCCCTGTCGGCCTACGGTTACTACGAGGTCGAAGTGGTAAGGAGTGACGGTTTCCTCGGACGACGATGTTCCGTCATCGTCCGAACAAGCGTTGAAAGACACGGTCATGGCCATTGCCATGAACAGGTAGAAAAATGTTTTGAACTTCTTCATAACTTTATATGATTAATAATTAGAATTTTCTGAGTTATTAAGTTTTAAGATTCTGATTTCTCTGCACCCTCAATTAATCTATAAACAGCCGGAACTTGGCAAAAAAAGCACGTCCGGGCTTCTGCAACTTATAATTGTCGTACACCGTACGGTCGAACAAATTGGAACACTCCAGCGAGAGGTTGTAGCGTTCTCGCTTCCACGAATACGTCAGGTTGGCATTGAACGTATGCTGGGCGGGAATGCGTGCCTTGCTCTCTACGGAACCATACGCTTCCCACGTCAGGAAATACCAGTGTATGCCCTGATAGGCGCAACCCAGCCGTAGCTTGCTTTGCGGAAGTATTACGTTGCGGAATGTATATGTGGCCTCTGCACTTCCGAACAGCCAAGGCTGATTGGGCACGCGGTTGTTGTAGGTGGCGGACAGCTTGCCATCATTCTTGTACTTCATGCGGTCGCGGGCATCCTGCCAACTGACATTGGCACTCACCTGCAAACGGCCCTGCCAGTCGTATCGTATTTCACCTTCGGCTCCCTTGATATGCACGGCCGGCTGGTTGACGTATTGCATCATACCTTCCTTTTCCGACACTTCGGCCTGTATGTAGTCGTCCACATAGCGCAGAAATCCACCGGCTTCATAATAAATCGTATGCCCGGTGGCAGGATGCCAAGTACCAAAGAATCCGAGGTTGATATTATGACTGCTTTCGGGACTCAGAGCCACGTTTGCATAGATGGTGGTTCCGTTGCCCAGCAATTCGCGCGACAAAGGCAAACGGACGCTATGTTCGTAGGATGCCTTGATGGAAAAAGGTTCAGTCAGCGTGAAGCGGGTGCCTGCCCCATAACCCACATAGTTTTTGGTGACGGAGCCGGTCACGTCCTCCGATCCCGTAATCCAGTAGAGGTCGGTCTGACGGATGTTCACATGGTTCACGTAGTCCTTCACGAAGAAGGTATTGTTCATCCTTCCGTCAAAGAACGACTGGGCATACGAGAGGCCGATGATGTGTTTCGACAAGACGTCGTTGGCCGGCTCAAAACTATCATCTACATCATCGTAGCGGTTGTTGCCCGTGCGGCTCAGCAGATAATTCAGGTTGAAGCTATGGGAGGCGTTCAGTTGGTAGTCCAAATTGGTACGTACAAGAGTGAGCGGACGTTTGTAGTGACGCATAGAACGTGCCCGTCCGGTGATTTCGTTGCGCGAACTTACGATGTAGTCGCCATTCCAGTCATATTGACGATAAGCCGTATCTACGGTCAGCGAGTGATCCCACGTATGCGACAGCAGGGCATTCATATGCAATTTCTTTATAATAAAATCGCGTTTGCGATAGCGCACGGACACGTTCCAAGCATCCGACTGTTTTTCGGCCATACCGTAAACCTTGGTCTGCAACGAACCTGTTTGCAACTCTTTATCTACCTTGGAGTAGGAGGCCGACACGAAGAAATCATCTGCCCACGAACGATTGGAAACACCCACCTCCACTTGTCCCAGAAGAGAGAAATAATCATCGTGGAACCGCTTGCGGTTGGTGGGCAAGTATTGACGCACGCTTTCGTCCCACAACTCCACGTCTTTCATGGTGTAGTCGTTCTTCGAATAGTTCACCCCCACCGTCGGTCGGATAATCAGCCCCGTATGCGGCTCCACGAACTGAGCGTTCAAGTCGGCTTTGTGCGTATGGAAGGAGCCTATGCCGTAGGAAGCATCGAGGTAATTCCTTTTTTCCTTCTTGGTGATGATGTTGATGGCACCGCCTAGTGCATCCGTACCCAGCGAAGCAGGAACTACCCCTTTATATATCTCAATGCGGTCGATGATATTGACGGGCAAGTTGGCCAACGACACGTCACTACCTTTGGCATCCATCGGCACGCCGTCAATGAAGTAGCGCACCGAGTTGCCTGACAGACCGTTGATGGAGAGGTCGAAGTCACTGCCCACGCCGCCTTCTTCGCGCACCTTGATGCCCGTGGTACGGTTCACCAGTTCATTCAGGTTGTTCAGCGAATTCACTATCGGCTTAATGTCAAGCGCATTGACGGCAAATGCTCCTTCCTTAACCTTCTGTGTACTGGTCTTGCCATACACCTCGACGGAACCTAGGTTGACGGAAGTTTCCTGCAAGGTGAAGTTTTGGGTTTGGTTGCGGCTGACGTCGAGTGTAGTCTTCACAGTACGGTAGCCGATGAAAGAAACGACGAGCGTATGCCGTCCGCTGACGATAGAGAGGGAATAGTGTCCGTTGTCGTCCGTATAGGTGCCGGTAGCTGAATTTTCCACAGCCACCGTGGCTTGTGCAATGGGTTCCCCGCTTCGGTCCGTCACTCTGCCTTGAAGAGTGATTTTATTCTGGGCCGATACACCAACCGAAAGCAGGCAGCAAAACGTAAACAATACGTATGCTAGATTTCTTTTATACATCATACTATCTGTTTATCAATCAAACGATTTGCTTGCGAAGACGGATGTAGCATATATACAAAGAGGAACACACTTTCCCCCGAAGGAAAGAAAGGAGGAAGAAAAGAGGTCGGCTCAATGTTTTTCTGCTTTATGTCCCGAAAGCATTCAAAACTATGTTGATTCTGGCAGGTCTTCTGACTTATTCCGTTTCGCGGACGTCTTCCCATCCCCTTGTATATCAGCGAGACAGTGACATTATGTGAGTGCTTTCCTCGAAACTTTGGCCGGAACTTACAGCAGCGGGTCTGTTCAGGACTTTCACCTGATTCCCTTTTCATCGTCTCCTCCCCAAGAAGCAGGGCGGGCGAAACCAAAACCGCGACAAAGATACTGCTTTTTATTCAGTTAACAAATATTTCATTAGAAAGTTATATCTGCTCCACACTTGCTCCGTACCTTCTCCGTACCTGCTCCACACTTGCTCCACAACAACTCCGTACATAGTCCGCTCATAAAAGTACGGTATGGGTACGGAGGATGAGTGGAGTTG